>DATBZG010000050.1:0-13284 GCA_036513335.1 Solirubrobacteraceae bacterium | reverse complement strand
GACACGCTGCGCCGCGACTTCGGCCACGACCCCGACATGCTGCGCGACCAGGTGACCCGCACCGTACGCCACGAGCTCGCCCATCACGTCGGTTTCGACGAGCTCGGTGTCAGCCGTCTGGACCTCTAGGCTTCCCACGCTTTTCACTGGTCGGGGACTTATAGCCTCCCGTATACTCTGGAGTCATGGCGATGTCGGCTGAGCGACCGATGTCCGACGGGGAGACGCCCAGCTCGACTGCCGCAAACGCGGGCCACAGGGTGCCGGACTTCTTCATCGTGGGCCACGCAAAGTGCGGCACGACCGCGCTATACGAGATGCTGCGGCGCCACCCGCAGATTCACATGCCCGCCAAGGAGCCGCGCTTCTTTGCGATGAAAGACATCCAGTTGCAGCCCGGCGGCTCCGACGGCGCCGCGCGCGAGAACGACGACGCGCAGGAATCCGAGGATGCGCCCGGTCGCCGGCCGCGCACGCTCGACGGCTACCGGGCTCTCTTCGCAGAGGCCACACCCGACCAGCTGATCGGCGAGGCCACCCCCGCATATCTGCGCTCCTCGCTAGCACCAGAGCGCATCGCGTCGGTGGCGCCCGATGCGCGCATCATCGCGATCCTGCGCGAGCCCACCAGCTTCCTGCGCTCGTTTCACCTGCAATCCGTGCGCGGTTACAACGAGACGCAGAACGACTTCCAGAAGGCGATCGCACTTGTGGAGCCAAGGCGCGAAGGGCGCTCGCTGCCGCGCCTGTCGCGCACACCATGGGACCTGCTCTACACAGATCACGTTCACTACGTGGAGCAGCTGCGCCGCTACGAGCACGCGTTCTCGCGCGAGCAGATGCTGGTGCTGATCTACGACGACTTCCGGGCCGACAACGAGGCGGTGGTGCGCAGCGTGCTGCGCTTCCTCGAGCTCGACGACGCGCTTCCCATCCAGGTCGTGAAGACGCGCCCGTCGCGCGACCTGCGCTTCCAGCAGCTACACCGGCTCGTCAACCTGCGGCGCATGGCGCTGCACAGCCTGCCCGGCGCAGAGGCGGTCTCGCGCACTGTTAACGCATTCACTCCCGAGTACATGCGCGGAGCCGTGCGCAAACGCTGGCGCAGCGTCGCATTCGAGGAGCCCGAGCCGCCCGACGAGCAGTTCATGCGCGAGCTGCGCCTGCGCTTCAAGCCCGAAGTGCAGGCACTCAGCGACTACCTTGGACGGGATCTCATGACACTGTGGGGCTATGAGCACATCAGCTGACGCCCCGCGGCTGCCTGATTTCTACATAGTCGGACACGGCAAGTGTGGAACCACAGCACTTCACCGAATGCTGCTCTCCCACCCTCAGATTCACATGCCGGTGAAGGAGCCACGCTACTTCGCGCCCGACCGGCGCACGCGCTACTGGCGCCCCGCGTCCAGCAGGCGCAAGCACCCGACCACGCTCGAGGGGTATCGCGCGCTGTTCACACACGCGCGCGAGGACCAGCGCGTCGGAGAGGCCACGCCCACCTATCTACGCTCCACGCTCGCCGCCGCCAACATCGCCGCTGTGAAGCCAGACGCCCGCATCATCGCGATCCTGCGCGAGCCCGCCGGCCTGCTGCGCTCCGTTCACCTGCAGGCGCTGCGCAACTACGACGAGACACAGAAGGACTTCCGCAAGGCGCTCGCGCTCGAGGACTCAAGGCGCGAAGGCAGGAACGTTCCGCGACTGTCGCAGTTCCCGCAGGTACTCATGTACTCAGAGCTCGTCCGCTATACCGAGCAGCTGCGCCGCTACCACGCCGTGTTCGCACCCGAGCAGGTATTGGTGCTGATCTACGACGACTTCCGCGCCGACAACGAGGGCACCGTGCGTCAGGTGCTGCGCTTCATCGACGTGGACGACACGCTGCCCGTGCCGGAAGTGGAGCTCGAGTCGCTGCGCACGCCGCGCTACGTGCTGCTCGACCAGGCCATGCGCGCACTGTCGATGGCCCGGCGCACCGGTCCCGGGTCGCGGCTCGCAGGAGGCCTGCGAGAACGCACCCCGCATGCGATCGGCGAGAACGAGAAGCTCGCATCGCTGTGGCGTTCGATCCGATACACCGACACGCCGCCGCCAGACGAGCAGTTGATGCTCGAGCTGCGCCGCCGCTTCAAAGGCGAGGTCGAGGCCGTCAGCGAGTATCTCGGACGCGACCTAGTGAGCCTTTGGGGCTATGACAGCATATAGCGGCAGATGGCTACGCAAATCAGATCCAACGGATCCAAGCGGGTCCCCGACTTCTTCATAGTCGGCCACCCCAAGAGCGGAACCACCGCACTGTGGGACATGCTCAAGGGCCACCCGCAGATCTACGCGCCGCCCAACAAGGAGCCGTACTTCCTCGCCGACGAGCTGCGTCCGCCCGCAGCCATGCCGCGCAGCTTTGGACACACCCCGCGCACGATCGAGGAGTATCTGTCGCTGTTCGCGCCCGCCCGGCCCGAGCAGCGCACCGGGGAGGCCTCGGCGCCATACCTTTGGTCTCGCACCGCCGCACGGCGCATCGCCGAGATGCAGCCCGACGCGCGCATCATCGCGATCCTGCGCGAGCCCGCCAGCTTCCTGCACTCGCTGCACCTGCAGTTCGTCCAGATCTACATCGAGCCGGAGACCGACTTCCACAAGGCGCTCGCGCTGGAGCAGGCAAGACGCGCCGGCAGGCAGTTGCCCGAGAACCTGCTGTGGGGGCCACGCGGCACCCTGTACTCCGACTACGTCCGATACGTGGAGCAACTGCGTCGCTACCACGACCAATTTGCCTCCGAGCAGGTGCTGGTGCTCGTGTACGACGACTACCGCAACGACAACGAGGCCACCGTACGCAAGGTGCAGCGCTTCCTAGAAGTGGACGACACGCAGCCGGTCAAGGTCAAAGAATCGAACCCCACCGTGCGCGTACGCTCGCAGCGGCTTCACTCGGTCGTGCATGCGCTCGCCTCCGGCGACGGCAGGCTGCCCCGCGCCGTGCAGGGCGCCGCGCGCAAGCTCGCGCCGCCGCAGCTCGGCCGCCAGTCCGCCGTGGCGATCCGCAACCGGCTGTTGTTCAGCAGCCCGCGCTCACCCGACGAGCAGCTGATGCTCGAGCTACGCCGTCGCTACAGGCCCGAGGTGGAGGCGCTGAGCGAGTATCTCGGACGTGACCTCGTGGCGTTGTGGGGCTATGACAGCATCGGCTGAGCGCGTGTCCGGCGCACGCGTGTCGGTGGTCGTCCCCACGTACAACGACGTCGGGCGGATCGGCGACGCGCTGGACTCGATCGTTACGCAGACCGCGCTACCCGCTGAGATCGTCGTCGCCGACGACGCCTCCGAGGACAACATCGCCGAGTTCATCGAGCGGTTCGCCGACGGTCGCGCGCGTGGCGTCCCCATCCGCTACGTGAGGCTGGAGCGCAATTCCGGCGATGCCGCCGCACGCAATGCCGGCATCCAGGCGGCGCGGGGCGAGCTGATCGCGATCTGCGACTCCGACGACTTCTGGGCTCCCACCAAGCTCCAGCGTCAGCTGGAGCTGATGCGCGATTGGAGCGGCTCGCGCCGGATCGCGCTGCTCGGAAGCCACGGTCACAACGTCAACGACGCCAAGCGCGTGATCTCGCCTGCCGTCATGGGTCCCACCTCCGAGGATGCCTACGAAGCCGTGCGCCGTCGCGGCGGACTGTTCTTCGTGATCCATTCCTCCGTGCTGTTCTCTCGCGCCGACTACGACGCTGTCGGCGGTTACTCCACCGTCGAGTACGGCGCCGCCAACGAGTTCGAGATGTTCTGCCGGCTGGGGGAGCTCGGGGTCGTGATGAACCTGCCCGAGCCGCTCGTTTACTACCGCAAGCGCGCCGGCTCCATGCAGCTGGATCTGTTCTGGGACCGCCATTACAACGTGATGCGGCTGGCGGAGAACCAGCGCAGGCGCGCGCGTGGCGAGAGACCCGTCAGCCGTGAGGAGTTCGACGCCCAGGAGGCCTCCGCGTCGCCATGGCTGCGGCTGAAGCGGCGCAGGCACGTATGGGGGATGTACTACTACCGCGCGGGAGCCACGCACCTAGTCAACGGCAGTCGCGTCCGCGGCGGGCTCGAGCTTGCGCTCGCCTCGCTGCTCGACAGCACGCGACTGCGCCGCGGTGTGTCGGGAGCGCTGCGCTCGCGCGGGCGCCGCCGCACGCCCGCCCAGGAGCTTCCGATCACATAGGATCGTGCCTCCGCGCCGCTCGCACGCACCCGGCTAGGCGCGCCAAACGACCAAGGAGAGAGAGCCTCACATGCCTGAAGCTGTGATCGTCGACGCAATCCGCACGCCCATCGGGCGCGCCGCCAAGGGCTCCCTGAAGAGCGTCCGCGGCGATGACCTCGCCGCGATCCCGCTGAAGGCGCTGATCGAGCGCAACCCGCAGCTGGACCAGCGTTCGATCGGCGACGTGATGATGGGCTGTGGCTATGGCGAGCGCGAGACCGGCTACAACATCGGACGCATGGCCGCGCTGCTGGCAGGCATCGATTACCACGTGCCGGGCTGCACCGTCAACCGCTTCTGTGCCTCCTCGCTGCAGACCACACGCATGGCCTTCCACGCGATCAAGGCTGGCGAGGGCGACACGTACATCGCCGCCGGCGTCGAGGCCGTCTCGCGCACCGCTCCCGGCTCGCCATTCGAGTTGCATCCCAAGCTCGACGGCTCAGAGGGCTCGCTGTATGACGCCTACATCTCCATGGGCATGACTGCCGAGAACGTCGCCACCGAGCGCAAAGTCAGCCGCGAGGCGCAGGACGCGTGGGCGCTGATCTCCCAGACGCGCGCGGTCGCCGCGCAGGAGTCCGGACACTTCGACAAGGAAATCGTGCCCGTGACAGTGCCCGCGCACAAAGACGTGGACAAGGAAGGCAACGAGATCGACGTGCCCGAGACGGTCGTCTCCAAGGACGACGGCCCCCGTCCGGGGACGACGATCGAGGCCCTCGCCGGGCTACGGCCCGTGTTCAAAGAGGACGGCACCGTCACCGCCGGCAACGCCTGTCCGCTCAACGACGGCGCCGCGGCGCTGTTGATCATGAGCGACGAGAAGGCCAAAGCGGAGGGTTACTCGCCGCGCGCGCGAATCATCGCCTCCACCGTCGCCGCGATCCGTCCCGAGGTGATGGGCCTCGGCCCGATCCCCGCCATCCAGGCGCTGTTGAAGAACACCGGCATGACGATCGAGGACATCGACGTTGTCGAGATCAACGAGGCGTTCGCCGCACAGATCGTTCCCTGCAAAGACGAGTTGGGCATCCCCGACGAGAAGCTCAACCCGTTCGGTGGCGCGATCGCGCTCGGGCACCCGTTCGGCATGACCGGCGCACGCATCATGACCACGCTGCTCAACGACCTCGAGACGCTCGACGGGACCTACGGCATCGAGTCGATGTGCGTCGCCGGCGGCATGGGCATGGCGATGCTCGTCGAACGCCTCTAGCGCCGAAGGGGCAGGCGGGCTCGCTCAGCCGCGCTCGCCATAGCCCCACAGGCTCACGAGGTCGCGGTCCAGGTGTTTGCTCAACGCGACCACCTCCGGCTGGAACCGCTCGCGAAGCTCGAGCATTAGGCGCTCGTCCAGCGCTGGCGGCTCGCGAAACAGAATCCGCCGGTGAGCGCCAGCGCTCGCCAGTTGCGGTATGACTGACTTGATCGTGGTACGCGTCGCACGCGCCAGCCGGCTGTTGCCCGCGATCAGTGAGCTCGCTGCCGACTGCAGACCGGTCGAGCGCACACCGACGGTCGGATTCGCCTTGCGGATCTTGATCGGACCCGTGTCGTCGACCTCTAGGAAGCGCAGCACCCGGCGAACGGTCGCCCGGTTGTCCGCCAGGAAGTCGTCGTAGATCAGAACCAGCATCTGCTCCGGTGGGAAGCGCGCGAGATAGCGCTGCAGCTGCTCGACGTATCTCACGTGATCGGAGTAGAGCAGCAGCTGCGGGCGATGCGAGCCGCGCGGGATGTGACGCCCGGCGCGGCGCTCCGTCTCGAGAGAGATCGCCTTGCGCAGATCCTTCTCCGACTCGTTGCCGCCCTTCAAGAACGACAGGTGCAGCGAGCGCAGAAAGCTCGATGGCTCGCGCAGGATCGCGATTATCCGCGCCGACGGAGAGAGCTCGGCGATCGCGCCCGCCGCCGTCCTCGACCAAAGATACGTGGGTGTGGCCTCGCCTACGCGCTGCCCCGCCTGGGCGTCCGCGAACAGCGCAAGGTAGTCCGCCAGCGTTCTCGGATAGCCCTCCTCACGCGGAGCGTTCGCATGCTGCGGGCGTGGCAGGAGGTCGCTAGCCAAAAAGCGCGGCTCCTTCAGCCGCGACATGAAGATCTGCGGATGCACGCTCAGCATCCGGTGGAGCGCTGTCGTCCCCGTCTTCGGCGAGCCAACGATGAAGAAGTCGGGCGCTCGGGTGTCCTGCGCAGGCAACGCTTGCACCCGTCGCCCACGCTCAGCGTGGAGGCATCCGCAGCGCGCCGTCGAGCCTGATCGTCTCGCCGTTGAGCATGCGGTTCTCCACGATGTGGCAGGCGAGCTGGGCGTACTCCGCCGGCTGGCCGAGGCGCTGCGGATAGGGGACGCCCGCACCGAGCTTCTGACGAGCCTCCTCGGGCAGCGCCGCCAGCAGCGGCGTGTCGAACAGGCCCGGCGCGATCGTGTTCACGCGGATGCCGTACTGGGAGAGGTCGCGCGCGGCCGGCAGCGTCATCCCGACGACGCCGCCCTTCGACGCCGAGTACGCGATCTGCCCGACCTGGCCGTCGAACGCCGCGATCGACGCCGTGTGGATGCACACGCCCCGTTCGCCGTCCTCGCCCGGCTCGTTGGCGATCATCGCGCTGGACGCCAGGCGCAGCAGGTTGAACGTGCCGATCAGGTTGATCGAGATGATGATCTCGAATGGCATCAGCGGGTGTGGGCCCTTCGAGCCCGCGACCTTCTGCGCCCAGCCGGTGCCCGCGCACGCCACCGCGATGCGCACACCGCCGTCCGCGGCCGCTGCCCGCTCGACCGCTGCCTGGACCTGCTCCTCCTCACGCACGTCGCAACTGACGAACTCAACGCCCAGCTCCTGCGCGAGCGCCTCGCCCTTCTCCGCGTTCACATCCGCGATCGTCACGCGTGCGCCGCGTGAGTGCAGGGCGCGTACCGTCGCCTCGCCGAGTCCGGAGGCGCCGCCCGTGACGATCGCCGCGCTGCCGTCGAAGTTCATCGCGGGAAGCCTATCTGTCGACGGCGATGCGCGACAGGGAAAGGGCGAACCGGTCCTCGGGGTCGGTGAGGAAGCGCACGAGCTCCAGGCCCGCGGCGGCGAGGTCGCCCTGCAGGCGTTCGGGCGTGAACTTGGCGCTGATCTCGGTGCGTAGCTCCTCGCCAGCGTCGAAGTGCACCTGCAGGTCCAGGTCGCGTACGAGCGTCGTGTGCTCGCGGCGGGCGCGCAGGCGCATCTCGATCCATTCGTTCTGCTCGTCGAACAGCGCCACGTGGTCGAAGTCCTCGGGGTCGAAGTCCGCGCTCAGCTCGCGGTTGAGCACCAGCAGGACGTTGCGGTTGAACTCCGCCGTCACCCCCTGCGCATCGTCGTATGCCGCCTCCAGCACACGTGGGTCCTTGACCAGGTCCGTGCCCATCAGCAGATGATCCGACGGGCCGAGCAGGCCGGCTATCTGGCGCAGCACGCGCCGGCGGCTGCCCGGGGGGAAGTTGCCGATCGTGCCGCCCAGAAAGGCCACGATCCGTGGCCCCGTCGCTGCCGGCACGTGCTGAAGGTGGCGCTCGAAGTCGCCTATAACGCCGTGCACGTGCAGGCCCGGGTACTCGCTGGTGAGAGCCTCAGCGCAGTCGCGCACCATGCTCTCCGTCACGTCAACCGGGATGTAGCGCTCGAGCGTGCCCGCCTCGCGCAGCGCGTCCAGCAGCACACGCGTCTTTGCCGCTGTGCCCGAGCCCAGCTCCACCAGCTCGACCGCGCCCGTCAGCTCGGCCAGCTCCTCCGCCTGTTCCTCGAGGATCGCGCGCTCCGCGCGTGTGGGGTAGTACTCCGGCAGATCGCAGATCTGGTCGAACAGATCGGCGCCGCGCGCGTCGTAGAAGTGCTTCGGCGGCAGCTCCTTGAACGGCCGCGTGAGCCCGTCCAGCACATCATCCGCGAGCGAGCGTTCCTGCGTGCCGTCCAGGTGCGAGTCGATGCGGATCGTGGACTCGGTCACTGTCTGAGGTGGGGTGGAGGGCTCCATCACGCGCTCCTCGCCAGTCGCACGCCGGCGAAGATCTGGCGTCGCAACGGCAGGTCCCAGTTGCGGAACCTCGCGCTGGCCACGCGTGGATGTGTCGCCCAGGAGCTGCCGCGCAGCACCCGGTAGCGATCGCCGAAGAACACCTCCGAATACTCCCTGTAGGGGTATGCCGTGAAACCCGGGTAGCCGTCGAAGCGCGAGGCCGTCCACTCCCACACGCGCCCCACGCCGCCGATGGCGGGCGCACCGCCAATCGCGCTTGTGGTCCCGTCGCGCTGCGAGGTCCCCTGGGTCCAGGTCGCCGCCTTCTCCCACTCCTGCTCGGTGGGTAGTCGCGCGTCATGTGCGCGGGCGAAGGCGTCGGCCTCGAACCAGGAGACGTGGCAGGCGGGCGCGTCCGGGTGGCCGCTCGCCACGCCAGGATGATGCGTGATGTCGTGCTCCTCCTTCCACGCCCAGCCCTCGCGCGACCACCACTCGCGCCGTTCGTAGCCACCGCCCTCGCTGAAATGCAGCCAGCTCGCATTGCTCACCGGACGGCGCGCGATCGCGAACTCCTCGACGCGTGCCACGTGACGGGGGCGCTCGTTGTCGTAAGCAAAGCGCTCGTCGCTTGCGCCCATCTCGAACGGGCCCGCGTGAACAGTGAGCCAGCCCTGCGGCTCCTCATCGCTCAGTGGCGCCGCGATCTGCGCCCGCTCGTCCTCGGCGAGCAGCCCCGCGATCGCCAACGTCTGGCGCATCGTCTCGCAGTGCTGGAGCTCGTGACGGAGTACCATCTCGCACAGCACGCCATCGTCGATTCCGCGCTCGCAGATCAGCTCCGCCACACGCGCACTGACCTCCGTCATATACGCCTTCGCGTCCTCGGGCGCGAGCGCGTCGATCTCGCCGCGGATCTTGCGCGGGGTCTCGAACGCGTCGTAGAGGTTCGCGAGATCCGGGCGCAGAAGCTCCAGGCCGCCGTAGCGGTGCCCGAGCCAAAGATCCTCGTAGGCGGCGATGTGACCGAGGTCCCACGCCAGCGGGCTCATGATCGGCGAGTGCACGCCCTTGAGATCCTCCTCGCCGATCGGCGCCACCAGTGCCAGCGTGTCCCGCCGCGCATCGTCCATCGCCACGAGCATCTGCTCGGCGCCGCTGGAGAGAGAGGTGATCTTGACCGCGCGGGCTGCCATCGGCTAGCTGTGCTGCGTCACTCTAGAAGGTAAGTCAGCAGAGCGGGGAAAGCGTTACAGATCCGTCTCATTCCAGCGCGTGATGATCGACACCTGGTGCTCGCTGCCAAGCACGGAGATGGCGCCGGTGAACAATCCCAGGCGCCTGCCCACGGACGGCTCGAGCTCGATCCAGCGGGCGCCCAGCACCCGCAGGATGTGCCCGTGTGAGAAGACCGCCACCTCGCCGTCCGCCGCGCGCAGCTCGGCGATCACGCGGTCGGCTCTCGCGCCGACGTCCTCGGCGCGCTCGCCCCCGGGGCAGCCGTCGCGCCAGAGCACCCAGCCGGGCCGCTGCTCGAGGATCTCCGGTGTGGTGAGCCCCTCGTACTCGCCGTAGTCCCACTCCATCAGGTCCTCGCGGACCTCTGCTTGCGCGCTGAGGCCGCTGAGTTCACAGGTTTCGCGCGCCCGTACGAGCGGGCTCACGAGCACCAGCCCGAAGCGCCGTCCGCGCAGGCGCTCGGAAAGCGCGAGCGCGGCCTCTCGCCCGCGGTTGGTCAGGGGGATGTCGGTGTGGCCCGTGTGGCGCTTGGTGAGGCTCCACTCCGTCTCCGCGTGGCGCACCAGCACCACATCGTGTATCACGGACCCTCCGGCGCGGCGGCATCGTCCACGATCACGGTCAGGCGTCCGCGCCTGAGAAGGCTCGCGGGGACGCGCCGGCTGGGCTCTCCCAGCATCGCGCTGGTCGCGTCTGCCTTGCTCGCGCCGGTCGCCAGCAGCAGGCACTCGCGTGCCGCCCGGAGCACCTCGAGGCTGAGCGTGATCCGCTCCGGAGGTGGCTTCGGCGAGTCGTGCACGCCCAGGCATACCGCCTGCGGCCCCGCATCCAACGTGGGGGCTCCCGGGAACAGCGACGCCACGTGCCCGTCCGGGCCGATCCCCAGCACGACCAGATCCAGCACCGGGAGCGTCGTCGGGTCCCCACCAATGCCAGCGACATCTTGGCGGAGCTCCTGTGCGTAATCGCGCGCACCCCGCTCCGGGCCGAGCTCGCCGACCATGCGGTGCACGCGCTCGGGCGCGATCGCGGACCCCGCGAGCAGCGTCTGCTCGACCAGCCTGTAGTTGCTTTCCTCGTCCTGCGGTCCCACGCAGCGCTCGTCCGCGAACCAAACCTGCACTCCATCTAGATCCTCTGCTTTCGCGCCCAGCAGCTCATAAGTTCGCCCAGGGGTGGTGCCGCCGCTGAGCGCCACGTGCGCCACGCCGCGCTCCTCGTACGCATGCTGGAGCTGACGAACGACATGCGCGGCTGCTCGCTGGGCGACCGTCTCTGCGTCAGGACAGCTCGTCAAGCGCGTCACGCGAGCATCTTTCGACCGGCCGTGAGCGCAGGGACGTATGTGGGATCTCGCAGGAGCGCCTGGCGGATGCCCTCGCCGAGCACGCCCGTCTCGCCCCGGGAGGCGCCCGGGATCGTCCACTCCAGCTCATCGCCGTGCGCGTCGCGCCGGTGGGCGCGCAGACCGCCGGCGCCGCGGCTCAGGCGCAGGCTGAACCCGGACTCGGTCTCGAGCGTGAGGCCCTCCAGGCCCGGCACCTGCAGCTCCGGCGCCGCTTCCAAACGCACCGCAACCTCGTGCCCTCCGGATTCCGGCGAGGCCACCAGCGCGTCACCGTCGGTCTCGAGCACCCCCGTCTGCCAGCCCAGGCGCGAGGCGAGCCAGCCCACGAGCAGCACGGCTGCAACCGTGGAGGCGGGATGGTGTCGCACGGTGACGCCCGAGATGCTCCCCAGTTCGCGACGCAGCCAGAGCGGGTCGAAAGCGCCCGCCACACGCTCGCGCCACGGCGTCGAGCGCAGCCACGCTAGATCGACGACGTATGCCTGTCGGCTCAGCGCGCATGCGCGATCCAGAGCGTCGCGAGGGTCGGGCTCATCGACCGAGTCCAGCAGCACCGCCTGGGCCAGCGCCAGCAGCTCGGAGACGATCTCGTTGTGGCCGTGTGGTGACCACAGAAGCGTCGGCAGATCCGTGACCACGAGGGGGTCCGCGATCGTCAGCAGATCGTCCAGGTGGCGGTCGCCGAGCTCCACCACCACGGTCTCGTGCAACAGCGCCATCTCGCCGGGGGCCGAGCCACCGTCGGCGGTGATCGTGACGCGTGCGTCCAGGCGCTCGCGGTGCGGCTCGTACGCCAGCACCACCAGCCGCGAAGCGTGATAGCGGCCCACACCACGCAGGCGATTGGCGATTTCGCCCGTCCATTCGCGGTCGACGAACGCGATCATGTTGAGCACGCGTGCCGGCACGAAGTCTTCGTTTTCCGCGTGGACCTGCACGAGCAGTGCGCGCAGCGCCGCTTCGATCGCATCGGGAGTGGTGCCCTGCTGGCTCCAGACGGCGTCGCTGCGGCCAATCTGAGCGGTGGGCGCGGCCATCAAATCGCGCGCCAGCTGTCGCCCTCGAGCAGCAGGTCCTCGGCCTCGCTCGGGCCCTGCGAGCCGGCTTCGTATTGCGCCAGCGGGCCAGGCGTCTGCGACCACGAGCTCACGATCGGATCGCAGATGCGCCATTGCGCCTCGACCTCATCGTTACGGGTGAACAGCGTTGCGTCCCCGCGCATCGCATCGGTGATCAGCCGCTCGTAGGCCTCCGGCGACTGCGAGAGGAAGGCCGTTCCGTACAGGAACTCCATGTTCACCGGGCGGATGCTCATGCGCGTTCCGGGGATCTTCGCGCCGAGGCGAAGCGAGACGCCCTCGTTGGGCTGCAGCGTCAGCACGAGCTGGTTCGGCTGCACCCCGAGCGAGCCATCCTGGCTGAACGCCAGGTGGGGGACCGGCTTCAAGGTGACCGCGATCTCGGTGATCTTGCGCGCGAGGCGCTTGCCCGTGCGCAGGTAGAACGGCACGCCCGCCCAGCGCCAGTTGTCCACTTCCAGGCGCAGCGCCGCATAGGTCTCGGTCGTTGAGCCCTCCGGCACTCCCTCCTCTTCCAGGTAGCCGGGCACGTCATCGCCGCCGGCGTGCCCCGGCCCGTACTGGGCGCGAACCGCCATCTCCCGGATCTGCTCGGGCGTCGGCTCGGGGATTGCCTGCAGAACCTTGACCTTCTCGTTGCGGACCTCTTCCGCGGTGAAGCTCACAGGCGGCTCCATCGCCACGTGGCAGAGCAGCTGCAGCATGTGGTTCTGGATCAGGTCGCGCAACGCGCCCGCGCTGTCGTAGTAGTCCGCGCGCGAGCCGATGCCCAGGTCCTCCGCCGCGGTGATCTGGACGTTGTCGATGTAGTTGCGGTTCCACAGCGGCTCGAACATGCCGTTGGCGAAGCGGAACGCGAGCATGTTCTGCACGGTCTCCTTGCCCAGGTAATGATCGATCCGGTAGACCTGGGTCTCCTCGAAGTAGCTCAGCACGTGGCGGTTGAGCTCGCGCGCCTCCTCGAGCGTCGTGCCGAACGGCTTCTCGATGATCAGGCGCACTTGCGGGTGGGTGGGGGCATCGGTAAGGGCGAGCTTGGAGCTGCCCAGTCGCTCGACGATCACGGGGAAGAAGTTGGGGGCTGTGGAGAGGTAGAACGCGCGGTTCAGGGGCTCGCCCGCCTCCTTCTCGAACTCGTCCAGGACCTCGCCCAGCTCGGTGTACACCGACTCCTCGTCGAACGTCCCCGGCACGTAGCGGACGTTGTCCAGCAGGCTGCACAGGACGTCCTCGTCGGGCGTGCGCCGTGAGAAGCGCCGGATCGCCTGCTCGCACTCCCCGCGGTAGTCGTCGTCCTCTTTTTCTTTGCGCGAGACGCCAACCAGGTGGAAGCGCTCGGGCAGCGCGCCCTCGTGCGCGAGGTTGTACAGCGCCGG
>DATBZG010000049.1:0-28764 GCA_036513335.1 Solirubrobacteraceae bacterium | reverse complement strand
GGCGCGTGGGCGCGCATGGTGGGCGAGCCCGGACGTGGAGTGCCGACGATCATCGAGATGGTCGGCCACACGCGCCTCGATTGCGTGATCGGCGCCGCCGCGGGCATGCGCTCGGGCGTCGTCAGCGCCACGCACCACGCGGCGCACCGCAGCGCTTTCGGCAAGCTCCTGATCGACCAGCCGCTGATGCGCAACGTGCTGGCTGACCTGTGCGTGGAGTCCGAGGCGACGACGGCGCTGGCGATGCGCCTGGCGCGCGCCTACGACGAGGCACATGCGGATGCGGACGCCGGCGAAGACGCCACCGACGCACAGCTGTTCAAGCGCCTGGCGACCGCGGTGGGCAAGTTCTGGAGCTGCAAGCGCGCCCCCAACCACGCGTTCGAGTCGCTCGAGTGCCTTGGCGGGGCTGGCTACGTGGAGGAGTCGGGCATGCCGCGTCTGTACCGCGAGGCGCCGCTGGCCTCGATCTGGGAGGGATCGGGCAACGTCATGAGCCTGGATGTGCTGCGCGCGCTGACGCGCTCGCCGCGCTCGCTGGAGGTGTTCTTCGACGAGGTCGAGCAGGCACGCGGCGCGGATGCCCGTCTGGACGCAAGGGTGGAGAAGCTGAAGAGCCAGTTCTCCGAGCCTGAGACGCTCGAGACACGCGCCCGGCGAGTGGTGGAAGGCATGGCGCTCTGCCTGCAGGGCTCGCTGCTCGTGCGCCACGGCGCGCCCGCGGTGGCGGACGCTTTCTGCGCCTCGCGCCTGGCGGGCGACGCGGGGCTGGAGTACGGCACGCTGCCCGCTGGGGTGGACTTCGAGGCGATCATCGATCGCTCTCGAGTGCACGTGTAGTCGCGCTCGCGCCGGCGTGCGCGCCGCCGTAACCCGCCCAACGGCCCGGCTGGGCCTACCATTGAGACGAGCATGCGCCCGCGCACCAACTTTCAGCTCGTCCGTATCTTCGGCATCCGCGTGGGTGTCAGCGCCAGCTGGTTCGTGGTGCTGTTCTTCCTGATCTACTGGCTCTCGCACACGTACTTCCCGGAAGTGATGAGCGGTTCGCAGAGCACCGCGTACCTGATTGCGGTGCTCGGCGCGGTCGGCTACTTCGCGTCGCTGATCCTGCACGAGCTCGGGCACGCGCTGGTGGCACGAAGGCTGGGCATCCCGATCGCAGGCATCGACCTCTGGTTCTTTGGAGGCCTCTCGCAGATGCGCCGGGAACCGCAGAGCGCCGGTGAGGAGTTCATGGTGGCCGCAGCCGGACCGGCGGTCACGCTGGTGTTGTTCGGCCTTTGCCTCGGAGCGGTCTACCTGCTGGCGAGCAGCGGCACGATCAGCGACGTGGCGCTGACGCGCGAAGGCGTCAAGACGACGCCCGTGCTGGCGCTGATCGGCTGGCTGGGCTTTGTCAACGCGGCGCTGTTCGTGTTCAACATCATTCCCGCGTTCCCACTGGACGGCGGGCGCATCGCGCGTGCGTTCGTCTGGTGGCGCACCGGCGATCGCAATCGCGCCACCCATGCCACGGGGCGCTCGGGGCAGGCGCTGGCCGTCGCCCTGGGTCTGCTGGGGCTGTGGTCGTTCGCCGGCGGCGGCAGCTTCCTGGGTCTGGTCACGATGCTGTTGGCGTTCTTTCTCTACCAGGCGGCCAGCGCGGCTGTGGTCCAGGGGGCACTCGGCAGGCGCATCCAGAACATCACGGTCGGCGACATCATGGACCGTGAGCCGGTGACGATCCCCGCCGGGGCCACGCTGCTGGACGTCCAGGAGCAGTTCTTCCTGCGCTACCGGTGGCCGTGGTTCGCTGTGGTGGATCCGGCCCGCCACTTCCTCGGCGTCGTGCGCCAGCAGCGGGTGGACAGCGAGATCGCCGCGGGGAGGCCCGCGCTGGCGGTGGTGGACGTGCTCGAGGAGGACATGCCCGTGCGCATCGGCGAGGAGGCGCCGCTGGAATCGCTGCTCGGCTCGGAGGGTCTCGGCCGCCTGGGCGCGATGGTGGCGGTCGACAAGGATGGCGTCCTGCAGGGCGTGGTCACGCTGGCGCAGGTCCGCCAGGCGCTGCGCCCGACCGCCCCCGCGCGCCCTGCCACGTGACGAGCAGCGCGCTCGTTATAGAGTCCCTGCTCGGGCGTCCCCAACGGCGCCCTCCACAGTCCCCCAGTTCGTTCTTCGATCCCTCTAAAAGCGACCCCAGGGAGCCATGCCAGAACACGACGTCTTGATCATCGGGGCCGGTCTCGCGGGTCAGCGCGCAGCGCTGGCGGCCGCCGAGGCGGGAGCCAACGTGGCGATCATGAGCAAGGTGCACCCGGTGCGCTCGCACTCGGTGGCCGCCGCGGGCGGTATCAACGCGGCGATCAGCGTCGATGATGACTGGCACTCGCATGCGTACGACACCGTCAAGGGCTCGGACTTCCTGGGCGACCAGGACGCGATCGAAGTGATGTGCTCAGAGGCGCCCGCGGAGGTAATGCACCTGGAGCACATCGGCGTCACCTTCCACCGCAACGACAAAGGCGAAATGGACCTGCGCGCGTTCGGCGGCGCGTCGATGAAGCGCACCGCGTATGTCGCAGACATCACCGGACAGGCCCTGCTGCATGTGCTCTACGAGCAGCTGATGAAGCACCACGAGACGGTGGCGCGCTACGAGGAGTGGTTCACCACCTCGCTGCTGCGCGATGAGGAGGGCCGCTGCGCGGGCGCTGTGGCGCGCGACGTGCGCACCGGGCGCATGGAGGCGTTCACCGCCAAGAACGTGATTCTCGCGTGCGGAGGCGCCGGCCAGGCGTACAAGCCGACGACCAACGGGCTGATCGTGACCGGCGACGGGATCGCGATGGCATACCGAGCCGGGGCGCCGCTGATGGACATGGAGATGGTCCAGTACCACCCCACCTGCCTCGTGGAGACGGGCATCCTCATCACCGAGGGTGCGCGCGGCGAGGGCGCGCACCTGCTGAACGCCAACGGCGAACGCTTTATGGAGAAATCGGCCCCCAACAAGATGGAGCTGGCCTCCCGTGACGTGGTTTCGCGCGCGGAGCAGATCGAGATCAACGAGGGCCGCGGCGTGGGCCCGGACGGCGCCGGCATCTACCTCGACGTCACGGTCGTGCCGCGCAAGCGCACGCTGGAGGCGCTGCGCGAGATCGTCAACCTCGGCAAGGACTTCGCGGGCGTGGACATCACGCGCGAACCGATCATGATCCGCCCCGGACAGCACTACATCATGGGCGGCGTGAAGACCGACATCGAAGGACGCACGCCGATCGAGGGTTTGTATGCGGCCGGCGAGGTCGCGTGCGTGTCTGTGCACGGCGGCAACCGCCTGGGCGCCAACTCGCTGCTGGACACGTTGATCTTCGGCCGGCGCTCCGGTGAACACGCCGCCGCGCGCGCGGCGAGCATGCCGATGCCCAAGGCCGACGCACATGCGCAGCTGCGCGAGGATTCCGAGCGGCTGGAATCGATCATCTCTCGCTCGCGCGACGGCAGACGCGTATCGGAGATCAAGAACGAGCTGGGCGAGACGATGAACCGCCACGCGGCGGTGTTCCGCGACGAGGCGGGGCTGCAGGGCGCGCTGGAGACGATCGATCGCCTCAAAGAGGAGACCGAGAAGGCCTGGATCGACGATCACGGCACGGTCTTCAACCAGGACGTGCTCGGCGCGCTGGAGCTCGGCTACATGGTCGACTGCGCCCAGGCCACGCTGGTCGGGGCGCTCGAGCGCAAGGAGTCGCGCGGTGCGCAGTTCCGCACCGACTACCCCGAGCGCAACGACGCGGAGTGGCTCAAGCACATCGACATCTCACTGGACGCGGACGGAGTACCGCAGGTTTCGTACTCCCCCGTCACGATCACCCAGTGGCAGCCTGAGGAGAGGAAATACTGATGCCCGCGCAGGCCCGCAGCGCATACCCACCTCACGACAGCAGGAGCGCCACAGATGGCTGAAGTGCATGACCGCCCACCCGAGCAGTTCACCCTGAGGATGCGCCGCTACGACCCGGAGTCCGGCGGCGCGCCGTACTGGGACGAGCACACGATCGAGCTCGAGCCGCACCGCTCGGTACTCGAGGGGATCCTGCAGGCACGCGACCGCTTCGACGGATCGATCGGCATCCGCTGCTCGTGCCGTCAGGCAATCTGCGGATCGTGCGGCATCCGCGTGAACGGCGAACCGGCGCTCGCCTGCCACACCCACTTGGATGCCGCCAGGCGCGGCTCGGGCGAGGACGGCGTGATCGAGATCGAGCCGATGGGCAACATGCCGGTGATCAAGGACCTGATCGTGGACATGGACGCCGTCCACTGGAAGAAGATCCAGCGCGTGACGCCGTGGCTTCTGGCCAAGCAGCCGGTGCCCGAGCGCGAGTACATCGTCTCCAAAGAGTCGATGGTGGACGTCACACAGACGATGGGCTGCATCCAATGCGGTGCGTGCGTGTCGGACTGCCTGGCGATGGAGGTCGACCCCGGCTTCATCGGCCCCGCAGCGCTCGCCAAGGCCTATCGGTTCGTCGGTGACCCGCGCGATGACCAGCAGTTCGAGCGCCTGAACGACCTCGCACAGGACCCGCAGGGGATCTTCGACTGCACCCACTGCTTCAAGTGCGTGGAGGCATGTCCCAAGGACGTCAACCCGATGGGCCAGATCATGCGCCTGCGGCGGATCGCGATTGGCGACCACCACATCGTCGACAAAAACAACGGCGAGCGCCACGAGGCGGCGTTCACCGGATTGATCCGGGACAACGGCATCCTGTGGGAGGCTGAGCTCATACCCCGCTCCTACGGAGGCGCCTCGTGGTTTGGAAAATTCGCGCCCGCCGCGGGCAAGGAGCTCCTGTCCTCGCTGCCGACCGCGATCCGCGGCTTGCTGCGGCGCAAGATGACCTTGGCCGGCATACTCAAACCGCACAAGATTCCCAGCCCGGACCTGAAGGCCGTGCAGGCGATCTACGACAAGGTCGAGGGTCGCTCCGAGCGCTACGAGCTGAACCTGTACATCGTCGGCGAGGACGAGACCGACACGTCCCTGGGTGATCCTGTGGCGGTCGGCGTGACCCACGAGCCCGGCGGCTCGGAAGCGACGCCGTCGTCCGGGGCCGAGGTCACAGATACACCCACCGACACCAGAGAACCAAGGGAGGGATGAGCGAATGAAGGTCGCCTACTGGCCCGGCTGTGTGAGCCGCGGCTTCACTCCCGAGCTACACGGCTCGATGGCAAAGGTCGCGCCGCTGCTGGACATCGAGCTGGTGGAACTGGACCGCGCCTGCTGCACGGGCGCCGGTGTGATCGCCGAGCACAACCAGGAGCTCGCGGACACGCTGAACGCACGTACGTTCGCGCTCGCGCAGCAGGTTGACGGCGCGGAGCTGATGATGAACATCTGCTCCACCTGCCAGGGCGCGCAGAGCGAGTGCCAGGAGCGCCTGGACGCCAACGCCGAGTACCGCGCGCACGTCAACACGACGCTGTCGGCGGAGGGCCTCACGTATGAATTGGATCCCGCCCGCCCCCTCACGAACAAGAACTTCCTGTGGATGCTGGTGGAGGAGATCGGTCTGGACAAGCTCCACGCGCGCGTCAAGCGTCCGCTGACGAACCTCAAGGTCGGCCCCTTCTACGGGTGCTACATCGTGCGGCCCCGCAACCGTCTGGGTATCGACGAGGAGCACCCCCGTGACCACTACCTCGAGCGTGTGATCGAGGCGCTGGGCGGCACCGTGATCGAGTACGCGGGCATGCGCAAGTGCTGCGGCTTCCCGATCATCACGATGAACAAGGAAGCCTCGCTGAAGCAGGCCGGACGCCACCTGGGCGACGCGGTGGACGCTGACGCGGACTGCCTGGTGACGCCGTGCCCGCTGTGCCACCTGAACCTCGACCTACAGCAGCCGCTCGCGGCGGGGGTCGTGGGGCGCGAGCTGAACATGCCCGTCCTGCACCTGCCGCAGCTGGTGGGTCTGGCACTGGGACTCGACCCGAAGGAGCTCGGCCTCGGACGCCACGTGGTGCGACCGACGTCCGTGATCGACTGGTCGACGTCCGTCGTGGGTGCAGCCGCGTAGGTCCCGTCTCGACGCCGGATGGCGCCCGCCTGCGCAGATGGCGGTAATCGTGCGCAGACCTTGACCTGGGCAGCGCCAAGGCCGATACATGTCGCTGATGAGCGGGAAAGACGGCACAGCGGCGGCTCCAGGCTCAGAACACGCGGAGATGACCTCCGCGTGGCGGCGCGAGCACGCCGGGTCCGGGCTCACGTCGAGCCTGATCCTCACGTACGTCGAGCGTGAAGCGGGCGGACAGGCGGTCAAGCGGATGCTCGCCCTGGCGCAGCTCTCCGGCGCGGAGCAGAGCCTGCGCGACGAGAACCACTGGTTCTCATACGAGACCAAGCTCGCGTTGTGGCGCGCGGCGGAGGAGGTGCTGGGCGACCCGGATGTGGCCGAGCACGTCGGCGCCTCGGTGCTGGACCTGTCGGTGGCGATGGGCCTCAAGCAAACGCTGCGCGCGCTCGGCACACCGGGCTTCGTCTACGGCAACGTCGCGCGCGCGAACGCTAAGTTCAACTGGGCTCACCAACTGGAGGTGCTGGATAAAAGCGCCGCAACGGTGCGCATGCGCTACACGGACGTCTCGGGCGTCGGCTACCACCGCTACGACTGCAGCTACACCAAGGGGTTGCTGGCAACAGTGCCGCAGCTGTTCGGGCTCCCGCTCGCACACGTCGCACACCCAGTGTGCGGCGCGCGCGGGGACGCTTGCTGCGAGTTCGACGTGCGCTGGACGGCGGGCACGCGTGAGCTCACGCGCGCGGCCGTCGCACTCGCCGGCGCCGGTGCCGCGCTCGCGACGATCGGAGCGTTCGCCGACCCGGTGCTGGCACCCGTGGCCGGGGGCGTGGTGGCTCTCGGCGAGGTCGCGATCGCCGCGCGGGCGATGCGGTTCCTGCGACGACGGCTGGGGGCGCTCGAGCTGCGCGTGAGCGAGCAGGACGACGCCGCCGAGCGGCTGCTCTCGTCGCTGCGCGACCTCTCCTCTGACCTGCGCCTGGACGAGGTGCTCGATCAGATCACCGCGAGGGCACGGACGGCTGTCGGCGGAAAGGAGTTCGTGCTGCTGCTCGCCGACGGAAGGCACATGCGCGCGGACCGACATTCGGGCATACCGGCAGCGTCGCTCGCGGCGCTCGAGTCTTGGGCGCAGGCACGGCGGGAGACCTCGATCGAGCGCGGCACGATCGTGATCGACGACCTGGGCATGGACGCTGCGTTGGCTGGACTGCCCCTCGAGGAGCGGATGCCGCTGGGGTCGCTCTGCGCCGCGCCGCTCGTCTTCCGCGAGGAGCTGCTGGGCGTCCTCGTGGCGCTGGCGCACGGCTCGACCGTGTTCCTGCCGGGGGAGGACGCCACGCTCTCCGCGTATGCGGCACACGCGGCGATCGCGCTGTCGAATGCCCGTTTGGTGGAGCGTCTGGAAAGACAGGCCGCGGAGGATCCGCTCACAGGGCTGGCCAACCAGCGTGCCTTCCACCGCGACTGCGCGGCGGAGCTCAGTCGCGCACGACGGACTCGCAGCGACTTCTCGATCGCGATGCTCGACCTCGACCATTTCAAGGCGATCAACGACGAGCACGGCCATCCCTACGGCGATCAGGTCCTGGTGAAAGTGGCGGCCGCACTGCGCGGGTCGATTCGCGCGCACGACACGGCCGCGCGGATGGGCGGCGAGGAGTTCGCGATCCTGCTGCCCGAGACCGGCGCACACGACGCCCACGAAGTGGCCGAGCGCGCCCGCGACGCGATCGCGCAGATCACTGTGACCGGCGGGGCGCTCACATGCTCGGCGGGCGTCGCCACGACCACCGGCGGGGAGACCTCGCCGATCGATCTGCTCGAGCTCGCCGACAAGGCTCTGTACAGAGCCAAGCACCTCGGCCGCGACCGCACGGTGCTCAGCGCGGAGATAGCCGCCCACTCTGGCTAGTCTGCGCTGCGTGCGGATACTCACCGTCGTAGGCAACCGGCCGCAGTTCATCAAGGCGGCAGCCGTCTCAGGACCGTTGCGCGAGCGACACGAGGAGGTGCTCGTGCACACCGGCCAGCACTACGACGACTCGCTGTCGAGCATCTTCTTCAACGAGCTGGGCCTGGCGCGACCCGATCGCGAGCTCGGCATCGGCGGTGGCTCGAACACCTCACAGACGGCGCGCATGCTGGCGGCGCTCGAGCCGCTCTTGAGGGATCTCGACGCGGACGCCGCGCTCGTCTACGGCGACACCAACTCAACGCTCGCCGGAGCGCTCGCCGCGGCCCAGGCGCGCGTGCCGGTGGTGCACGTGGAGGCGGGCATGCGCTCGTTCGACCGCGCGATGCCCGAGGAGCTCAACCGCGTCCTCACCGACCACCTCAGCGACCTGCTGCTCTGCTCCTCACAGGGGGCTGCGGAGAACCTGCGCGCGGAGTCCGTGGGGGGACGCGTGGAGGTGGTGGGCGACGTGATGGTGGACGTTGCGCTGCGCTGGCAGCCCGCGGCACGTGCAGACACAGCAGCGCCCGGCGCCTATGGCCTGCAGGCCGGCGCCTACCTGCTGCTGACGGCCCACCGCGCAGGCAACGTCGATGACCCGCGGCGCCTGCGTGCGCTGGTCGAGCTGATCGAGTCCCTGCCCGCGCCGGTGCTGTTCGCCCTGCATCCGCGCACCCGTGCGCGCCTGGGAGATGCAGGACTGCTGGCGCGCCTGGAAGACGTCGCCGGCCTGGAGTTGAGCGAGCCGCTTGGCTACATCGAGTTCAGCGCACTCGTCTGTCAGGCGCGCGCGGTCCTGACCGACTCCGGCGGCGTGCAGAAGGAGGCATATTTGGCGGGCGTGCCGTGCGTGACGCTGCGCGCGAGCACCGAGTGGGTGGAGACGGTCGAGGCCGGGTGGAACACGCTGGTGGACCTCGACGCCGGCGCAGCGTTGGCCGCGCTCGAGCGCCCGACGCCGGCTGAGCACCCCGAGCTCTACGGCGACGGCCACGCGGCCGAGCGATGTGTGGAGGCGATCGAGTCGCTATAGGAGACCGCGGCGGGTGGCCCCGGGGCACGGTGAGCGCCTTACGCTTTGCGCGCCTTCAGCAGCGCCCGCCCGATCGTGAGCGGGTGGTTCAAGACGATTGAGGCGCGACCGGCCAGCGAGCTCGGGTCGTGCGCGATGCCGAGCTGGCGCAGGATCGTCGTCTGGTCGAAGTACACGCGCTCGCAGGTGATGCGATCGCCCTCGAACAGGAAGAACGCCGCCATGCGGCAGCGAAACGAGCGGCCCGTGGGCGGCAGCGATCGCAGCGGCCCCAGGTGCGTCCCGAGCAGGTCGAACTCCGCAATCACCGCGTCCTGCGCGTGGTGAAGCGCGATCAGCTCGTTGCGTTGGTCGGGGAACGCGGTGCGCGTCTCGGCGAAATAGCGACGCACCTCCTGCTCGCCGTCATACGCGTCGCCGGTGGCGATGATCTCGTAGCGGGGGTGATCGAACGTCGCGATCGTGGTGTCGAAGTCGTGGTGGTTCTCCGACTCCATGTGCTCGCGTACAACCGCCTCGCGGCGTGCCCGCAGCTGGGTGTCAGCGTCGCTCGGATCCGGGCCGGCCACGGTTGGACTTCTATCACTCCAGCTGCTGCGCGGGGGCGAGCGTCGTGACGACGATCCCCGGTAGCTCAGGCATGAGCGCATCGGTGGAGTCGCCGGTACGGGCGGAGACGAACGTCACATCGCTCGGCGCGAGCCGACCGGCCCAGTCCGAGCGCTCGCCTGCCAGCTCCTCCGCGGTGCGCCGCGCGACCCGGCGGGCCAACTCATCCGCCAGCACCTGGGAGTCCCCGCTGCCTGCATACGGGAGCGTGCGCACCGTCCCCAACCTGGTGGCTGTGCCCCGCACGATCGCAAACGGCGGGAACCCCGACTGGTGGTCATCACCGATCAGGCGGGCCTCCTCACGCTCGGCCGCATCCCACTCGGGCGGCTCGACCACCAGGACGAGCGTCGCTTCGCTGGCCAGGCCGGCGTGCATCGCGCCGCGCACGACCGAGCCGTCGAGGACGGTCGAGACGATGCCGTCCACGCCGGCGAGTGCCGCCGCTCCGAGCAATCGCTGGTGCGCAGCTTTAGGGGCAAACGGCGCCGTGTTCGCCACGACGAGCACCGGGTCCACGACACCGCCGTCGGCCCTGGCGATGCGAACCGCGACCGAAAGCGCGCCGGCTGCCAGGCTGGGGTCGCCAACCCCCACGACGATCCGTGCTCCGATCGGGCGCTCGCCATGCTCCGCGCTGCCGAGACGGCTGCTGGCGCGCCTGGCGACGATCGTCGAGGCGAGCACGCTGACGAAGATCAGCAGCAGCACCGCATTGACGACGGAGCTGCCGAACAGGCCGAGGTCGAAGCCGACGATCGTGGCCGCGAGCGTTGCCGCCGCCTGTGCTGCGCTCAAGGAGAACAGCAGTTCCCCCTGCGCTCGTGAGAACCCGAGCACCCTCGCCGAGAGCCAGGCCGCGAGGATCTTGCCGCCCATGCACGCCGCGATGAATAGCCCGGCGAGCTTCAGGGTCTCTCCCTGCGCGATCACCGCAGGGTTGAGAATCAGCCCCACCGACACGAGGAACACCGGGATGAACACGGCGCCGCCGAAGAAGCCGATCCGGTCCATCAACTGCCCCTCGTTTGGGACCAAGCGGTTGAGCGCGAGCCCGGCGAAGAAGGCACCCACGATGCCCTCGATGCCGAACAGCTCCGCCACCGTGGCCGCCGCCAAGAACGAGGTGATCGCCACCACGTAACGCACCGAGCGCTCGGCGCCGAAAAGGCGAAATGCCCAAGCGGCGGCCAGGGGGAGCAGGATCAGGCTGAACGCCGCGAGCACGCCCAGCCCGACGACGACCTGCACCGCCACGTCGAGCGATGAGCGACCCGAGCCGACCGAGCCGGCCACCGCCGCGAGCACGATCAGCGTGAGCGTGTCGGTGAGGACAGTCGAGCCGACGACCGTCGCGACCGCCGGGTCGGATGCGAGTCCGGCGTCGCGCACGGTCGGATAGGCGATCAGCGTGTGTGAGGCCAGCAGCGAGCCGAGCAGGATCGCCGCCTGCGCTTGCCAGCCCAGCCCGACGCCCACGAGCGTGCCGAACAGCATCGGCAGCGCGAACGTGAGCAGGCCGAACACGATCGCCGCCCGCCGGTGGCGGCGCAGGAGATTCAGGTCGAGCTCGACACCCGCGACGAACATCAGGTACAGCAGCCCCAGCTGGCCGAGGTCCGGGATCGTGGTGTTGCCCGACCCGATCAGGTCCAGTCCGTGGGGACCGATCACGTAACCGCCGAGCAGCAGGCCGATGATGCCTGGGATGCGCGCCCGCTCGATCACCACCGGGCCCAGCAGCAGCGTGGCGAAGATCACGAGGAACTCCCACGGCGCGCCCTTGGGGGAGGAGATATCCACGATCGCCGCCAGCACTCCGTGGACCTCTGACGCGATCACGATTCGATCCTCAACGCAGGCACCTGTTCGTCGGAGCCTTCGCTCACGTCGGTGTGCAGCCACTCTTCGGCCAGGCGTTCGATCGTGCCATCGGCGTTCAACGCCCGCAGCGCCGAATCGACCGCTTCCACGTTCCCCGATCCCTTGGGCAGGGCCGCCGCGAGCACGGCTTCGCTGGGGAGCTGCGCGGCGACAGCGTACGCGTGGGGCGCTTCACGCGCGTAGGCAAGCGCCACGGGCAGGTCGATCATGACCGCGTTGACGCGACCGGAGCGCAGAGCGCCCAGCGCTTCGCGTTGGTGGTGCAGGACCAGTGGAGGGCTGGAAGGTTCGATCGTTTCTTCCAGCGCGCGCTGCAGCGTCGTCCCGCCCTGAACCGCCCAGCGCAGCGCCTGCGCCGCATGTACGTCCGGCACCTGCGTGCCCGGACGCACGAGGATCGCGGGAGGAGCGCTGAGGTAGGAGCTCGAGAAGCTGACGTGTTGCGAGCGCTCTGAGGTGACGGTGATGTCGGAAAGAGCCAGGTCCGCGCCGCCGAGATCGCCGCCGACCAGCTGCGCGAAGGGCACGACCACGACCTTCGTCCTGGCCAGGCCGAAGTGCGCGGCAAGTGCGCGCGCGAGCTCGTACTCGAACCCCCCGGTTGGATGAGTGGCTGTGCCAGACCAGAACCCGGGGTCAGGTACCTGGGCGGTGGCGACCGTCAACGTGTCCGGCGTGCGAGGCGCGAAGGTGCCCGCCGCACCCGTTCCCCCGCATGCAGCCACCCCCAGAGCCAGCACGATCGCGATCGCAGCCAGGCGCGGCGTGAGGGGCATTTCGCGAGTCTAACCTGAGCCCGATCCGGCCCTCACCCGGGCTGAGAGGATCGCGATGTCGTCACGCACCCCCTCCTCGGGGCCGAGCAGCTCGAGGAGCGCGTCGATCGCCTCTCGCGCCGACAGCGGCGCCTTCGCGGAGAGCTGCTCGACCATCTCCTCGGCGCCGATCATGCGCGCGGGCGCGTGGGCCTCGGGCAGCCCGTCCGTGTACAGGGCGAGCGCATCGCCGGGCTCGAGCATCGTCGTGACCTCCTCGATCTCCGGGTCGGAGAACACCCCGAGCAGCGCGCCCGCGCCGCCGAGCTCCACGGCGCTGCGCTCAGCTGCGCGCACGAGGAGCGCGGCCGGGTGGCCAGCGAGCGCGACCGTCAGCTCGACCTGGGACCCGCGCCAGCGCAGGCGCGCGACTATCGCCGTGGCGAAGCGGCCGTCGAAGTCCTGCTCGAGCATCGTCTGGTTGACCTGCGAGAGCACCCGGCCCGGACCGATCCCCTCGCGCGCGTACGCTGCGGTCGTGTGGCGCAGGAAGCCCGTCAACGCCGCCGCCTCCGCGCCCTTGCCGCAGACGTCGCCGACGACCAGCCAGCAGCTCTCGGGGCTCCCGAACACGTCGTAGAAGTCACCGCCAACCTCGCTTCCGGCGCCGCTCGGGCGGAAGTGGCTGGCGAGCTCTAGCCTCGGGATCACAGGCAGGAGCGCCGGCATCAGGCTGCGCCGCAGCGTGCTCGCGACCTCGGCGCGCTCGGCGTACAGCCGGGCGTTGTCGAACGCCATCGCCGCCCTCCCGGCCATGTCCTCGAGCACCGCCAGCAGGTTGCGGTCGTGGCGAGCGTCGCCGCGCAGCTGCAGGAACGAGATCGCGCCGCGTGTGCGCCCGCGCGCGATCAGCGGGAACACCGCCGCGCGTGCATAGCCGGCATCCCGCATGAAGCGCTCGTGCTCGGCGCTCTGAGCGGCGCGCGCGAGCGCGCCGTCCTCGGTCAGGTCGCTGATCGAGCGCGAGGCGTTGCCGGTGAGCACCTGCGCCACCGGATGGCTGCCGCGCATGTCCAGCGGGAACTCCTCGCGCATGCGCTGGACGCCGGCGGCGACCGCCGGATCCACCGCGGCCACGACCGTGCTCGCCACCGATCCTGTGTCATCGAGCAGGTCGATCACGCACATCTCAGCGAGGTCGGGAACGGCCATGCCGGCGATCGTGCGAAGCGTCTGCGCGGGGTCGAGCGAGCTGTCCAACTCGGCCGTCGCGGCGACGAGGATCTCCATGCGCCGGCGCTGCTCGCGCAGCCGGTTCAGCGCGGCGTGCATGACGATGGCCGCGAGCAGCGCCAGGACGATGCCCACGCAGGCAACGGCCGCGAACATGCTCGACACATGCGGTTCGTAGGCCAGCGGCGCCAGGAACGCGACGAGCGTCGCCGCGGCGACGCCCACGAGGCGCCAGCGCGGCTGAAACGCGGCCGCGTGCCCGAGCGCGAAGAAGTAGATCAGCGCGAACGGGCTGTCGGGGCCACCGGCGGACGCACACAGCACCGCGATCACCACGACCCCCCAGAGCTCTGCCACGCACGCCAGCCCGAGCCCGCCCCAACCACGACCTGCGGCCAGCACGAGCAGGACGGAGGTGAGCAGAGCGTCGCAGGCGACCGCGATCACCCCCGCCGGCGAGCTCACATGCGGGAGCAGCGTGGCGCTCGCACACAGGAGCGCGCCCACGAAGTACAGACCACCGGCGATTGCCACGGCCGCGCGGGCTTCGCGTCGGCTCGCCGTCTCCTCACGCGCAGCCGTCACGAGCGCGCCCGGTCGCGTCGTCTCCCCCGCCTCAACACCCGCCCCACGACCCCGCCTCCTCTCCTCTGCGTATACGGATATATACCCAGATTGTGGTGGCTAGGAGAGCCCCGGCGGTGCCACGCGCGCGCCGGCGCCGCCTCCCGCCGACGCACACGGGAAACTACTCAGGCGATGCTGCGCCTTCCAGCCCTGCGCCTCAGCACCCGATGATGAGCGAGCCCGTCACCGTACGCGTGGGCGTGGTCGGCCTCGGCTACTGGGGCCCCAACCTCGCGCGCAACCTCGCGTCGATCCCCGGCTGCGAGCTGGCATGGCTGTGCGACCGCGACGAGCAGGCTCTGGGGCGGCTGCAGAGAACCCTGCCCGGCGCCCGCACCACCGTCGAGCTGCGGGAGCTTCTCGAGGACCCTCAGCTGGACGCCGTGGTGCTCGCCACGCCGGTGCCCACGCACGCGGAGCTGGCGATCGCTGTGGCCGAGGCGGGCAAGCACTGCTTCGTCGAGAAGCCGCTGGCCACCAACGCCGCCGACGCCGAACGCGCCGTGGCGGCGGCCGAGCAGGCGGGCAAGATCCTGATGGTCGGCCACCTGCTCGAGTACCACCCCGCGGTGGCGAAGCTGAAGGAGCTGATCGACTCAGACAAGCTCGGCAGGCTGTTCTACATCTACGGCAATCGCCTGAATCTCGGCAAGCTGCGCGAGGACGAGAATGCGCTCTGGAGCCTCGGCGCGCACGACGTGTCGGTGGCGCTGCACCTGATCGGCGAAGAGCCCGAGGAGTGCCTGGCCAACGGCGCGAGCTACGTGCGCGCGGGCGTACAGGACGTGGTCTTCTGCTATCTGCGCTTCCCATCCGGGATCGTCGCCCACCTGCACCTCTCCTGGCTCGATCCGCACAAGGAGCGTCGCATCACCGTCGTCGGCTCGCGCCGGATGGCCACCTTCGACGACATGCTGATCGAGGGCAAGCTCACGATCTACGACAAGGGCTTCGACGAGGACACACGCTCGTGGGGCGAGTACATCGCCCGCTCGGGCGACACGTTCTCGCCGCGAATTCCCAACGTCGAGCCGCTGCGGATCGAGTGCGAGCACTTCCTGCAGTGCGTGCGCACCGGAGCGACGCCGCGCTCGGATGGCCACAGCGGCCTGCGGGTGGTGCGCGTGCTGGAGGCGCTTCAGCGCTCGCTCGACGCCTGAGAGCTACGTCTCAGGCGGCCACGCGCGTGCGCCGGCGCTCGACGCCTTCAAAGCGCTTCTGGTGGCGGCGCTCGGGACGAAGTACCGGACCCCAGCTGCGGCCCACGACACGCAGCACATACGCGTCGCGTGGTCCGCTGTAGCGCACGAGCGGGCGCAGCAACGCCAGCCAGTGCCGGGCGACATATCGACGTGGGCGTTTCACTTCTCGCATGCTCATCGCTCCAACCCATCCTTGAAAAGCGAATTTGTGAGGTTGGATTCTGACAGATGCGTCGATGCCACGCGCCCGTACGAGAAGCCGCCGGCGAGTGAAACGCACACGGCCCCACACGGCGCCGGTACTACTCGACGCTGACGGTGCCCTCGCCGGAGAGCTCGAAGGCGCTGTGCAGCGCCTTTACCGCTGTCTCGACGCTGTCGCGGTCGATCACGCAGGAGATCTTGATCGGAGAGGTGGAGATCATGTCGATGTTCACCCCTTCACCCGCCAGCACACCGAACACCTTCGCTGCGACCCCCGGATGCGAGCGCATGCCCGCGCCGACGATCGAGACCTTGCCCATGTCATCGTGGGTGGTGATGTTCGCGAACGCCTCGCCGGTGAGCGGCTCGAGCGCCGCCCCCGCCACACGCAGGTCCTCCCGCGGAACGGTGAAGGAGATCTCCGCCTGCCCACCCGCGGAGACCGGCTCGTTCTGAACGATCATGTCCACGTTCACGTTCGCGCCGGCCATCGCCTCGAAGATGCGCGCCGCCGCCCCTGGCGCGTCGGGGACGCCCGTGAGCGTGACCCGCGCTTCGGAGGTCGAGTGTGTGACGGCTGTGATCAGTGGTTGCTCCATCGTCTCTCCTTCTGCGACCACAAAGGTACCGGGCTCCTCGTCGAACGACGAGCGGCAGTGGATGCGTACGCCGTGGTTGCGCGCGTACTCCAGCGAGCGTAGCTGTAGCACGCCCGCCCCGGAGGCCGCCATCTCGAGCATCTCCTCGAAGGAGACCGTCTCCAGCTTGCGTGCGTTGGGCACAATCCGCGGGTCTGCGGAGTACACACCGGCCACGTCGGTGTAGATCTCACAGACCTCCGCGCCCAGCGCCGCCGCCACCGCAACCGCGCTCGTGTCCGAGCCGCCGCGCCCGAGCGTGGTCACGTTGCGCGCGTTCTCCGATACTCCCTGAAAGCCCGCCACGAGGACGATGTTGTCCGCGTCCAGCGCCGCGCGGATGCGATCCGCGCGCACGTCCAGGATCAACGCCTTCGTGTGCGACTCATCGGTGACGATCCCTGCCTGGGATCCCGTGAGCGAGATCGCGCGGTGGCCGAGGTCGTTGATCGCCATCGCGCACAGCGCGCAGGAGATGCGCTCCCCGGTGGACAGCAGCATGTCCATCTCGCGCGGGTCAGGCGCGGCGGAGATCTCCTCTGCCATCGCGATTAGCTCGTCGGTCGTCTTGCCGCGCGCGGAGAGCACCGCCACGACCTGGTGGCCCTGTTCGCGCTTCTCCACGATCCGCCGCGCCGCGCGCTTGACGCGCTCGGCGTCCGCGACGGAGGTGCCGCCGAACTTCATGACGATCAGGGAAGACATCGTCGCGCAGGATATTGGGCCGGGCGCCCCGCCCCCGGCCGCTGGAGACACTCGGGCCCTCTCAGGCCGCCAGGGTGCGGTTGAAACGGCGCAGAGCGATCGGGACCGCGACCGCCAGGATCACCAGACACCAAAGCGCCATCGCGACCTGAGGATGTTCGAGCTGCCAGGAGCCGGTCGAGTGTGTGCCCTGGGTCAGTCCGCGGACGCTCGCGACGAGCGCCGAGATCGGGTCCCACTGCGCGATCGCGCGCGGCACGGCGTCCATCCCCGAGATCGGCACGAACGTACCGGCCATGAAGCTGAGTGGGAAGATCACGATGAAGCCAACCCCCTGCATCGCGTCAGGCGAGCGCACGAGCATGCCGAACAGCACGCCGAGCCAGGTGAAGGCGAACATGCCGAGGATCATCAGGCCGGCGAGCTCGAAGCCGTGCGCGATCGTCAGATGCGGGCTCCAGCCGAGCGCGAGGCCGAAGCCGACCACGATCACCATGCCGAGCAGCGCCTCGCAGAACTGACCCATCACCTGGCCACTGATGATCGACAGGCGGCTGATCGGCATCGAGCGGAAGCGGTCGATCACGCCTTCGGTCATGTCGTTCGAGGTCGCGACGCCGGCGCCGATGATGCCGAAGGCGAGCGACTGCCCGATGATCCCCGGGAACAGGTAGTCCTTGTAGCTGATGCCCGTCACGTGGATCGCCGAGCCGAACACGTACAGGAACAGCAGGATGAAGACGATCGGCTGGATCGTCACGTCCAGCAGGCGCTCGGGCACGCGCGGGATCGAGCGCAGGCTGCGCCCGGTCAGCAGCAGCGTGTCGCTGACGTAGCGGCCGGCGCTGCGAGCGCGGCCGTCGCCGAGAGCGTGCGCAGGAGAGATCGTTGTCGCGTTCATCGAGCTACCTCCTGCATCGGGGTCGGATCGTGTTCGGCGTCTGGGCCACCGTCGGCCTCAGCATTGGCGGGCCGCCCGGTGAGCGCGAGAAACGCGTCATCGAGCGTGGGGCGGCGGAGCGCCACTTCATCGACGGCGATACCGCTTTCACGAATCGCCTGCGCGACACGCGCCAGATCGGCGACCTCGTCGGGCGCCGGGATCGAGACGGTGCGCTGGTCGCGCGCCACGCTCGTCGCGAAGTTCACCGATAGCGCCTGCTCGAGGCGCTCGAGCTCCGCACCGTCGGCGGCGACCGCGTCCACGCGCTGCTCGCCCACCTGCGCCTTCAGCTGCGCGGGCGTGCCCGCGGCGATCTCGCGACCGTGATCGATCAGCACCACACGGTCGGCGAGCGCGTCCGCCTCGTCCAGGTATTGGGTCGTCAGCAGCAGCGTTACGCCTTCGGCCACGAGGTCGCGGACGGTCGACCAAACGACCTGGCGGCTGCGCGGATCGAGGCCGGTGGTGGGCTCGTCGAGGACGAGCAGCTGAGGCATGTCGATCAGGCTCGCCGCGAGATCCACGCGTCGACGCTCGCCGCCGGAGAGGTTCTTGACGAGACGGTCGCTGATCGCCTCGATGTCAAAGCGCTCCATCAGCGCGACCGCGATCGTGCGGGCGCCAGTGCGGCCGTGACCGCGCAGACGCGCCATCAGGTGCAGGTTCTCGGCCGCGGTGAGGTTCTTGTCCAGGGCGGCGAACTGCCCCGTGAGCGAGATCACGCGCCGCACCCTGTCGGGTTCTGAGATGACGTCGTGGCCTGCGATGCGGGCCTGCCCTGCGTCGGGGCGCAGCAGCGTGGCGAGCATGCGCACCATCGTCGTCTTGCCGGCTCCGTTGGGGCCGAGCAGCGACACGACGGTCCCCGTCTGCACGAGCAGGTCCAGCGACTGCACTGCGACGAAGTCGCCGAAGCGCTTGGTCAGTCCGAGAGCTTCGATTGCGGGGGGTTCAGAGTTGGTCATTCGCTGATCCTACAGTAACTGAAAATTTTCTGCAACTGAACTGTTGTAGACTTAGTGGCATGGCGCACGCAGCAGCCCGGCAGCCCGTCGATCCGCTCGACGAAGACGCCGCCCCCGTTGAGACCGACGGCGAAGACAAAGTTCATCGCTTGCTCGTGCGCGAACTGGGCGAGGAGGTGGGCGAGGCGTTCATGCGCGCGCGCGCCGTGCAGGAGCGCTGGGCCCGCCAGCGTCATCCGCACGAGGGCCTGCGCGAACGCAAGAAGCGCCTCACGCGCCAGCAGATCTCAGACGTGGCCACGACGCTGTTCGTCGTACGCGGCTTCGACCACGTCACCGTCTCTGAGATCGCGGAGATCGTGGGCGTCTCGGAGAAGACCGTCTACAACTACTTCCCCACCAAGGAGTCGCTCGTCTTCGACCGCGCCGAGGAGGGCATCGAGCGGATGGTGGCCGCGCTCCAGGAACGTGAGCCAGGGGAGTCGCCGACCCGCGCGTTGCTGCGGGCGTTCAGCGAGGACACGGACGAGTTCGAAGAACTACCCGAGGAGATGCACCGCTTCACGCCTCTGTTCATGGAGATGCTGGCGTCGACGCCGTCCCTGCGCGCGGCGTGGCTGGATCTGCAGCGACACCTCGTCGAGGTCGCCAACGAGGAGCTCGCCGCACGCGCGGAGCTCGATCCGCGCGACCCCGAGCCGATGATCGCCGCACGCGCGATCGTGGGGCTGCAGGAGGTCGCCTTCGCCTCACGCATCCGTCACGTCGAAGCGGGCCTGCGCGGCAGCGATCTGCGCGAGGCGGTGACGTCCGACCTCGAGCGCGCGGCCAGGCTGCTGGATACGGGGCTGTGGTCGTTCAGCCTGCTCACCCACGGAGCACGCGGCCGCCAGCAGCAGCGCGACGCGGTCAAGGCCGCCGAAGATGCACGCGGGCAGGTGATCGACACGCTCAAGCAGGCGCGCGCCGCCTGGCGCGAGATTCGCAGGCACGAGCACCAGGAGGTCAAGCGGGCGCTGAAGGAGTCGCTGCGAGACGTGCAGGCGAGCGCGGAGCGCGCTGCCTATGAGGCGTTTCGTCAGGCGCTCAGCGATCGCCAAGCCGCGATCCGCGAGCGCCGGCAGACTGAGCGGGGACAGCGCAAGTCCTGACACGGCTGGTCTCGGCTCGCGACGAGCCCGGCAGCCCGACGATGCTAAAGCGCGCGGCGACCCGCAAAGGCCTTGCCGAGCGTGACCTCATCGGCGTACTCGAGATCCGAACCCACCGGCAGGCCGCTGGCCAGCCGCGTGACCTTGACCTCCGGCGCACGGCCGCGCAGCTCCTCTGCGATGTACAGCGCCGTCGCTTCGCCGGTTGTCGTCGGGTTCGTGGCGAGCACCACTTCGCTCACGCCCGCCTCTGAGGAGACGACGCGCGTGAACAGCTCCGCGAGCTTCAGATCCTCCGCGTCCACTCCGTCGATCGGCGAGAGCGCACCGCCGAGAACGTGATAGACGCCGTGATACTCGTGCGTGCGCTCCATCGGAATCACGTCGCTTGACTCCTCGACGACGCAGATCAGACCGTGGTCGCGGCGCTGGTCCTGACAGATCCCGCAGCGCATCTCGTCCGTGAGGTTGAAGCACACCTCACACAGGCGGATCTTCTGCTTGACCTCCACGATCGCCTCCGCCAGCGCCGTGGCGTCCTCGCCGGAGGAGCGCAGGATGTGAAACGCTAGGCGCTGCGCCGTACGCGAACCCACGCCCGGCAGCTTGGAGAGCTCTGTCACCAGCCGTTGGACCGGCGGTGCATAAGACGTGCTCACAGGCTCACATGCCGGGCAGGCCCAACCCGCCCAGGCCGCCCAGGTCAAGGCCCGCGGTCGCGCCGCCGAGCTTGCTCTCCGCCAGCTGCTGAGCCATGCGCAGCCCCTCGTTGACGGCAGCCAGCACCATGTCGGCGAGGATCTCCACGTCCTCGGGATCCACCGCGGAGGGGTCGATCTTGACCTCTCGTATCTCCAGGTCGCCGCTGACCTTCACCGTCACCATGCCACCGCCGGCGGAGGCCTGCACGACCTCGCTCTTCAGCTCCTCCTGAGCCAGCTCCATGTCCTTCTGCATCTTCTGGACCTGTTGCATCATCTGCTGCATGTTCGGCATCCGCGGCTGCTTGGGCATCAGGCGCCTTTCTCGTTGCTGATCACAGGTTGTGCGCCACGCTCGTCTGCGCGAGCGTCCTGCGCGTCCACGGGCTCCCCATCCTCGGTGAGCTCCTCCGCGTCGAATTCGCGCATGAAGCGCGCGACCCACTCCTCCTCGGAGCGCGCGGGCGACTCCGACGGATCCGCGGCCGCCTGCTCCTCCCGCAGCTCGTAGGACAGGCGCCAGCGCCCGCCCGCCACCGCGCGCAGGGCCTCACTGACTGCAGCGCGATAGTCGCGATCCTCAGCCTTCTTCTTCAGGAACTGCGCCGTCGAGGCGAACGCCAGCGTCAGATCCTCCCCGTCCACCGCCACCGGCTGCGCTTCGCAGATCACCGCTCCCAGCAGCGCGTTCTCGCCGCGCACCAGCGCCACCACCGCGGGCCAGATCGCGCAGACGGAATCCAGGTCGCGCGCCGCCGGCTCGAGCGCGCCCCTGGCATGGGGCTCCCGAGCGTCCGTTGCGGGGAGCGGCGGGACCGGCGGGCTTGCCGGCTCGGGCGTCGGCTCCGGGACCGCCGCCGCGGGCTCCGCCAGCGGCGCGGGGGCAGCGGGCGGCGCAGGGTCAGGCGTCCCCGTGGGCTGCGGCTCCGGCGACGCCAGCGCCGATGCCTGACCGGCGCTCGGCGGCGTCTGCGACGGGCCCTCCCCACGCTCCACAGCCACCTCATTCGGGACGGCGCTCGCCTCCTGGGTCGCCCTTGGCGGCCCCCCATAAACGTTGCTGTCAGCCGCCTGAGCTTCAAGGCGCTCGATCCGCGCCAGCAGCGCTCGCACCGAGGCGTCCACCGCCGGTCTCGCCGCCTTCACCAGCGCCAGCTCCAGGCGCGTGCGCGCATCTGCGCCGGCGCGCACGCCCTCCATCGCCTCACCGAGAAGCTCCAGCAGGCGCACGACCGTCGCATGCTCCACGCGCTCGGCCTGCGCCAGCAACGCAGCGTCCGCCTCGGGGGTGAGCGAGAGCTCCTCCGGCAACTCGCCAAGCGTCTGCACCACGAGCAGCTCGCGCGCGCGGACCTCGAGGTCCGAAGCGAACGATCCCGCGTCGCGGCCCTGCTGGGCGCACTCCTCGAGCGCTCTCAGAGCGCCCGCTGCATCACCGCTCGCAACGGCATCCACCGTGCGTTCCAGCAGCCGCGCGTCGGCCACGCCCAGCACTGCCAACACGTCCTCGAGCGCGATCTGCCGGCCGCCGTAGGTGACGATCTGCTCGAGCGTGCCGAGCGCGTCGCGGAAGCTGCCCGTAGCCGAGCGCGCCAGCGCGGCGATCGCCCCGGGGGGAATCTCGATCGACTCCGCCTCGGCGGTGCGGCGCACGACGCTTGCGATCTGCTCCACCGTGGGGCGGTGGAAGTCGAAGCGGTGGCAGCGGTCGATCACCGTTGCGGGAACCTTGTTCGCCTCCGTCGTTGCAAGTACGAACACCGTGTTCGGCGGCGGCTCCTCGAGCGTCTTCAAGAAGGCGTTCCACGCGGCGGTGGAGAGCATGTGGGCCTCGTCCAGGATGTACACCTTGCGCCTGCCGCTCACCGGCGCATAAGCAACGCTCTCGCGCAGCTCGCGGATGTCGTCCACGGAGTTGTTCGATGCGGCGTCCATCTCGATCACGTCCAGTGACGTGGCGCGTGCGATCGACACACACGAGTCGCACACGCCGCACGGCTCGATCGTCGGGCCGTTCTCACAGTTCAAGCACGCGGCGAGAATCTTCGCCATCGAGGTCTTGCCCGTGCCGCGCGAGCCCACGAACAGGTACGCGTGGTGCACCTTGCCGCTCTGCACGGCGTTGCGCAGAGTTCTCACCACCGGCTCCTGGCCGACCACCTCCGCGAAGGTGCGCGGGCGGTGCCTGCGATACAGCGAGCGCTGCTGATCCTGTGGCTGCTCCGCGTCTGACACCGTTCGCCTGAGTCTACCCACGCGCGAGCGCGCTCTGCCGCCGTCCGGAGCGGGTAGCGTCCGCGCTCATGAGCCCCTCCCTCGCGCGCCTGGCGGCGCGCTCGCGCGCGCCGCTGGCGATCGGATTGGGGGCGATCGCACTGCGCCTGATCGCGGCGGTGGGGTTCGCCAACTACGACACGCTGTACGCGCTCGCCTGGGGTGGACAGCTGGCCCGCGGACAGACACCCGCGTACGGCGTGCCGATCGCCCCCACGCCCCACCCGCTCGTGGAGCTGCTGGGGCTCGTGCTCGCTCCGCTCGGCCCGCACGCCGTGGAGGACGTGACCGTGGGGCTCGGCTTCCTCGCGCTGTCCGCGTGCGGCTGGGTGATCTTTCGGCTCGGCGCCCAATGGTTCGGCTGGGCCGCCGGCGCGCTTGCCGCGCTGGTCTTTCTCACGCGCGCGGAAGTCCTCTCCTACGGGGTGCGCGCATACGTGGACATCCCCTACATGACGCTCGTGCTCGGCGCGCTGCTCGTCGAGTCCCGCCGGCGGCGATCGGGGAGCGTCCCCGCCGGGGCGCCGGTGCTCGCGCTGCTGGCCGTCGCAGGACTGCTGCGACCGGAAGCGTGGGCGTTCTCAGGCCTCTACTGGCTCTACCTCATCGGCCTCGTGCCGGCGCCCCTACGCGCTCGCATCGGCGCCGGCACCTCTTGGCGGGAGCGTCCCCGCGGCGAGCTCGCGCGCCTGACCCTGCTGGCCGCCGCGGCGCCCCTGATCTGGGTGGCGAGCGACCTACTCATAACGGGGGACCCACTGTGGTCGCTCACGAACACACGGCACACGGCGGAAACGCTCGACCGCGAGACGGGCATCGCCAAGGTGCCCGAGTACATCCCGCGGCGGCTCGGCGAGATCCTCCGACCCGCCGTGCTCGTTGCCGCAGCGTTCGGAGGGCTGCTCTCGCTGCTGTGGCTGCGCCGGCGGGCGCTGCTCGGCACCGGCGCGGGCGTCCTCGCGGTCGTCGTGTTTGCGGTGTTCGCGTCGGTTGGACTGCCGATTAACACTCGCTATGCCTTTCTGGCGGCGTCCATCCTGTGCATCTTCGCCGGCGCTGGCGTCTTCGGCTGGATGTGCCTCAAGCGCGAGGATCCGCGACGGCGCTGGTGGATGGCCGGGGGCGCGATCGTGCTCGTGCTGCTGCTCTCCTTCGCCCCGTCCAACTACCGCGAAGCCCACCGCGAACTGCAGAACCTCTCGCGCCAGCACCGGGTCGAAGGGGATCTGCTCGCGCTCGTCGACGACCACGCCGTCAACCTGCGCTGCGGTCCGATCGGCGTGCCCAACCACGCGCCCGTGCCGCTGCTAGCGCTCTATCTCCAAGCAAGCCCGACCAGCATCGTCAGTCCCGAAGCAGGCCACATCACCAGAGGCGTCTACGTCGACCCCGCCAGCAAGGAAGTCGAAGAAAACTACGTGCTCGACCGCCACGACCCGGTAGAGCCCGTGAGCGTGCCACCCGGGTTCACCGAGTCGGCGACCAACCGCTCGTGGCTGATCTTCAAGCGCTGCTCTTGATGGACCGTGCACCCCGCGTCGAGATCTCCTGCACCCGGCGCCTGATCGTCGCCCACAACTCCGGTCCGGGAGCTCCCGCTGCGCCTGCCGGTGATCGCTTAAGGCTGCTTCCTTCCGGACCTGACCTGGTTCGCAAGCCGACACCGCGCGGGACCCGAACCATCGACGCCCCGAGCGACGGAGCGACCGGAGCCGGAGTCCCTTGGAAGGGAATTCAGCCCCGCTAGAGCGGATTGCAGGTACAGGGCACCGCTACCTCCCCGCCTAGCACGGTCCGCGAGCGATCGTAGCGCAGGTGGGCGAGCCCGCGCACACGAACGCGCGCATCTGCGCCACGACTCGGTCCAGTTCCGATAGGCTGCCCCGCCGTGACCTACTTCAAGACGCTCTCCTCCCCAATTCGCTCACGCGCAGGACTGGCCGGCGCGGCACTCCTCGCAGTAATCGCAATCGCAGGCTGCGGCTCGAGCGGCGGCTCGAGCACGATCACCGTGGGCAATGAGAACAGTGCGGACAACGGGCTGATCAAATCCACGGAAACGACGAGCAAGACGAGCACCTCCAGTACCTCCACGGCAGCGGCGAAGACGCCCACCAGCGGGCCGCTCTCCACGGAACCCAAGGTCACACCGCCGAGCGGAGCGGCTCCGGCCAAGCTCGAAACCAAAGAACTGATCGCTGGAACGGGCGCCGAAGCGAAGAGCGGCGACAAGGTTACCGTCAACTACGTCGGCGTCCTCTACAAGACGGGCAAAGAGTTCAACGCGTCCTGGGAAACCAAAGAACCGTTCTCGTTCACGCTGGGCAAGGGCGAAGTGATACCGGGCTGGGACCAAGGAATTCCCGGCATGAAGGTCGGCGGCCGGCGTGAGCTGATCATCCCCGCTGCACTCGCCTATGGCACCAAAGGCTCACCGCCCAAGATCCCGGGCAACGAAGCGCTGGTGTTCGTGGTCGACCTGCTCGGCGTGTAGGCAAACGACGGACGCCCCGCGCAAGCCCGCGTTGTCTGGCACCAGTGCCGGTGTCACTCGCATCTCCGCCGGGTTCAAGGCGCGTCGCGCGGGCGTCACGCTGCTGCTGATCGGCGGCGTCGCGATCGGCGCCGCCGGCTGCGGATCGCACGACCACGCGACGCCTCAGGCCGAACAGCTTCAGCGCGCCGATCTGGTTGACGTATCCCAAGCGCTGATCACGGCCGCGCCCGCCGTCAACCGCGAGGTCGCTGCGACGAAGGCCGCCTGGCCGCTGATCGCCGACGGCCTGCCAACTGACATCCGTGCGCTCCCCCGTACGACGATCCAGAATGCGATCGCGCGTGCGCGTGAACTGAAGCTGCCGACACTGTTCGAAGAAGGCGAAGCCGCGTCGATCACCGGCCCTGGCTCCACCCTCGCAAGCCTGTTCCGTGGCTTTGTCACCCTCGGAGGCCGCGGATGGAAGCTGATCGGCGCCGCGATCGAGGAGATCGAACACGGCTCTCCGCGGACGGCGCGCTTTGCCCGCGCGAACGTCGCCATTTATATAGAGAGCGTCTACGACGCCCACTTCGAGCTCGCGCAGATCGGCAAGAAGCTGCTGAAGGACTACAAGGATCAAAAGGGCCCCGAAGCTTTCGGAGGGTCGCTCACGCAAGCCCAGGTCGACGGCCTCGCGCAGACCTACTCCGAACCCAGCGACCGGCTCTACCCGCACACCGGCGTGAAGCTGGGTTCGTGAGGGCCTGCGCGAGCGCAGGCGGCGGGTTCCTGCTGGCCGTGCTGTGGTTCGACCTCATGTTCGACGTCCAGGTGATCGGCCATCGCGATGGCGAGCTCCCGGAGGAGGTGCTTGCGTCGATCTCCGACTACTACCGGCGTGTGACCACTACCGCGCGGCCGATGAACCGGTTGATCGCGCTCGTCATGCTCGCCACGCTCGCGCCAATCATTGCCGAGCTACTCGATGAAGGCACGCATGCGTGGGTCGCGTGGAGCTCGCTGGCTGCGGCCATGACGCCGATCGCGCTCGCCGGCGCGCGCACGGTGCCGAACGCGGTGCGCCTGGGGGCGCGTCGCGATCCCTACATGCGCCAGAGCACGCTCGCACGATCGATCTGTCGACAGCATCTCTTCTGCGCCGCCTCGATCGCTGCGTTGCTCGTGCTGCAACTCGCGTTCGCGTGAGCGTCAGACGCGGGTGTGAGCGCGGCTCGCGCCGGTGCGCGCAGCGGGGCGAAGACGCGTGGGCGCCGGCTCAGCGCTGGCGAGCTCCGGCCTTCCACCACCCCGGTGCTTGCACCGGTACATCGCGCCGTCGGCCTCGGCCACCAGCGCATCCGCGTCCAACCGGTCGCAGCTCGACCAGGCAACGCCGATGCTGACCTGCGGCGCCACGCCGCCCAAGGACAGGGCGACCGGCTCGTGCAGCGCACCGGCCAGACGCTCGGCCAGCATCATCGCCGCATCGGGTCCCCCCACCTGTGGGCACATGACGAGAAACTCGTCGCCACCGAGGCGACCGACAAGGTCCTCGGGCCCCACCGTCTGGCGCAGCCGCTCGCCCATCACGCGCAGCAGCTCATCGCCGGCTGCGTGGCCGTGGCGATCGTTCAGCTCCTTGAAGCGGTCCAGATCGACAAACATTACGGCCCGCTCCGCGCTGGCAGACGCTTCGGAGATGTTGAGCTGCAGCGCACGCATGAAAGAAGCGCGGTTGTGACAGCCGGTCAGTTCGTCGAACGTCGCCCGACGCTTGAGCTCGTCACGCATGCGTGCGCCATCGGTCACGTCTGCCACACATGCGATCGCCCCGTTGACCCTGCCGTCCTCGTGGCTGAGTGCGCGCAGGCTGATGTTGCAGAACCGCAGCTCCTGGGTCACCGGTAGCCGCAGCTGCACCTCCACGTCCGCGTGGCGACCGTGGCGCAGCACGTCGTCGAGGGCACTCCTCAAGCGAGGAAGGTCGGGCTCGATCACGTTCGCCAGCTGCTCCTCCCAGCCGGCGACACGCTTGACGCCGAGGATCTCGTGGAGCCGGTCGTTGGTGTACACGATCTCACCGGCCGAGCCCACCTGGAAGAGGCCGAGCGGGATCGCCTCGGCGAGGCGATCCAAGAGCTGCTCTCGCGCTCTGAGCTCCTCGTGGGCAGCCATCTCCTCAGAGATGTCCACGACCTCCGAGACGACCATCTGGTGATCGGGATCGTCGAGCAGGTTGTGATTGGTGACCTCGAACCACACCCACGAGCCGTCACGTCTTCGGTGGCGAAGCCGCACGCGCCGTCCGGGACCGGGCGAGGCCAGCATCTCCATCCAGTTGTCGATCGCCAGCGCGTGATCGTCGCGGTGGATGAACTCGATCGAGCGGTGCCCCTCCATCTCCTCAGCGCTCCAGCCGAGGATCTGCGTTACAGCGTCGTCGATCTTGACGATGAAGCTGCGCTCGTCCTTGCAGATCGTTGCAAAGCGCGGCGGCGGCTTGGGCGCCTGGCGCACCTTCACGACCGCGTCCAACGCCGCATCGGCCGGCGCGAACAGGATCAGCACGATGCCGTGTGCCTCGCGCAGGTCCAGGCCGTAGAAGGCAACTGTTGCCTCCGGGTCATGCGCCAGCCGCGCGAGGCAACGCGCCGCGCCGGTCGAGAGCACTCGATCCCAGGTGGCCAGCAGACTGACACGATCCTCGTGGACGACCAGGTCCAGGCCGGAGCGCGCCTCGAGCACGCGGTTCTCGGTCAGCGCGACGGACTCAGGCACGGGTACGCAGACGCCGTCGGCCTTCAGCGCAGCGACGGGCGCCTGCGGGTAGCGAGCCAACAGCGAGTCCAGCACCGTCGCCAGCGTGTGGGCGTCGAGATGCTCCTGGCGCTCTGCGTCAAAAGCATCGTCCACCGAGTCTCGAACGTCGGACGGGGGACTGTCCTGTGGAAGTGGAGATCGTGAGTTGGCTGACAGCATGGGGCTCGTGGGACGGTCACAGCGACGGCGGCGGATCGGTCGATTTGGATGCCGAGACGTCATCGGCGGGCCCCACGCCAAGATGAGCGGGCCGCTGGATAGTGGACATCTTGTGGTCGTACGCTTGGCAGCTATAGCCAGACGCGTTTTGGACAGGCGTCCATCGTGGGAGTGCCCCACGGCACCCCGGCGACGAGCCGGTGGAGAGGCGTCTCGCGTCCTGCCAGGTCCCGACGGACGTCATCTCGCCCCAGGCCAATAGAATCGGCAGCCCAGGGCGCGTAGCTCAGTGGGAGAGCGCTCGCTTCACACGCGAGAGGTCGCAGGTTCGAAACCCGCCGCGCCCAT
>DATBZG010000048.1:0-25827 GCA_036513335.1 Solirubrobacteraceae bacterium | reverse complement strand
CTCGGTTATGTACTTGGGGATGAACGCAAACGCCTTTTCATATTCTTTTTGTTCGACTTCGGAGTACTCCCATTCGTACTTCACGTCGTAGGCGCCGCCCGACAGACCCGTGATCGTGTATTCGCCTTTGGTGTTGGTGCTGACGGCGCGACCGCCCTGACCGGGGATGTACGCGTACACCGAGATTTTTTCCAGCCCGGCGTGGGTGTAGGCGTTTGTGACCGTGCCGGCGATCTTGCCGCCTTCGCTCAATTTGATGTTGACGGTGTGTTCTTCGCCTTCGGCGAGGAGAATCGAGAGGCTCTGGGACAGGTATTCGCCTTCAGCGGAGAAGACCGTGATCTCGTAGCGTCCCGGTTCGAGGTTCGGCACCCGGTAGTCGCCGCTGGCTTCCGTGACGACCCGGAAGTCGTCTTCCGGGTTGACCAGGCTTTCGATGTCCACGTGGACGCCACTCAGCGCCGCGCCGGTGGCGACGTTCGTCACCTGCCCTATGATCGAACCGGCCTTGATCAGTTTGGCGTTCACTTCCGTGGCTTTGCCTTCTTCCACCGTTGCCGGCACGGACTTGGTCAGATATTTTTCGGTCGAGTCGCTGAAGACGACCGTGTATTCACCTCCGGTGAGACCTTTGATCGTGTAGGTGCCATTGCTGGCGGTGGTAGTCGATTCGACCTTTGTTCCTTCCGCGCTGACGACCGCTACTTCGATTTCGAAGAGCCCTTTGCCTTCGTGATTGGTCACCGTACCGTCGACCGAGCCGGTGCCGGCCGCTTGCGCGACACCTACGGCGCTCAACATCACGAGCGCCGTAGCGGCGAGCGCCACCAGCGCCTGCAGACGCCGTCTGCCTCCACGGCCACCGCCGCTGTGCAATCCACTTTCGCTGCCTCTGTCCACCCAGGGCAAAACCCACCGCATGTCCGTCTCCGTTCGGTCGTTTGACGCTTTACCGGAGCGCACCGCGGACAGCGAGGCGCGCCAGCGCATTCGAATTCCCCCGTTTATGGGATTTACGTGCCGTATAACAACGCGCAACGGCATTCGATGCGCTGGAAGTGAGCTATCTGCTTAAGGCGCGAGCAGATACGAGCTGTCGGCGTGAGCTGCGAGGTTGCGCAACGGCCCGGTTGCGTGCGCGGGCTCACGGTTGTCCGCCAGGGCAAGCTCCAGAGCGCGGCGATGCCCCTCGAAGCGCTCGTGCGCATACGGCGCGGCGACCTGGCGGGTGATCATGAACGGCCAGTCGCTTGCTTGTAGCGCCAACAGCTCCCGTACGGCGGCTGAGCTCGCGGAGTCCCCCGCGGCCAGTACCCGCAGCTCGCCCGCACGCACCGCGAAAGCCATCTCCGCCACCCGGGGACCGGACCAGGTCGACAGATCCCCACCCGCACCCCACGTGCTGGAGCCCCAGCTGCCGGGAGGCTCGGACTCGAGCGTCGCCGGCTCGTGGTGCTCGAGGGCGTCGTCGAGGCGCACGAGCTCCAGACCCTGGCGCGCGCACTCCTCGACGACCGCGCGCAGCCAGGAGATTCCCTCATACCACCAGTGCCCGAGCAGCTCCGTGTCGAGCGCGCAGACGACCAGCCCGCCGCCGGGCAACCGCGCGCCTTCGCCTGTGTCGGCCGCCTCGCCTGCGTCGCGCAGACGCGCACGCGTGCGCGCGACGAAGTCCGCGGCGTGCTCGCGGGCGACGGCGTTCGCGAGGGCGTGGTCATATGCCTCGCCGTCGTTGTTCCAGGGGTTGTGGTGATGAATTGTGTGGTGGTGGTAGTCGCGGTAGGCGCGGTGCGCCGGGTAGCCGTCGTCGCTCCACACGAGCGAGATCGTGCTGCGGTCGATCGGCACGAGCACAACCCCGGACTCGGTCGCGATTGGGCACAGGTGCTCGGCGGCACCCACCCCGAAGCGGCTCGTCAGCTCGACGCACGCAGCCGTGACCCCGGCCCCCTCGAGAGCCCGCTCTAGCCAGGGCGCGTAAGCGCACTCGGGAAGCCAGAAGCCTCCGCGCCAGTTGCTGCCGAAGCGAGCGCGATGCGCCGCCACGCCGCTGCCGATCTGCAGTCGCAGGCCGGCTTCCGTGGCGAGCAGCGGCAGGATCGCGTGCGTGGCCGAGGATGTCCACTGGGCATACGGCGCGAGCGATCCGAGCAGCTCGCCGCCGCGGCGTCGCAGGCTCTCGAGCGCGCTGGTGTAGTCGCACAGCGAGCGTTCGACCTCCTGTGCGAGCGTCTCATAGCCGCCGGCGCGCAGTCCCGCCGCGTCCTCCTCGTGCGTCTCACGACGCACCCCCTCCACGAACGCCGCGAAGCGCTCGGTCAGTCCCGGTACCTCCAGCTGGTCGCACAGGACAGGCGTCAGCGATAGCGTCAGCGGCGCGCCCTCGTCGAGCAGGTCCAGGAGCGGCAGGTAACAGCCGACGATCGCCTCCCAGAGCCACTCCTCGCCGAACGGCCACGTGCCGAAGCCCTCGACGTAGGGCATGTGTGTGTGCAGGACGATCGCCAGCGCGCCGCGCTCGCGGCGCGCGCTCACGGCCGGCACACGGCGATGAAGTCCAGAGCCCGGTCCATGTCGGCTTCCTCGGCTGCGCGCAGCACGAAGTCCGAGGCAGCGATCGCGGGGGTGAACCAGTCGTAAAAGCGTGAGGTCAGGCCGAGTCGCGCGTGCACCCGGTCCCACCCGAGCCGGAGCGCGAGCTCGTGCGCGCGCAGCTTGCGGGCGTGGAACAGGCCGTAAAGCTGGACACTCGGGAAGTGTTCACGGCAGAGTTGCTCGAACTCCGTGCGCCGGTACTCGTGCACGTGCCAGGGGTTGTCTGAGCGGGGCGCGCCGGCGGGCGCGAGCGTGAGCACGTTGGGAGTCGAGAGGAACACGCCTTGCGCGCCCGGTCGCTCGACGGCGCCGGCGATCAGCGAGCGGAAGTGCTCGAGCACGGCGCCGGGCTGCTGCAGATGCTCGATCGTCTGCAGGAAGACGACCGCGTCGGCTGGTTCGGAGAAGGTGTCGACGAGCTCGCGGGCAAAGCGCAGGTTCGGGCGTACGTAGCGCAGACGCGCGTGCTCGTGCGCCTCTGGGTTGGCGTCCACCCCCACGACGCTCGCGGCGACGCCCGCCAGCACGTCCGAGCCGTAGCCCTCACCGCACGCCATGTCGATCACGCGCAGGTCGCGCACCCGCTGGGCGATCCACTCGTAGACGACGAGGTGGCGCCGGTACCAGTAGTTCTCCTGCGGCACGTTCGGGAGCGTGCGCTCGCCAGTGAGCGCCAGCGGCGGCACGCCATCGGGCTGGTCGCGCTGCAGATACAGGGCTGGGGCGGACTGCGGGCTTGATGTTGTGGTCAAGAGATGCTCTCGTTTGAAGCTGTCAGACCCGGAGTGCGATGCGCGGTCACGGCGCGCGAGTATATGGTCCGGCCGATGCCGTCCGTTCTGAGTGCGGAGGAGATCCGCGACGCCAACACCCGCTACCACGATGTCGCGGCCGACCACTACGACTCAAAGTGGGGCATCGACTTCGGCGATATCGGGAGCAACCAGGTCGGTGCCAAGGTGCGCAAGGCGCTCGGCGGCGAGCCCGGACACTATCGGCGCTCGCTTGAGATCGGCTCGGGAACCGGTTACTTCACGCTCAACCTGATGCGGGCGGGACTGATCGGCCAGGCCACCTGCAGCGACATCTCGCCGGGCATGCTGGAGACCCTGCAGGAGAACGCAAGAGGACTGGGGTTGGAGGTTCATACGCACGTCGCAGACGCCGAGCGACTGCCGTTCGAGGACGGGAGCTTCGATCTCGTGCTGGGCCACGCGGTCCTACACCACATTCCCGATCTGCCGCGTGCGTTCGCGGAGTTCCAGCGTGTATTGGCACCCGGCGGGACGGTGCTGTTCGCGGGCGAGCCCTCGCGCTACGGCGATCGCCTGGCAACTGTGCCCAAGCGCCTGGCCGGCGCGGCGGCGCCGCTCTGGCGGCGCGCGATCGGCGCGGCAAGCGCTCCCGTGCCCGATGACAGCGGGTCCGACGAGGCACTCGAGGGCGTCGTCGACGTGCACGCCTTCGCTCCGTCGGAGCTCTCGCGGGTCGCCCGGGCGGCCGGCTTCGAGGAGGTGCGCGTCACCGGCGAGGAGCTGCTGGCGAACTGGTTCGGCTGGGCCAACCGCACGCTCGAGGCGACGGCCGTCCCGGAGGAGGTGCCGTGGGCGTGGAAAATGTACGCATACCGCGGCTATCTGGTGTTCCAGGAGCTCGACCGCCGGCTGCTGGAGTCGAGGCTGCCCCCGGCGATCTTCTACAACCTGATGCTCGCCGCGCGCAAGCCCGACGCTGCTTAGCGGCGCGTCAGGCGCACGCTCGCGGTGTGGGCGCGAGTCGGCGAGGGCTTGGATCTCACGATCACCAGGCTCGCGCCCAGGCGACCGTGACGGGACGCGAGCAGCGCGCGACCGAGGCCGTTGAGCTTGATCCTGATCGTCACGCGTTTGGAGGCGGCAATCGAGAAGCCGGCGCTACCGATCGTCCTCGTACGGTAGTGCCTCTTCGAGACCTTCATCCTCACCTGGAGACGCAGCTTGCCGCTACAGGAGCCGGCGCCGGCCCCGACGAGCTTGAAAAGCGCTCGGTAGTTGCGCTGCACAGAGATCTTCTTGCTCAGGAGCGACGCGCCACAACTGGGCGCGTGGCTGGCCCCGAAACCGAGCACGACGGTCTCGCTACTGGGACCGGATGGCGTGGGCGTGGTCCCGCCACCGACCGTGCCTGACCCGCCGTTGCCGGTCCCGGCTTCCTTGTTTTCGTTCCCCCCGCCAGTTTTGCCGCCGCCGCCGCGGCCGGTGCTGATTTTGTAGCTGAAGACGTCGGCTTCGCTCGTGCTGCTCACACCGAAGGGCGTTTTCACGGTGATGTCGACTTTGCCCATCCCAGGAGGCGACGTGACTTCGATCGATTGCGTCGGGGTGATCGTGAAGCTGACTTCTTTGGAGCCGAAGCTCACGACTTCTGCTTGCGAGAGGTTTTCGCCGCTGATAATCACCGGCGTACCACCGGTTGACGATCCTTCGTTGGGTGTCACGGCGCTAACCGACGGCCTTGGCCCGAACGCCCACACGGCGCCGATCTTTTCGCTGAACGGACCGCCGAGGAGTATCCACCGGCCTTCGGATGAGAGCGCGACGCTCGAGCCGAGGTGGGCCGCGCCGCGCTGCGTGAGCTGTGAGCCGAGCTGCGCCTCGAGCTGGTAGCTGCCCCCTGAGCGCTCGAACTGCAGAGCGTCGCCCTTGTTCTCTTCGCCGTCGTCGGCGCCGACGAGAGCACTCGCCCCATCGACGGAGAGAGCCACGCTGTAGCCAAAGCCTTCCGAGGCTTCGCCAGGTCCCGTCAGTGGTTGTCCCCGTTGCGCCCACGTACCGGCGGTTTCGCCGTACACCCAAACAGCGCCGCGATCTTCGTCGTTGCCCCGGGCGCCCACGAGCACCGTGCTGCCATCGCCCGAGAGCGCGATGCTAGAGCCGAACCGTGCTTCGGAGCTCTCGCCGACGCCGGTGATCTTCGAGCCCTGCTGTGCCCAGCCGCCCCCCGCGCGTGTGAATATCCACACCGCCCCTTGCTTGCCGTCATCACAGGGTGCACCCACCGCCAACGTATGGCCATCTTCCGACAGGGCGATGCTGTGTCCGAAGAAGCCTTCGCCTTCCTCGCCTGCGCCGGATATCGCAGCGCCTACCGGCACCCAGCTCGAGCCGGATCGTACGAAGACCCATACCCGCCCACGCAGGAAGGGACCACCCACAGCGATCGTGTCGCCGTCGGCGGACACCGCAACCGATACGCCGAAGTGCCGGTTCAAGCCGGGTTCGGGGCTGCTCAACTCTGTCGCTGGGCTCCAGGTCGAGCCGGCGCGCGTGTAGATCCACACCGCACCGGCGTTGCCATCCTCCCGCGGTGCGCCCACCACCGCAGTGCTGCCGTCTCCGGAGAGCGCCACGCTGCGCCCGAAGTAACAGGAGTGCGCTTCTTCACCCGATTCTTCGCTGACTTCTTCACCTTCTTCGGTTTCTTCGTTACCGGCTTGGCTGCTGCAGCCTTCGCCTTCGCTGGCGGCGGCGGGCACGGTGAGCATCGACCCCTGCTCGGCCCAGCCGTCTTCCGAGCGCGTGAACGTGAACGCGCCACCGACGCCGCCGCCCTCGCTGGGAGCTCCAACGAGCGCAAGATCGCCGCTGCCGGAGAGCGCCACGCTGGAGCCGAACCTGCCGTGCTCTTCCTCTTCGCCTGAAGCGGCGGTCAGCTTCTGTTCTGCCTGGGGTTCCAGCACCCGCTGGCTCCCATTGGCGCTACCGGCAGCGAGGGCGCCGTAGGCGACACCTGCCATCAGAGCGAGCAGCGCCGCCAGCAGCGACACGCGGCGACTCCATGGCAGCCCTGCCGCAAGATCTGTGAGTCCGTTCATAGAATGCCGGCTGAAGGCTACCTACAAACAGCTGGAAGTCAATGCAGGAGCCAAACGGCGCCGTTCGCCTAGACTCCGAAACGATGCCGCAGCCACCTTCAGATGGCTTTCCACTGTTCCCGCTGGGAATCGTGGCGCTGCCCACTGAGAGCGTTCCGTTGCACATCTTCGAGGACCGCTACCGCAAGATGATCGAGCATTGCCTGAACGCCGAGCGCGGGTCGCCAAGCGGGGAGTTCGGCATCATGTGGCTCTCCGAGGAGGAGCTCAAGCCGGTGGGCTGCGCATGCGCGATAGAGCAGGTACTCGATCGCATGGATGACGGTCGTCTCAACATCGTCGCCCGTGGCACCAGGCCGTTTCGCCTGCTCGAGCGACAGGACGACCTCGCCTACCCGGCGGGGGTGGTGGAGTTCCTCGGGGAAGAGGAAGAGGAGCTCGACGTCGGCGCGGCGCAGGCCGCGCGCGAGCTGTACCGCGATCTGGTCATCCAGGCGACCGACAGGGAGATCGAGTCAGCCGAGTTGAACGAGCTGGGCGCGTACGGGATGGCGGCAACGGTCGAGTTCGGTGTGGAGGCCAAGCAGGAGCTACTCGAGCTGCGCTCTGAGAACGCGCGACTGCGGCTGTTGGCGCTGCTGCTCCAGGCTGCGATCGAGCGCCTGGATCTGATCGAGCGCGCGCAGGTTCGAGCGCTCTCCAACGGCAAGGTCAGATTCGGCTGACGCCGAAGCCCGAGCCGGCTCCTACTCGCTCACGGCCACCCCGCCGCGCCTTGGGTCGCCGGCGCCGGTGATGGCGGTATTGCTGCGCATGGCTGCCTGCACCCCTCCGAAGAACAGATTGGGCGCGTGGAAGCGGACGATCCGCGCGTCGGTGTCTACTCCCTGAAGATCGATCCCGGGCTCGGCGAACAGGACGCCGTCCTCCAGATGCACGCGCGGCGACTCGACGGCCTCACGGACCTGCATCCCGTGATCGACGACGCCGATGATCGTCTGCAGCAAGGCGGAGCGGATGCGGTTCGAGCCGGCGCTGCCGAGGACGAGCTCGACCTCGCCGTCGCGCATCGCCACCGTGGGCGCCATCATGCTCGGCATCCGTCTGCCGGCGGGGTGTAGATGAAATCCCAGCGGATTGAGGTCCTGCTCGCCCATCACGTTGTTCAAGTGCATTCCGGTGCCGGGGACGACCACCCCGGAGCCCTCGCCGTTGGTACAGGTGGCGCTGCAGGCGCAGCCGTGTGCGTCGATCACCGAGATGTGCGTGGTAGAGCCCAGCCGACTGGCGAGAAAACGCTCGAGGAAGCCGTCCTGCTCCAGGCCCTCGAGGAACTCCGGCGTGCGCTCGGACTGCGCGGCGGCCATCGCCTGCACCACGGCGGACAGCGTAGGGGGCGCGGGAGCTCGATCGAGCAGCGCGAGCGAGTAGGCGAGGAGGGTTCCACCGGCCGACGGCGGCGGGTTGGTGAGAATCTGCCGATCCCGGTAGGCGATCGAGATCGGCCGGCGCTCGATCGCCTCATAGCCGGCTAGGTCGGTACTCCGCAACGATCCGCCACGCTCAGCGAGCCACGCGCAGACGGCGTCTGCGACATCGCCGCGGTAGAAGGGCTCAGCGCCGTCGCTAGCCAGACGCAACAGCGCGTCTGAGAGGTCGGGATTTCGCAGGACGCCTCCCTCGCGCAAAAGCTTGCCCCCGGGTGCCCAAAGGGCGGCGCACTCCGGGGTGGAGGTGAGCAGGTCGACGAGGATCTCCGCCACATATGCCTGGCCGGCGTTGAGCACCACGCCGTCGCGCGCGAGCTGCGCCGCGGGCGCCGCGAGATCCTCGAGCGCCATCGTCCCCCAGCGGCGCGCGGCCTCGCAGACGCCGGCGGGAGTGCCGTATACGCCGCATGATGCGGGACCGATGTGAAAGACCTGCTCGGCGTCGCCGAACGACACGTCGACGCCCTGCAGCTCGACCTCGCTTCCGTCCCCCAGCCGCGTCGGCGCCTCGACGAAGAAGTCGAGCAGCGTCGGCTCGATCCCCCCGCCCGCCACCAGCATGTGACCTCCCGCCCCCAGCCCGGTGAGCAGCGACTCCGTCACGAACGACGTCAGCATCGCGGCGACGGTCGCATCGACCGCGTTACCACCTTCGCGCAGGACCCGCGCGCCCGCCTGCGCCGTCAGCGGATGCCCGGCAGCAACGACCCCCTTCTCAGCAGCGCTCATTGCAGAGCGATACCACAGGAGCGACCAAGGACGCAGTGATGCGAAGCGTTGACGGCTCTTAGAAGTTGGGGAGGAACTCTGGGACTTCTAGTTCATCCACGGCGAGGCCACCACGACGCGGCTCGCGGGCGGGCCGTGCGGGCGCGCCTCGACCGGCTCGCACCTCGCCTGTCGTGGCGGGCTCGGTGAGGCGACTGACGCTCTTGCGCCGACCCTCATCGCCGTATCCGGTCGCCACGACGGTCACCCAGACCTGGTCGTCGAGCTTCTCGTCGACCATGGCGCCGAAGATGATGTTGGCGTCGGGGTGTGCGGCCTCGGAGACTGACTTCGCCGCCTCGTTGACCTCCCACAGGGAGAGGTTGACGCCACCTGTGATCGACAGCAGGATCGAGCGTGCACCCTCCATCGAGGTTTCGAGCAGGGGCGAGGACACCGCCTGGATGGCTGCCTCGGTGGCGCGGTTCTCCCCCACCCCCATGCCGATCCCGAGCAGCGCGTTACCCGCGTCGCTCATGATCGTGCGCACGTCTGCGAAGTCCAGGTTGATGAGGCCAGGCAGCGTGACCAGATCGGAGATCCCCTGCACGCCCTGGCGCAGCACGTCATCGGCTACGCGGAACGCCTCGACCATTGCCGTCTGCTTGTCGAGGACCGCCAGCAGGCGGTTGTTGGGGACGACGATCAACGTGTCCACCTCGGCGGCGAGTGCGGCGACGCCGCGCTCGGCCTGCTCGCCGCGGCGCGAGCCCTCGAAGCCGAACGGCTTGGTCACGATGGCGACCGTGAGCGCGCCGATTTCGCGCGAGATCCGAGCCACGATCGGCGCCGCGCCGGTGCCGGTTCCACCACCGGCGCCGGCTGTGATGAAGATCATGTCCGAGCCCTTGAGCAGCGCCTTCAGGCGATCGTAGTCCTCCATTGCCGCCCCGCGGCCGACGTTGGCGTCGGAGCCCGATCCAAGGCCACGGGTGAGCTCTGCGCCGATGTGCAATGTGATGTCCGCGGTCGACTGCTGAAGCGACTGCAGGTCGGTGTTGACGGCCACGAACTCGATCCCCTCGACCTCCGCCTCGACCATGCGGTTCACCGCATTGACACCCGCGCCGCCGACGCCAACCACTCGGATCACCGGCTGCCCGACCTTCGCGGGGCTGCTCGAAGCGTAGCCGCGCTCCACGGGGTAGTCGTCATATTCGGACTGGCGCGACGTCGAGCGCTCCATCACGTTCTCGGGTATTTCAGAGGAGAAGGCGTGACGCAGGCGCTCGCGTGGCGAGGCGACGAACGGTGGCTCGCTGGGCTGCGCCGGAGTGGCGCGCAACGCGGGGTGCGGCAGCCCCGTCTCGCGCGGATGTGCCACGGTCGGCGATCCACCGAGGCTGCTCGCGGGCTCATCCTCGTGCGCTGTCTGGGGCGATCCCGGGGCGAGGGGAGCCTGATCGTCGTCTTCGGTCTTGCGGAAGAGAGCTGCCAGCGGACCTTCCCGCATGCTCGCGCGTTTAGGATTGGCCATTGGTAAGAACCTCCTGCGCGAGTTGCCTGTAGGACTGGGCGGCCACACCGTCGGGCTCGTACTTGAGGACTGACATGCCCTTCACGGGCGCCTCCGCGAAGCGGACGGTCTTGCGGATGCGGGAGGCGAAAACGCGATCGCCGAAGTTTTCCTCGAGGATCTCGATCGCCTCCTTGGCGTGGATCGTGCGCGAGTCCACCAGGGTCGGGAGGATACCCTCGATTTCGACTCCTGGATTGAGGTTCTCGCGAATCATCGCAAGCGTGTTCTGGAGCTGGATGAGCCCACGCATCGACAGATACTCGCACTGCACGGGGACGATCACCTTGTCGGCTGCGGTGAGGGCGTTGATCGTGAGCAGCCCGAGGCTCGGCGGCGTGTCGATGCAGATGAAGTCGTAGTCCTCGAGAATCGGTTCGAAAGCCTTCTGAAGGGACCGCTCGCGGCCGATCATCGTCGACATCGCGATCTCGGCGCCGGCGAGGTCGATGGACGCACAGGCGACATCGATCTCGCGCTTGCGCACGACCTCGCGGATCGAGACTTTGTGAACCAGCACGTCGTACATGGATTTCTCCAGCGTGTCTGGATCGATGCCCTGGGACATCGTCAGGTTGCCCTGCGGGTCCATGTCGACGCACAGCACCCGATGGCCCTCCTCCGCGAACGCGGCGGCCAGATTGAGCGTCGTCGTAGTCTTTGCCACGCCGCCCTTTTGGTTGGCGAACGCGATGACCCTGGCCTTGCCTTGCACGGTGGCTCCGTTGGTCGCTTGCTGGAAATCCGTCTGGTGGGTATTCGGACGCGGCGGGGCGATTCCTGCACGGGAACTACGATCCCGGCATGCCCAAGTTCCCAAGCGCCGGATCCTCGCCCTTGCGCCCCACCCGGGGGAAGCATTCCGGGCTGGAGGAGCGCCTGCGCGGGAAGCAGGTGCTCGTGTGTGTGGGCGCGGGCGGCGTGGGTAAGACGACGACCGCGGCGGCCCTCGCCTTCGGCCTCGCGCAGCGCGGGCGCAAGGTCGCCGTCGTCACGATCGATCCCGCTCGGCGGCTGGCCTCGGCGCTGGGCCTCGCGGAGCTTCCATCCGAGCCGCACAGGATCGCGCCGGATCTGTTCGCCGCGCAGGGCATCGAGATGGAAGGTGAGCTGTGGGCGATGATGCTCGACGCCAAGCGAACGTTCGACGAGCTGATCGCACGCCTGGCGCCGGACGAACGCACGCGCGATGAGATCCTGGCAAACCCCGTCTACCGGGAGCTCTCGACGGCGATCGCGGGCTCGCACGAGTTGAGCGCGATCGCCAAGCTCCACGAGCTCCACGAGGAGCACGACTTCGACGCGATCGTGCTCGACACGCCGCCGTCACGCAACACGCTGGACTTCCTCGACGCCCCGAACCGCATGCTGGGGTTTCTGGAAGGCCGGGCGCTGCAGGTGTTCCTGGCGCCGGGCGGGATCACAGCGCGCCTGTTTGGACGCGGCACGGCGCTCGTGTTTGCGATCTTCGCGCGCGTTACCGGCGTCGACATGCTGGGTGAGCTCTCGCGCTTCTTCCGCTCGCTGACGGGTGTGATCGAGGGGTTCGGTGAGCGTACGCGCGGCGTTTCCGCGCTGTTGCGCTCACCGCAGACGAGCTTTCTGATCGTCACCTCGCCGGAGGCCGAGCCATCGCGCGAGGCCGGCTTTCTGGCGGGCAGACTCGAGTCGGCGGGGATGACGCCTGACGAGCTGATCGTCAACCGCGTGCACACCCAGAGCCTTCACGGCCTGGAGGAGGGTCAGTTGGTGGAGCTGATCGCGCCGGCTTTGGGAGCGCGACTCGCTGAGCGCGTGGCCTTGAACCTGACCGACTTCGACCTGCTCGCGAGCCGCGACCGGGAGACGATCGCCGCCCTCTCACAGTCGCTGGGCGGCCGTGCACCAATCGTCGTGGCGCACCTAGATGAAGACGTCCAGGATCTCCTGGGCCTGGCTCGGGTCGCCGAGCAGCTGTTCGGCTGAGATCTCCGCGGCAGCGCCGATCTCAGCCGCGCCGCCGGACTCAACGATGGCATCGGTGGGCTCGTGCACGGGAGTTGACAGGAGCTCGTCCGCAAGCCCAACGAGGTTGGGGTCCAGGTGCCCGCAGATCACGTCGCGCAGCAGCGCACGCAGATGGTCTGACATGTCACCTGCGATCGCCTGCGCGGCGGCGCGCTTGACCGAGCTTCCGGCCACGACCGAGCGCTCGAGAGCCAGCGCCTGTCCGGTGCGCTCGATCAGCTCCTCCCGGTTCTCCGGCAAGGCGCACAGGGCCGCCAGCCGTCTGCTCAGCAGGTCACCGGCTGAGCCCTCCGGCTCGAGCAGGGCACGCAGCGCGAGCAGGTGATCGGTGAGTGCCTCGTAGGGGTCGGCCCGTTCGCAGCCCATCTCGAATCGAGAGAGCGCCCAAGCAAGCTCGTTCGCGTGCGGCGCACGCCGCGAGACGAGGCTGCAGAAGGCCCGCAGCTCATCCTCCTGCTCGGCCGTCACGACCAGCATCCCGTGGGGCCTACCGCCGCCACCCAGCGCGACGGGGCTCCACGCTCCGCCGCCGACGCGCGCCCACGCCAGCATGCCGAGCGTTACGCGTCCGTCGCCGAAGAGGCGTAGCGCGCGCTGCAGATCCTTGAGGACCTCGACGCCCTCGGCCAGCGCCGTCGCGTGATCGTGCTGCTCGGCTGCGAGGACTACGACAAGATGCCCGGACTCGCCCTCGGCGGGAGCGAGCGCGCCCGCCGGCAGCCCCTCCAGCGCGTGCGGCTGCGCGATCGTCAGCCCTCTGGTGAGCGCAAGCTCGGCGGAGGTCACGGTGAGGCCGTGAAGGGTCGCCACGAGCGTCATCTCGCTGGTGGAGCTGAGCGCGGCCCGCTCCAGGCGCGCGAGCGCCGACTCCAGGCGCTCTCCTCGCAGCTTGAAGTCGGTCTGCTCGGCGAAGACCTCGCCCAGCAGCGCGCCCAGAGCCCCCTCCACGCGCGCACGGGCGGGCATCCGCACGCACTCCATGCCGACGCTGACGAGATACCGGTCGAGCCCGTCGAACTCCCCGAGCAGCCTCGCCGCCTCTTCGTAGCTGGGCAGGCGCTCGAGCGTCGCGCGGCGCTCTTCTATGAACTGGGTGGTCAACGGGCGATAACAGAACAGCGCGACGCCAGACGCCGCCCTGCTCCTGCCCTGCTGCTCCAGCTCGAACGAGACCTCGGCGCCATTTGCGATCTCGTCGTGAAGCTGGGCGGCGACGGCTTCGACGTACTCCGTGAGAGCTGCTTGCAGCTGTAGTGAACGCATAGTCGGCTGACTTCGGGCTCGCCGCGCACGCTCCTGCCGCGCGCACCGCGTCTTGCAGGCATCGATCACGCGCGCACGCGATTGCGAGTCCCGACGACCAGCGCTAGCCTCTGGACATGTCAACACCGTATGAGTCCGCAAATATCAATAGTGCGAACAGGCTGCGAGTGCCCGACTTCTTCATCGTTGGAGCGCCGAAGACCGGCACGACGTCCCTTCACCGGACATTGCGGACACATCCACAGATCTACATGCCGACCCTGAAGGAGCCACGCTACCTCGCCGACGACATGCGCCCGCGCCCGGAGCACGCGCAGGAGGCGAGGGAGCTCGAATATCCGGACACGCTGGAGGACTACCTGGCGCTGTTCGCCGACGCCACCCCTGAACAGCACGCCGGTGAGGCGTCGGCCTTCTACCTATGGTCGCAGACCGCCGCGGCCGGCATCGCGCAGTTGCAGCCGGCGGCGCGCATCATCGCCACGCTGCGTGAGCCGGCTAGCTTTCTACGTTCGCTGCACCTGATGTTGCTCTGGTGGGGGGTCGAGACGGAGACCGACCTGGGCAAGGCGATCGCGCTTGAGCCCGCCCGGCGCGAAGGCAAGAGCGTGCCTCGCCAGTCGCATCGACCGCAGCTACTGAACTACTCCGAGCACGTGCGGTTCGTCGAGCAGCTGCGCCGCTACGACGCGCGCTTTGCGCCGGAGCAGAAACTGGTCCTCATCTACGACGACTTCCAGCGTGAGAACGAGCGGACGGTGCGGGAGGTCCTGCGGTTCATCGGCGCCGACGAGCAGCTTCCGATCGACGTCAAGAACGTGAACGTCACGAAGCGGACCGTGCGCTCACACCGGGCCAGACGGCTGATGTATGTCCTCTCCAATGGACGGGGACCGGTCGCGCGCTCGACAAAAACGGCCGTCAGGGCGCTCTCCACGCCCGGTCTGCGCCGCGGCGCGACACGCATGCTGCTGCGCCGGGCCGCACGCTCCGAGCCGCCGGCAGCAGATCACGCCGTGATGCGCGAGCTGCGCCGGCGTTTCAAGCCGCAGGTGACGGAGCTGAGCGAGTATCTGGATCGAGACCTCGTCAGCCTATGGGGATACGACGAGGTCGACTGACCCCGTCACGCGCGAGCGCGTCAGCTGCCCTGACCGTCGTTGGAGGCTCGGCGCCCCGGTGGGCGCGAGCGCGAGGCGGCGCGTCGTTTCGCGAGCTTGAGCCAGCGGGGCGAGCGGCGGCGCAACGTCCGGCGTTGAGCCGCCAGGCGCTGCGAGCGCTGACCGAGCACCTCGGCGGTGCTCTTGTAGGGGTCGGAAGGGTCGAGCAGGTGGTCGGCGGTGTACGTGCGCAGGTCGCGCTCGGACGGGAGCCGGATCGTGTCCGGCGTCTGGCGCGCCCGCCACTGATGCCAGCCGCGCGCGAGCTCGTCGGGCGCGTAGCGCTCCGGGCCGAACTTGCGCGAGGCGTAGCCGATGCTGAGAAAGAGGTAATGGCGCGAATACATCGAGCGCGGCGCCATTCGTAGCCCGGGAAAGCGCACGGTGTGTCCGCCAGAGTGAGTCAGCGTGACAGGTCCGTCCTGGCGCTTCCATGCGTTCAGCCGGTTGGGGAACTGCGGCAACATGGGGTAGTACGAACGCATCGTTTTCAGATAATCGGCGTGGTCGTGATCGGGCGCCTCTCGCGTGGGCACAAATGTGAACTCGAGGAAGTTGATGGCATTGAAGCCGGCCTCGTCGATTTCGTGAATCGACTGTGAGAGCGAGTGTCCGCGGTCTGGGGAGACGCGGAATTCATCGGCGTCGATATGTATGAGCCAATCGGCGTCGAGGCTCTGTGCGAGCTCCTCCTTGCGCAGAAGCTGACTGTGCAGCGCGAAGTGATCGTCGCGCTCGAGCGTCTCGATCCCGAGCAGGTTCGTTGCGAGCCGACGCTCGGCAATTGCAACTGTGGCATCGGTGGATTCGTTGTCCACCAGATACGCAGATATGCCGTGCTCGGCGAGGTGATCCAGACACTCACCGATGAAGCGTTGCTCGTTGTACGTCTGCAGCAACGCGACGATCTTCACATCGCGATCCTACCACGGCGAATTGTGCACGGTTGACACGAGCCACGCTGTGTGTACCGATGATAACCTCGTGCGATGCGGGGAACCTGGGGGAACGCGCTGAGGGGAACGCCGCTCAGCCGCGGGTTGCGGCGCTTGGCCTTGCTGCGACGGCGAGCCGTGCCGAGACGCCACTCCACGCAGCGCAGGGTCGATCGAGACCGCGCAACCCAGTCCGCGCGAGCGGCGCGCGAAGTGGTAACGCTCCCGTCGGGCGTGCCGGGCGGCATCGCTGCGAGCAACCGCCATGGCGCCTACTGCGTACCGCGGTCGGCTGTGCATCGCCCGGCGGCGCGCGCGATTCTCGAGTCGCAGGTCTGGGAGTCGAACACGCTCGATCTCCTGAGGGGCGTCGACCCTGGCGGCGACATCATCCATGCGGGCACGTTCTTTGGCGATTTCATCCCTGCTTTGGCGACCTCGCGCGCCGCCGGCGCCCTCGTGTGGGCCTTTGAGCCCAATCGTGAGAGCTACGAGTGTGCGCAGATGACGGTTGCGCTCAATAATCTCGGGAACGTGGTGCTCACCCATGCGGGCCTGCACGGAGATGGCGGCACTGGGATGCTGGCGACCAGCGACACGAGAGGTCGAGCGTTGGGCGGTGGTAGCCATATCGTCAGCGACCAGGAGCGAGCGGCGGACGTCGGCGACGAAGAGGTGGACCTGATCGCGATCGACGATGTGGTGTCCAGCGACCGGCGCGTCGCCGTGATCCAACTCGATGTCGAGGGCCACGAGCAGGAGGCGCTGGCCGGCGCGCTGCGTACGATCTCCCGCTGGCGTCCGTTGATCGTTCTGGAGACACCTCCGGACAGCTGGATAGGCGTCCATCTCGAACCGCTCGGCTATCGCGTCGCGGAAACCGTCGACGCCAACACGGTGCTCCGCCTTGGATGAGCGGCCGTCTACTAGACGGTCGCGAGCTCCCGTGCGCGATCCGCACTGCTGGCACGCTCCACGCACTCCTCGCCCAACCAGTCTTCGCCGTAGGAGCGCATGTGCTCGATGATCGGCAGCAGCGCGCGTCCCTTCTCGGTGAGCGCGTACTCCACGCGCGGCGGCACCTCAGGGTAGGTCTGGCGCTCCACGATCCCCTGCTCGTCCAGCGCGCGGAGCCTGAGTGAAAGCGTCCGCGGACTGATTCCCGCCAGCGACCGTTCCAGCTCGCAGAAGCGGGTGCATCCCTCGGCCAACTCGCGAACCAGCAAGAGCGTCCACTTGCCGCAGACGATCTCAGCGGTCATACACACGGGACAAGTCTCATCCACTGCCATTCCACGCTTTACTTTACCAACTGAAGTAAAGGCGCGGCGAGCGCGGGTGGCTCAGGCGGCGCTGAGCGAGGGCTTGGGTGCTGCGGCGTCGCGGTTGGCCTCCGCCGCGGCGACATCCTCCATCGTCGTGCCCTTACGCCCGTCGGACTGCATCAGCAGCTTGAAGTCGTGCGGGCTGGAGGCAACGCGCATGGCGTCCTCGAAGGTCACCCGTCCAGCCTTGACGTGGCCGAACAGCGCCTGGTCGAAGGTCTGCATGCCGTAGTAGCCGCCGCTTGTGATCACCTCGACGAGCTTGCCCGTCTGGGCCGGGTCGACGATCATGTCGCGAACGCGGCCCGTCATGCGCAGGATCTCGCAGACAGCCACACGCCCGCCGTCGGCGCCGGGAACCAGACGCTGGGAGATGACGCCCTTGACAGTGCCGGCGATCATGCTGCGCGCCTGCGCGTGCTGGTGTGGCGGGAAGAAGTCGAGCATGCGGTTGATCGACTCGGTGGCGTCCACCGTGTGGATCGTCGAGAGGACCAGGTGGCCGGTCTCAGCGGCGGACAGCGCCGTCTGGACCGTCTCCTCGTCGCGCATCTCTCCGACCAGGATCACGTCAGGGTCTTGGCGCAGCACGCGTCGCAGCGCGCGCTTGAACGAGGCGGTGTCCATCCCGACCTCGCGCTGGTTGATCACCGAGCGCACGTCCTGGTGCACGAACTCGATCGGGTCCTCGATCGTGACGATGTGCTTGCTCATCGTGCGGTTCATGTGATCGATCATCGCGGCCAGCGTCGTCGACTTTCCCGAGCCAGTGGTGCCGGTCAGGAGCACGATGCCGCGCTCCTCCTCGGCCAGCTCCTTGACGACCGGCGGCAGTGAGAGCTCCTCGATCGTGCTGATGTGATGCGGGATCGCGCGGCAGGCCATCGAGATCACGCCGCGCTGCTGGAAGGCGTTGATCCTGTAGCGGGCGACGTCGGTGATCTCAAAGGAGAAGTCGACCTCGTGCTCTCTCGCGAACTCGGCGAGCTTCGCGTCGTCGCTTAGCAGTGCCTTCAGCGCGCCCTCGGTGTCCTCTGCACTCAGCGGCTGCGCGCTCGCATCCATCGTCAGCTCGCCGTTGACACGGTACAGCGGCGCCGAGCCGACCTTCAGGTGCAGATCGGACCCCTCCTTCGCGACGAGCTCACGCAGAGCGGGCATGACGTCGAACATGCTCTCCTGATCGGCATCCACCGCCACCGGCTTGAGTGCCGGCTGCCTGGCTGGACGCTACGCCACGTCTCTAAGCTTTTGCGCCTCCGCCAGCGACTGAAGCTTCTTCAGCGACTGGTTCTCGATCTGGCGGATACGCTCGCGCGTGACGTTGAACGTGCGTCCGACCTCGTCGAGCGTGCGAGGGTGCTCGCCGCCCAGCCCGTATCGCAGCTCGAGCACACGGCGTTCCCGGTAGGAGAGGTTCTCGAGAGCCTCGCGCAGAGCCTCCTTGGTGAGGATCTCGGCGGCGCGCTCGTAGGGAGACTCGGCGCGCTCGTCGGCGATGAACTGACCGAACTCCGACTCCTCCTCGTCTCCGACGGGCTTCTCCAGTGATACGGGAGCCTGCGCGGAGCGCTTGATCGAGTCGACCTCCTCGGGGTCGATGCCGGTGACCTCGGCGATCTCGTCGGCCGTGGGCTCACGACCGAGCTCGGTGACGAGCTTGCGCTCGGCGCGACCGATCTTGTTGAGCTTCTCGACGACGTGCACCGGAATGCGGATCGTGCGTGCCTTGTCGGCGAGCGCGCGGGCGATCGCCTGGCGGATCCACCAGGTGGCGTAGGTCGAGAACTTGAAGCCCTTGCGGTAATCGAACTTCTCTGCAGCCCGGACCAGTCCGAGCGTGCCCTCCTGGATCAGATCGAGGAACGGCAGGCCCTGGTTGCGATAGTTCTTGGCGATCGAGACGACCAGGCGGAGGTTGGACTCGACCATCTTCTGCTTGGCGTCGAGGTCGCCGCGCTCGATGCGCTTGGCGAGGTCGACCTCCTCCTGAGCGGTGAGCAGCCGCACCTTGCCGATGTCCTTGAGGAACAGCTGCAGCGAGTCGGTCGTCATGTCCGGCTTGAGGTCAAGCGCCGTTTTGGCTTTGCGCCGGCCGCGTTTGTCCGGCGCGCGCTCGACAAGCGAGGCGGCGGCGATCGCGGGGTCGATCTCCTCGACGAGCTCGATCTCCGAGCGCTCGAAGAAACCGTGGAGCTCTTCGACGTCCGACTCGTCCAGGTCGAGCTCGGACACCGCCTTCGTGATCTCTGCGTATGAGAGCACGCCGACCTGCTGGCCCTTGGCGACCAAGCCCTTTACCTCGTCCAACTCCTGAAGCTCGACTACTGACATTCGTGTTTCCATTTCTTCCGTCGATCGACAACCGGAGGCGAGTGGGCCCCGCGCACATTCCTGACTGAAAACAGCTCGTTCGCCGGACATACGGCCACAGCCCTGCCGACGTTACACATCCTCTCGGTACCGCACGCTCCATGCTAACGCGTCGGGGGCGATGTTAGACCGTTTTCCGATCCGCTCCACGGCGCGCATTAAGCAATGATGTGCACATGAGCCCCCCCAAGAAGACCGAGCCGCAGAACGGACAGGGGGTCCTCTCGAACCTGCCTCGCACCCGCCCGCAGCGCGAGAGCGCCCGTCGCGCGGCGGCGCGCACGGCGACGAAGACGGGCGCGCCGAGCACGCCCGCCGCCGGCTCCAACGGACGTGCCGCATCGAAGCCGGGGGACAGCGCGGCTCCCGCGGCACCGGCGAGAAAACGTAGGCCCGCGACGACACGCAAACCGGCCGCCGCCAAGGCCGCCCGCGGCTCGACGAAGCGCAAGGCGCTCGAGTCCGACCTGGCGCCGCAGGTGCCGCGACAGGGGTTCGAGTGCGAGGGCGAGCGCGCGTCGGGCCCCGTGCACCCGCCCGGTGGAACGGAGCTGGTGGCCAGCGCCGCGGAGATCATCGGCGAGCTGGCAAAGGCCGGTCTTTCGAGCGGTGAGCGCCTCTTCAGAGACGTTCTGTCGCGCCTGCCGCTCTCCTGATCCGTCTCTGTATACTGCCGCGCAACGCCGAGCTGTCCCGACTCAGGTCGCGGCAGGCGGGGGACCCAATGTGGATCCAGCCGATCCACTGGGGCGAATCGGTCCGTCGTGGGCCGTAGCGCCGCATGAGCACGCCGCGCGAGCCCGTCAGCTGACCCCGTAGGCGACGAAGACGATGCGATTCAACGTCAAGACATCCGTGTTCCTGCTCGCCCTGATGGCGGCCGTCTGCCTCTCGGCGATTCTCGCTGCGAGCGCTTTTGCGGGCACCGGTGGCTCCTCTGCACCGTCTGCCTCCAGCGGTTCCACGCCCGCCGCGCCGAGCACCCACCCGGGCGGGATCGCCACCTGGTTCGGACCGGGCTTCTACGGCAAGCAGACCGCCTGCGGACAAACGCTGACCCCCGCGGTGGTGGGAGTGGCCAACAGGACGCTGCCGTGCGGCACCCTGGTCAGCGTCACCTACGACGGCCACAGCCTGACCGTGCCGGTGCTCGACCGGGGCCCCTACGGCCACCACGCGAGCTGGGATCTGACTTCCGGCGCGGCACAGGCCCTGGGCATCACCGAGACGGTTCGCATCGCCACGCAGATCGTCGGCAAGACGACCAACACCCCCACCCTCGGCCTTCCGCCCGGTTCCGCGAGCGAAACGACGCTGGCGGGCGGCGCGCTCGCAGGCTGAGCAGGCTCAGGGCCGCCAGCCGTCAAGACAGGCTCTACTCCACGGGAGCGACCCGGCAGCGCGCAGCACGTACGGCGGATCGGTCGGCGTAGAGGCCAACGTCGGCGTGGGCGGCCAGCGTGGACGCCTGGTGCCCATCGTCGGGGCACACCGCAACCCCCACGGCCACCCGCGGCGGCGCAGCGGCATCGATTGCGCCCGCCTCCACGACGCGCGCAACGCGCTCGGCCAGCTGATGAGCGCGCCCCCTGTCGGTATCAGCCATCACCAGCCAGTAGCGACCCGGTCGCTCGCACGTGACCGACCCGCGGGCGCCGAGCGCCGCACCCAGCTCTCTCTCGAAGCGATCGAGCGAGGCAACGCTGCCGCCTCGCGAGAAGCGCTCAGCATCAACCAGCTCGACCAGCAGCACGGCGAACGGCAGACGATCGCGCGCGAACTGCTCCAGCCGTGCGCCGATGGAGCCGATCCACGCCGCCGGGCCCTCGGCGTGGCGTTCGTCACGGATCTCGATCTCCCCTGCGCGCATCCGTGGCGAGGTGGTCTCCTGCACCGGCGCGTCCCCCGCGAGCTCATCGACGATCCTCACTTGCGCTCCAGCGCCACGGGCCGCGGGTGCATCCCCCGCGCCGGGCTCGCCGTGCGGCGTGCGGAACGCAGGCGCGGCGCTTGGCTCACCCTCGGTGAGCGCCGCTCCACCTTGTGGATCGGAGGCCGCCACGGCGGCCTCCAGGGCGGCGGCGCAGACGTAGGCGAGACGATCGGCGAGATCCCCGGCGTCGCGCGCGCTTGGCTCGTTCAGGCGCTCGAGCAGCGCCTCCCATAGCACTCCCCGTAGCGCCTCTACAGCCCGCACGAGGGCCTCGGCGTTGGTGGCGGCGACGATCGCCGGGATGCACAGGGCCGACGCGGAGTCGTGGCTCTCGCGACCGCCCTGCTCGACCAGCCGCGCCAGCTCGCCCTCGGATTGAAGCGCGCGCACCACCTGCATGCAAAGCGCGGGCGCCTGCCGCGCAAGCTCCGACAGCGGCAGCTCGCCCATCGCCTCGAGCGGACGGGTGCGCAGCAGCGCCACGATCCAGCGGCGAGCCAGCTCGTCGGCGCACTCGAGCAGCGGCTCAGCGGGTAGGTCGGCCACCGGCCGTGCGCGAGGACGAGGCTGCGGTCTGGGCTCGTCGATCACAGGCGTTGGATATCAACAACCGGGGACGCGTTCGCCCGCGCCGCCAACGCACTCCAGGCGCACCGCCCAACTGCCGCACACTGCCGCGGCACGATCACTTCCCTTCGCTCTGCTTCAGCCGCTTGAACGCCTTCGCTTCCGCGGCTTCTTCCTTGGCGAACTGCTTGCGCGCGGCTTCTTCAGCTGCGCTGTTGGAGCCGGCACCCGACTTCTTCTTCGAGGACTTCTTGCTGTGCTTCTTTGCTTTCCCGGTCTTCTTGCTCTTGCCTGAGCGCTTCTTCTTCTTCTTGGGTTCGCCACCGCCGGCAGCGGCCGCCTTCTTCGCGGCTTCCTCGGCCTTCTTGATTTCGGCCTTGGACGCGGCTTCCGCCGCCGCTTCACGCTTCTTGGCTGCAGCTTCACCGGGTTCTTCTTCAGAGCCGACGGACTCTTCTTCCGCTTCCGCCTTCGCTTCGGTGCTGTTGGCTGCGGCGCTGGATCCGCCCTTGGAGCCGCCGGCGCCACCGCAACCGGCGATCAAGACGACAAGCGCCAGCATGAGCGCGCAGGTCAGCACCAGACGGCGGACGCCGCCCCGTATCTCCCCGCTTTGCTTATCACGCTCATCCATAGCTCTGGCAGACCCGTGCGCGGGTCTTCTCCCGGCCACTAGTTGGAAGGCTTCTGCTGCGTCTCGCCTAGCGGCTGCGGCCCCGTCGTGCTGGACGGTTTCGCTTCGGCTTCTTCAGCCTTCCTGGCTTTGCTGGCCGTTTCCTTTTCCTTTTTTATTGCCGCCTTGGCCGCTTCTTCCATTTTCTTGATCTTGGCTTCCGCTGCCTTTTCCTTCTGTTTGGCTTTCTTGGCAGCCGCCGCTTCCTTCTTCTTCGCCTTGGTGGTGGCGAGAGCTTCAATCTTCTTGGCTTTGCTTTCCGCTGTTTCTTCCTGCTTCCTGGCTTCGATCGTCGACAGAAGTTCGCGATCCTTGTTGAGTTCCGCGACTTCCTGTTGCTTTTCTTCCTGTTCTTCGCCTCGTTCGATCTGCGCTGCGCTCTGTTCGTCGGCCTTGGTCGTGCGCGACGCGCTGGTCCCGCAGCCGGCGAGCGAGCCGCAGCAGCCCATTATCAGCAGACACGGCAGCGCGGCCCGCAGCACTTTACGACCTTTCACCGCGGCACCCGTGCATTAGATCGTTGGTTCCAACCATCTCGGCGCCAGGCGCCGCCGCGCCTCAAAAAGGCCCCCAAGACATGACAGGCAAGCTACCAGCCTGCCTTCTGGCGCTCAAGCTGTGCAAGCGCCCGGCGCACCAGGGGTAGCCTGGGAGGCTCGTGGCAATCTCGAACGCGACATGACGGGCGTGTGGATCGCCCTCTCGACGGCGGCCGTGATCGCCGTGAACCTGATCAACAGCCTGCTGCGAGGCCGACGTTGGCGCGCGGCCCACCCGGCGAAGGCGCAGATCGTAGACCTCGTCGACTCGACCTCGCTCGACCGCGAGACCGGCGCTGTGCGCTCCACGCAGACGGCCGACCTGTTGATCGAGGAGTCAGCCGTCCGCGCCATCTGGACCCCGGTGCACCTCGAGCGCCTCGCCCGCACCTACTGGCGCTTCTTGACGCGCGTTACGCTCGGGCTGATCCGCGTCAGCTATGGCGAGGACGAGCGCTCGGTTGTGCTGATCACGCGGCCCTTCAGGCTGCTCACTTTCCAGGCGCCCGAATACGAGATGGACCGCATGCGCGGCATGGTTCGCTGGCGCATCGCACGCGGGCTGCTCGTCTCCAGGCGCGGACGTGGCGGCGGCGGCTACCTGCAGATTGAGGTGCGCAGACGCCCGGGGGACGATCCGCAGCACGTGCGTCTTCACGTCGAGGTCGAGGTCGCCAACTTCTATCCGTCGATCGCCTCGCGCCTGAGCCGCTGGGTGTACAACGCCACACAGTCGCGTATCCACGTGATCGTCACATACGGGTTCCTGCGCTCGCTGGCGCGGCTCGACCTCGCGGAATCGCGCGTCGGGCGCTTCAACGAGCCCTGAGCGCCGGTCAGTAGCGCTCGCCGCCGACCGCGCGCAGCTTGGCGCGGTCGTGCGTCGCGGTGATGCGCCGGATCGTCCCCGTGCGCGCGCGCGTCACGAGCGATTCGGTGGTGGCCCCGCCGGCGCTCGGGTAGCGCACGCCCTGCAGCACGTCGCCGTCGGTGATGCCGGTGGCGGAGAAGAACACGTCCTCGCCGGAGACGAGGACGTCCCGGTCGAGCACCTGCTCGAGGTCATAGCCGGCCTCCAGGGCCGCCGTGCGCTCTTGCTCGTCGCGTGGCCACAGTCGCCCCAACAGCTGTCCGCCGAGGCACTTCACCGCAGCGGCGGAGATGACGCCCTCGGGCGTGCCACCGATTCCCCACAGAAGATCCACGGGCGAGCGCTCGGTCACAGCGAGCAGCGCAGCGGAGACGTCGCCGTGCGCGATCAGGCGCACGCGTGCGCCCGCCTCGCGGATCGCGGCGATCCCCTGCTCGTGGCGCGGCCGATCGAGCACCACGACCATCACGTCGCCCACCGGAGTGCCTCGCCGATCGGCGATCAGCTTGACGGTCTCGCCGAGCGGGCGGTCGAGGTCGAGCAGGTCGGCGACCTCCGGCGCGCCGGCCATCTTCTCCATGTACACGCACGGTCCAGGATCGAACATCGTCCCGCGCGCGGAGAGCGCGATCACGGCCAGCGCGCTGGGCATGCCATGAGCGGCGAGCGTCGTGCCCTCCAGCGGGTCGACGGCAATGTCCACCTGCGGCGGCGAGCCGTCGCCGATCTGCTCGCCGTTGTAGAGCATCGGCGCCTCGTCCTTCTCCCCCTCGCCGATCACCACGACGCCGTCCATGCGCACCGATTGCAGCATGTAGCGCATACCGTCGACGGCGGCCTGGTCGGCCGCCTCCTTGTCGCCCCTGCCGACCAACGGCGCGGCTGCGAGCGCCGCAGCCTCGGTGACCCGCACGAGCTCCAGCGCGAGGTTACGGTCGGGCAGCTGATGTGATTGATCCGGGCTCAACGGCTTGGGAAACCTATAGGAGTGCCGCGGTCACTACGATCGTGGCGTGATCGACGCAGCCCCGAGCGTCCAAGCGCAGATCCCGACGTCACCCGCGAGCGCCGCGCGCGCTCTCCCCGCGAGCATCAAGGAGCACATATGACCCAGATCGGTTTCGTCGGGCTCGGCAAGATGGGCGGGAACATGGTGCACCGCATCCGTCGTGACTCCGAGCACGAGGTCGTCGCGTTCGACTTCGACGAGAAGGCGGTCAAGCAGGCGGTCAAGAACGGCAGCGTGGGCGCGAGCTCGCTGAAGGATCTCGTCAAGCAGCTCGACGCTCCGCGCATGGTCTGGATCATGGTGCCCGCGGGCGTGCCGACGCAGGAAACCGTCGACAAGCTCGCCAAGCTGCTCGACCGCGGCGACACGATCATCGACGGCGGCAACTCCAAGTGGACGGACGACAAGCGCCGGGCGGCGGAACTGAAATCGAGCGGCATCGAATACGTGGACGTCGGCACGAGCGGCGGCGTATGGGGACTGGAAGTCGGCTACTGCATGATGGTCGGAGGACCGCCGAAAGCGGTCAAGCGCCTGGCGCCGATCCTCGACGTGCTGGCGCCGACCACGAACGAGCAGAGCGCCGCGGCGATCGGTCCGCGGGGATGGCTGCGCTTCGGCAACTCCGGCGCCGGGCACTACGTGAAGATGGTCCACAACGGCGTCGAGTACGGGCTGATGCAGGCCTATGCCGAGGGCTTCGACGTGTTCGACAAGTGCGAGTACGAGCTCGACAACGCGAAGATCGCGCACCTCTGGGGTCAGGGCTCGGTCGTGCGCTCGTGGCTGTGCGAACTGGCGGCTCGCGCGTTTGAAGCGGACGGCAACGGGCTGGAAGCGATCGAGGGCTACACCGAGGACTCGGGCGAGGGTCGCTGGACGATCGAGGACGCCACAGCCCACGACGTGCCGACGCCCGTGATCACCGCGTCGCTGTACGAGCGCTTTCG
>DATBZG010000047.1:0-28043 GCA_036513335.1 Solirubrobacteraceae bacterium | reverse complement strand
AAATGACTGTCGCGGGCGTATTGCGGGATCGAGATCGCGAATCGCACGGGAAAGAGCTTATTCGGCCAGGGCGGCATACCTATCGGCATCGGTGCGCACGTTCGCACTCGCGTGCGTCCAAGGGCCGGGCGTACATTCGGTCGTATTCAATGTGCTCGCGCTCGAGTCTGGTGCTCTTGAGCAGCAGACTCTCGAATATTGAGGTCGGTTCAGCTGGGACGCATGCAGCCTGTCGTGACACATCTCTGACACAAGTCATTTGTCCGATGCGTCCGCAAACCCCACCGAACGGACGATCTGGACGCGGGCGGACGCATATGGCATGGGCGAATGAGTTTGAGGGCCTTGTCCGGCGTAAGCCGGGTGGTGGTTCGAGTCCACTCGGGCGAAAAAAAATAGCTGTGACTTCAGTGTGGATCGTCATCTCTCCTGCTTAGTCCTATGTCGCGGGCGAATAAGCTCCAGACCTCATGACCACCATCTCGATCCCCCTTGTCGTGCAGGGCGTCGGCGCCGTCGCTCTCGAGGCGGAGGAACTCGGGGAGGGCTCACCGTTCCTGCTCCTGCACGGAGGAGCCGGCCCAGCTTCGATGCGAGGCTTCGCCGAGCTCTTGGCGGGCCGCGGAGGAGCGCGTGTGATTGTTCCCACCCACCCCGGGTTCGCGCTCACGGACCGGCCCCCCGCACTGAGCGACGTCCCCGCCCTCGCATCGCTCTACTCCGCGTTACTAGAGGCGCTCTCGCTCGATGGTGTGACGGTCATCGGCAACTCCGTCGGAGGTTGGATCGCGGCGGAGCTCGGGCTCCTCAACGATCCCCGAGTCACCCAGCTAGTCCTCGTGGACGCCGTGGGTCTCGCCGTACCGGGGCATCCAGTGACCGATGTCCAGGGAATGGCCGTCCCGGAGATCATGCGCCTCTCCTTTCACGACCCGACACCCTTCCTACGCGATCCAGCGAGTCTTTCTGACCGCGAGCGCGCCGTCCAAGCCACGAACCAAGCGGCTCTCTCGATCTATGCCCCCAATATGGCCGACCCTGAGCTCGGCAAGCGGCTGCTGGAGCTAAAGATCCCGACCCTGGTCATATGGGGTGCGAGCGACGGCATCGTCGACAGCACATACGGTCGCGCGTACTCAGAGGCGATACCGAGTTCGTGCTTTGAGGTGCTCGCCGGCACCGGCCACATGCCCCAGATGGAGAGCCCTGAGCTACTGCTGCGAGCTATCAGCGGCGCGGGGCCTCAGGCGCTCTAGCCGCCGCCGACGGCGCGAATACGCGGATCAGGCCTGGGCTGCACGGGCAGCGAGGCCGTCGAGGAAGGTGTCGATGGCGAAGCGGAATCGCTCGTCGCCAGCACCGGCGACGAGCTCGGAGGCGTGACTCACGAGGAGCGGGAAGCGCGCGGGTGGAAGCCCGGCGAAGGTGTCACGGATCCGGAAGACGTCGAGGTCGGCGCCGTCTCCGGCGGCGCGTCGGATGTCGGCCTCGGTCGCCGTCGCGGTCACGATCAGCATCAGGATGTCGACGGCCCAAGCGGCGTCCTGGGGAGCGATGCCGCCTGCGAGCAGTATCCCGAGCAGGCTCTCGGCCCCGGCAAGGGCGTTCTCGGTGGTCGGCGGCTCGCCCGTCAAGACCGACGCCAGTCCGGGATGGGCCTCCAACGCGTCGCGCAACCTGCGCATGAGGTCGTAGACCTGCTCGCGCCAGCGCTCCGGGTCGGGGGAGATCGGCGGAACCGTCCCTGCGACGCGGTCCATCATCGCGCGCAGCAGGTCCTCGCGATTGCGCACATAGACGTACAGCGACGCAGCGCCCGTGTCGAGCGTTGCCGCCACCCGACGCATCGTGACCGCATCAAGCCCCTCGGCGCGCGTGATCGCGAGGGCAGCATCGACAATGGCGTCCTCGCTCAGCGGGGCCTTGGCCGGACGGTCACGGGTCGAGCGCGGGCGGGTCGTGGCGTCCATATCTGGAGATCTTACTTGACGCGAACACCGTTTGTCACGTACAGTGTTTGTAACGAACGCTGTTCGCTCACGCTAAGGAGTCCGCCAATGCCCGAGACGATCGCCTCACCTCACACCACCACCGCCACCACGACCACCCAGCCCGTCGCACGCAACCCGTTGCGCTGGCTGGTGTTTGCGGTCGTCCTTGCGGCGAACGTGATGGACCTGATGGACGCGACGATCGTCAACGTCGCCGGTCCGTCGATCCGGCACGCTCTCGGCGGCAGCGCCTCCACCCTGCTGTGGCTGAGCGCCGGCTACACGCTCGCGTTCGCCGTGTTCCTGATCACCGGCGCGCGGCTCGGTGACATGTTCGGCCGCCGCCGGTTGTTCCTGATCGGCTCCGCCGGGTTTACCGTGATGTCCGCTGCCTGTGCGGCCGCCCCCTCACCGTCGGTGCTGATCGGCTTCCGAGTGCTGCAGGGTGCCTTCGGAGCGCTGATGATCCCCCAAGGATTCGGGATGCTCAAGGAGTGCTTCGCCGAGGACGAGATGAGCAAAGTGTTCGGCGCGTTCGGGCCGATGATGGGGCTGTCCATGCTTGCCGCACCGATCCTCGCGGGTGCCCTGGTCGAGGCGAATCTGTGGGGGATCGGATGGCGGCTGGTGTTCCTGATCAACGTCCCGATCGGCATCTCCACATTCGCCGGGGCCGTGCGAGTCCTGCCGCGGACTATCGCCCACCCCGGGATCCGGCTCGACACCGGCGGGATGATCCTCGTGGGACTCGCGCTGACCGCGATTATCTACCCGCTGATCCAGGGACGCGCGGCCGGCTGGCCAGCCTGGACGTTCACCACGCTCGGCGCCGGCGCGGCACTGCTCGGCGCTTTCGTGATGTGGGAGCGCCATTACCACGGCGATCCGCTGATCGAACCGGGACTGCTGGCCAACCGGACCTACACCAGCGGAATCCTCGTCGCGCTCGCCTTCTTCGGCGCCTTCGGCGGACTACTCCTGTGCGTGTCGCTGTTCGGCCAGCTCGGCGAGGGGTTCTCACCGATCCACGCGGGCCTGACACTGCTGGCGATGGTCGTCGGACTGATCGTTGGAATGGGCGCGGGGATGGCGCTCGTCGGACGCCTCGGCCGTCACCTGCTGCACGTTGGCGTCGCGGCCGTCGGTGCGGGGGCCGTCGTCCTGGCGCTGACCGTAACCGGCGCGCACACGGCCTCGACGCCGGACCTTGCTCCCGGACTGTTCCTGATCGGTGGGGGCGCCGGCATGTCGATGGGGCAGCTGTTCGAGTTCATTCTCGCCGGCGTCGGGATGGACGAAGTCGGCTCCGCCTCCGGCGTGCTCGAGGCAGTACAGCAACTCTCCAGCGCGATCGGCGTCGCCGCCCTGGGAACGATCTTCTTCTCAGCCTTCGCCAGCCCTCCGCCGACCCACGCACTCGCAATCACCGCCTGGGCGTGCCTCATACCGGTCGCCGCCGCGTTCGCACTCATCTTCCGGCTGCCAATGCAGGCCCGATCCCCTTCAACCACCAACTCAGCCGACCCAGCCACGCACTCCTCGACTACTGCGGCCGACGCCTGGGAATCAACCATCTAGACACCGAGCCGAAGAGCTCATCTTGATGCACCGTCCTCGACCCCAACGTGGTCATCTCCGGCACGCTCTCGCCACGGGAGCGCCCTCCAGTTCGTCGCGCAGATGCCGTCTCACGGCTTCTGTTCAGGAGGCAGCAGTTCGGTTCGGTATTGCGGGGCGAGCGCGACGGCCTTGGCGATAAACGCCGCAGTGCCCTCTTCATCAAGCGGTGGCGGCGCCTCGGTCCGGCTGGCAACAGGGACGCCGACAGCTTGAAAGAACTCCTCCTGCCCGGACGGCGAGCACAGGCAGAGTAGTCGCGCAGACTCCTCGGCGGCATTGCGAAAGACATGCGGCGCGTTGGCAGGCACGTTCACCGTGTCACCGGCTCGCGCAACAGCCGTGACACCGCGAAACGTGAGCTCGATCTCGCCGTCAAGGACGGTGAACATCTCCTCGAAGTCGTGGCGGTGAGGCGGGGGGCCGCCGCCCGGCGGCACGTGCATGTCGATCAGGGTGTATCGCCCAGCCGTGTCATCACCGGAGACAAGAATCGTGTAGGTGTCGCCGACCACGCCGATATGTGGCAGAGATTGGTCGCTATCGGGGCTGACGTGCGTGAGCTCCCTGGAGGCGTCGTCGGCCGGGATCGGCCGTGCACCCTCTGACTCGGCGGGCACGTCGTCGTTCATCGCTTTCCCTCTCTAGCGGATTAAGCGGTCGAAATCGTCCGCTTATAATTTGGCCAGCATAGCGTCGCGGTATGTGCCGCTGCGTAAGAGCACTCCCGCCGATGTCCAGGACCACTCCAGAGCCACGCCATCGCACTCGCCCGCTGCGCAGCGATGCCGCAGCCAACCGCAAACGCGTTCTAGACGCCGCCGCGAGCGCCGTCAAGCGCGACGGCGAGAAAGTTCCGATCGCTACCATCGCCGCCCAGGCGGGCGTGGGAGTAGGCACCGTGTATCGCCATTACCCAACACGCGCGGCGCTCTTCGCGGCGCTCACGCTGCGCTCCTATGACCTCGTCCTCGACCACGCACGCGCCGCCGTCGACAGCTTCCAGCCGGCACCCGAAGCGCTCGAGCATTTCTTCCGGCAGACGATCGCTGCCCGCGACGATCTGATTCTGCCGCTGCACGGCGGGCCCGTCAGCATCGACGAGAAGACCGTCGCGCTTCGGACTGAGATCAGCGACCTGCTCGAGCGGGTCCTTGCACGCGGACGGCGAGAAGGCACCATCCGCAGCGACGTCACCGCCGTCGACATCATCATCACCGGAGCAATGCTCGCCCAGCCACTTGCGCACGCAGCCAACTGGGAGCAGCTCGCCCAGCGCCAAGCCAGGATCTACGTCGCCGGCCTCGCCACCACTGCTGATTTGCCTCTCCCGGGCGCCGGGCCCACCCGAGCCCAGCTCGAGGCCGGCTTCGCCCGAACGACCCCCTCGAGAAGCCCACCAACATGACCCATCCCGCCTTCGTCCGCCTGCTCGGATGGCAGCACAGCGGTGTACAGTCGCCCGATGGAGCCCGGCTACCGCGTGACTCACCTCGACGAGATCGACACGATCCGCTTCCCGGACGAGCCACTCCCCGACTGGAAGCCGCTGCGACGTGAGCTTGGGATCACCGCCTTCGGGACGAACGCGTACGTCGCCGAACGGGCCGGTGATCTTGTCATCGAGCGCCATGACGAGCTCGCCGAGGACGACGACCCCGGCGGCTCGGAGGAGATCTACGTCGTGGTCCGTGGCGCCGCGCGTTTCACCGTCGATGGCGCCTCCGTCGATGTCCCGCATGGCGGCGTCGTCGCGGTGCGCGACCCAGCGCTCGTGCGTGAAGCGGTCGCGCTCGAGGCCGGCACGCTGATCCTCGCCGTCGGCGGGCGACCCGGCGTCGCGTTCACACCGTCGGCGTGGGAGGAGAGCTTCCTGACCCGCGGGGTGCGCGACTGACGAGCAGACTCCTCGCGAACGGTAGGACTCTTACGACCCTCCGCTCCCCGTTTCCGGGGGCTCGAGCTCAGAGTCGGCCGTTACCGCCAGGACCGGGCGGTATGTGTGGACACTGACGCGTCCGATCGCTCTGAGTGCGCGGAGCGCCGCTTTCACCTCTGGATGCATTTCGGCGGCTTGCCGGTCAGATCGCGAGCGCATCCTGGCGTAGGACAGCAGCACGGTGCCGTCGACGCTCTCAAACAGGTGCGCGTCGAGGAATCCCGCGAGGCCCTGCAGCTGGGTGAACAGCACCCTAATAGCCGCGATCGCCTCCTGCTGGCGACCGTCAGGCACCGTCATCGTGTCGACGATCGTCGTCTCTTCCAGCGCTCCCGGCATATTCACAAGCGTACCCTCCAGCCGGCTCAGCCGCCGCTGCCACCACCGTCCTTGTTGTATTTCGCGGTGTAACTGCTCTTCGGACAGGAGGAGCCGACGATCTGCGCGGCTCCGTGAAACGCGCCGCCGGAGAACTTGCCGCTGAAGATAACGGTGCCCGCGAGATGCCCGAACGTGGCGCCGTCGACGGTCATGATCGTGGTCTTGCCGTCGAAGCTGAACTTGCCGTCCTTCAGACGGAGCTTCGGGCTGTCCCAGTACTCACTGACCGTGGGAGCGGTGGCGCACGACACGTATAGCTCGACCGTCGTCGCCGGCTTGTCGACGTAGACCGAGAGGTCTGGCTTCTTCGAGCCGTAATAGCCCTCCGCCTTCGGTCCGCCGGTGGCGGCCACCGCGGCGCTCGCCAGAGCAGCCAGGATCAGTGTCGCCACGAGCGACAGAACACACTTACGAACCATGAGAGGCCCCCCTTCTCAGTTGAACTCGTTGAGGTCGCCGGAGCATATAACCCCCAACTCGTTCAAAGCCCCGCATCGAGCCCGCCGAGCGCCGGGCTCACTCGAGCCTGCTTGAGTAGTCAGCAAGCAGACCCGAGCGAGGAGGCATGATGGCCCGAGCAGTGCGTTTCGACCACTACGGCGACCGCGACGTCCTCTACATCGCCGATGTGGAGGTTCCCCAGCCGCCACCCGGCGAGGTCGTGGTGCAGGTTCGCGCAGCCGCGATCAACCCCGGCGAGGCCTCAATCCGAAACGGGGCGCTGGCGCAGATGTTCCCCGCGACCTTCCCCTCCGGCGAGGGCAGCGACCTGGCCGGTGTCGTCAGCGCCGTCGGCGACGGCGTCAGCGAGTTCACGGTCGGCGACGAGGTCCTCGGCTGGTCGTGGCAGCGATCGAGCCAGGCCGAGTACGTGAGCGTCCCCGTCAACCAGCTGATTCCTAAGCCCGCGCAGCTGAGCTGGGAGGTGGCGGGCTCGCTCTACGTAATCGGCTGCACCGCCTATGCGGCCGTTCGGGCCGTCGACCCGCAGCGCGGCGAGACCGTGGCGGTCTCAGCGGCGGCGGGCGGAGTCGGCAGCGTCGTCGTGCAACTGCTGGCGCTCGAGGGCGCGAGCGTGCTCGCGATCGCCTCGCCCGCCAACCACGCCTGGCTGAGCGCCCACGGCGCGATCCCCATCGCTTACGGCGACGGGCTGGCGGAGCGGCTGCACGCCGCCGCACCCGCCGGCATCGATGCGTTCATCGACCTGTTCGGCCCGGAGTACGTCGAGCTGGCGGTCGAGCTCGGGATAGATCCCTCGCGTATAGAGACGATCATCTCGCGCGAGAAGGCCAAAGAGGTCGGTGCGAAGAACGAGGGAAGCGGCAATGCGTCCACGACCGAGGTGCTCTCAAAGATCGCCCAGCTCGTCGCCTCCGGGCAGATCGAGATCCCGATCGCCGCGACCTATCCACTCGAGCAGGTCCGCGATGCCTTCGCTCAGCTAGAAGAGCGACACACCCATGGCAAGATCGTGCTGATTCCCTGAGCCCCGTCGAGCCCTAACATCTGAGGGCATGGAGGCGACGATCGGCCGGCTCGCGCCTGGCGACGTGGCGAGCCTGGGCTCGCGCGTCTCGGCGAGCGTGGCGGCCGCAGTGAAGGCGCCCGAAGCGGTTCTGCGCGAGGTGCTGGTCGCGCTCGTCGCGGACGGTCACGTGCTGATCGAGGATCAACCCGGCGTCGGCAAGACGGCCCTCGCCCGTGCGCTCGCGCGCTCGATCGACGCGCGCTACTCGCGAATCCAGTGCACCTCGGATCTGCTGCCATCCGACGTGGTTGGGATGAACGTCTTCAATCAGCGCGACACCCGCTTCGAGTTCCGGCCGGGGCCGGTGTTCGCCCACGTGGTGCTCGTCGATGAGATCAACCGCGCCTCGCCGAAGACACAGTCGGGACTGCTCGAGTGCATGCAGGAGGGCCAGGTGACGATCGACGGCGACAGCCATCCGCTGGAGCGTCCGTTCATGGTGCTGGCGACGCAGAACCCCGTCGAATACGAGGGCACCTACCCCCTGCCCGAGGCCCAGCTCGACCGCTTCATGGTGAGGGTCTCGCTCGGCTATCCCTCCGCCGGGCAGGAGGCGGACATGCTCTCCACGCACGCTGCCGGCGATCGCGTGCTCGATGTGGCCCCCGTCACCTCTGTCGAGGAGATCCTCATGGCCCAGCAGGCGGCGATCGAGGTGCACGCGAGCGCGCCGCTGCGCGAGTACATCGTCGCCGTGCTCACGCACACGCGTCACGACCCGCGCGTGGAGCTCGGCGCGAGCCCCCGCGCAGGGCTGATGCTGTTGAAGGCGGCAAAGGCGAGCGCCGCCCTCGCCGGCCGCGACCACGCGCTCCCGGACGACGTCATCGAGCTCGCGCCGTCCGTGCTCGCCCACCGCCTGATGCTCGCTCCAACCGCGTTTGGAGTGAAGCGCGCAGAGGTGGTGCGCGATGCGCTTGCCGCCGTGCCGGCGCTGTGAGCAGAGCGCGTCCACTGGCCGTCACCGGCGCACTACTGTGCGGCCTTGCGGCGCTGTTTGCAGTTCGCGCGCTCTACATACCGGGCCTCGCGGCACTGCTCGTCGCAGCGGTCGCCCCCCTGTGGGTGAGCGTTGCTGCGAGTCGTGCGCGGGTGAGCCTGCGCACGGATGTGAAGACCGCACAGGAGGGCGAGAGCGTCCGCGTCACGATCACCGTCCGTCATGGGCTGATCCCGTTCCCCGCGGCCACCCTGATCGCGTGGCCGGGCGCGGAGGAGCAGGCGCCACCGTCTCGGCGTGAGCGAGAGCTCGTCGTCTCGGCCGTGCCCTCGCGTCGCGGACGCCAGAGCATCGGACCGGCGCGTCTGCGGATCTTCGATCCGCTGGAGATGTGCGCCCGCGAGCTGCGCTCGAGCGAGCACGAGTTGCTCGTGCTTCCGCGCGTCTATCCGTTGGGCGCGGCGGCGCTCGCACGACTCGACGAGCGCGCCCCCTCGCCGCTCGACGCCGCATTGGAGATCGACTCGCTGCGCACGTATCGCACCGGCAGCTCGGCGGCGCGCATCCATTGGCCCACGGTGGCGCGCAGCGGCGAGCTGATGGAGCGCGCCTTCACTGCCGAGACAGACGCGCGCGTGCTCGTGATGCTCGACGCACGCGCACCGGAGTCCGAGGAGGCCCTCGATGAGGCGCTGCGGGTCACGGCGTCACTGTGCGTGCACTTCGCCCGCCGCGGAGGCTGCCTGCTTTCGCTGCCCGAGGACACCCGTCCGTCGCCGATTGAGCCCGATCTGCGTGCCTGGCCCACACTGCACGCGAGGCTGGCGCTCGTTCGCTCAGGCGCGGGCGCGACACGTCGTCAGCCGCCCGCCGGCGTGCGCACGCTGCTGTACGTGACCGCGTCCACCGACGAGCCCGCCCCCGCCGGGCGCTGCTACCGGGTGGGCCCGCGGCCGCTGACAGGGCTCGACGTGGCGTTCACGATCGCCGGCTTCGCCGTCCAGGCGACCCAGCGTGCCCAGGCGAGGGCGGCGTGAGCGCGACTGCCGCGCTGCCAAGACGAGCGACTCGGGCGCACCCGGCCGGACGCCGCACGCCGCGCGAGTGGTGGCCGGCGACGTGGCCGATGCTCGCCTTCTGCGCCCTTGCGCTGCTCGCCGGCGTGCGCTTCGCGACACTGCTCGCCAACCCGCCCCTGCTCCGGATCGCAGGCGTCGTGGGGTCCGCCGCCGCGGGCGGGCTGGCGCTCTCCCTGACCTCCACTCTGCCGGGACGGCGCGGCCTCGCCACGGCCGCACGCGTGCTCATCGCCGCGCTGAGCGCATACCTGGCGCTGCGCGCGTCGGGAGCGCCCGCACGCCTCTTGTGGCCCTGGCAATGGGGCGGGCTCGCCGGCGAGCTGAGACACGGGATCGACGCTCTGAACGGGCTCTGGCCCTACCGAGGGAACGCCGGGCAGGCGAGGGCGGCGATCATGTTCGCGGCGGCGAGCGCGATCGTCGCCGCCGCGATCCTCGCCTTCTGGCCGGGCGATCGGCGGGCGCGAACGCGACGCGCGATCGCGCTCTGCCTCCTGCTCGTGCTCTACGTGGCCGCCGCCTCGAACGAGTCACAGATCGGCTGGCAGGTCCAGGGCACCCTGCTGCTCACGCTCCTGTGCGCCTGGGTGTGGGCGTGGCGAGGACGGGTGCACGATCGCGGGCGCGCAACGGCGTGGCTGCTCGTCGTCGTCGCCCTCGCGCTCGTCGCGGCGGGAGTCGTGGAGTCGGGAACGCCCCTGCTGGACTACCGCGACTGGAACCCGTTCGGGCAGGCCTACTCGCCCACGACCTTCAACTGGAATCAGGCATACGGGCCGCTGCCATGGGCGAGCTCCACCGAGCCGATGGTCTCGGTCACCTCCCGCGCGCCACACCTCTGGCGGGCGGCGACGCTCGCTCGATTCGACGGCGTCGGCTTCGTGCGCTCGAGCCCGCAGCCCCGCGGCACGACCGGCCCGGAGGGCGTTTCACTCCATCCCAGATGGGTGACGCGCACGACGGTCGCCGTCCGCGGCCTCTCCAGCCGCCAGCTTCTGAGCCCCGGCGAGATCATCGGCGCGAGCGTCAGCGGCGAAACCGCACCCAACATGGGAGCGATCGCGGCCGACGGCACGCTCACGGTCTCCGCCGCGACGCCCAGCGGAGACCGCTACACGGTCACCGCCTACGCACCGCAGCCGAGCGTCGCGGAAATGCGCCGCGCGCCGAGCACGTTCCCGACAAGCGACGCCCCCTACACCGAGCTCGAACTACCCGCTGCCGACGGCCTCCTCGCCACGGTGTCCCCCAGCGAACCGGACGGCGCGGCGCTGATCAACGCTTCCGTGTACGCGCCCGTCTACGCGCTGGCGCGCCGCCTCGCCGTCGGCGCGAGCAGCACCTACGGGGTCGCCGCACGCATTCAGACGTTCTTCTCCCACGGCTTCGCCTACAACCAGCACCCGCGAGGCCACGCCTTCCCGCTCATAGCCTTCCTGTTCAGCGAACGAAGCGGTTACTGCCAGCAGTTCTCAGGGGCGATGACGCTGATGCTGCGCATGGACGGGATTCCCGCACGCGTCGCCGCCGGCTTCCTCTCGGGCTCTCGCGAATCGTCGAGCGGCCGCTACGACGTCACCGCCGAGGACGCGCACGAGTGGGTGGAAGTGTTCTTCGCAGGGATCGGCTGGGTGCCGTTCAACCCGACCCCCGCGAGCCGCCTGGCGGGCTCCTACAGCGCCTTGGCGCTCAAGCCCGAAGGTGGCACTGCGTCACTCAGGCATCGCTCCACGCCGTCGCGGGCGCGCGCCGCGCGGCACACTCCGGCAGCCGTCGTCCGGTCGAGCGCAGGGACGGGCGACGGTCCGCCGCTTGCGCTTGTGATCTCACTCGGGACGCTCGCGCTTGCGATCGGAGCAGCGCTCGTGGCGAACGCATCGAAGGTCCGGCGCCGGTTCGCGGGAGATGCGCAGGGTGGCGTGCGCGAGCTTTCGATCGCGCTGGCGCTGGTCGGCCGGCGGCCTGGGGCCGGGACGACGCTCACCCAGCTCGAGCATGAGCTCCGCCGCTCCTGCGGTCCTGCCGCAGGCCGTTACGTGCAACTGCTGCGCGAGCGCCGCTACGCCCCACCGGGCGGGAGCGCAGCGCCCGGCCCTCGGGAGCGAGGTTCGCTGCGACGCGCGCTGTGCAGGCGCCGCGGACCGTACACGCGCCTGCGTGTGCTGATCGCACTGCCGCCCGTGTGGGGAGAACGGCGGTGGATGCTCCTATCGCGCCACCGCCGAGCCCCCTGAAATAGGCTCTCGCGACTCGCGCCCACTCCCATGCGGCGTGGCCGCAGCCGCCCATATCGTCATGGACACGAACCACCAACCCACGCTCGCCGCCGATGCGCTCGGCATCCTCGCCGACGCCACAGCGCGGGCTGATGAGACGCTCGACCTGGCCGCCCGTCATCTGGACAGCTCGCTGGTGGACGTGCTTGGAATCCTCGGCTTCGACGAGAGCTACCTGTCGGCGAAGGGCTCCTACATTTACGACAAAGCGGGTCGTGCGTACCTGGACCTGCACACCGGCGAGGGCTTCGCGAGCCTCGGCCACAACCACCCCGACGTGCGCGAGGTCCTCGAGGCGACGCTCGCCGCAGAGCTGTTGGACGGCGTGCAGATCCACTACTCGCCCCTGGCGGGGATGCTCGCGGAGGCGCTTTGCGAGCGGCTGCCGGCAGGGCTGGACGCCGTGTTCTTCGCGAGCACGGGCGCGGAGGCGGTCGACTCGGCGATGAAGTTCGCGCGCGCGGCCACCGGCCGCCCGCGCCTGATCTCATGCGAGAGCGGCTTCCACGGCGTGACGCTCGGGCCGCTGTCGATCGTCGGCGATGAGTTCTTCAAGGAGGGCTTCGGCCCACTGCTGCCGGGGTGCGAGCGCGTGCCCTTCGGCGACCTCGCGCGCTTGGAGGCGCAGCTGCGCACCAAGGATGTCGCCGCGTTCTTCGTGGAGCCGATCCAGGGACGGATGGTCACGCTGCCGCCCGAGGGCTACCTGCGAAGCGCGCAGGAGCTCTGCCGCCGCTACGGGACGATGTTCGTCCTCGATGAGATCCAGACGGGCCTGGGGCGCACCGGGAAGTGGTTCGCGCTGGAGCACTGGGGCTTGGAGCCGGATTTCGTGCTCGTCGGCAAGGCGCTGAGCGGCGGCTACATGCCGGTCGCGGCGATGGTCACCAGGCGCCAGATATTCGACAAGGCGGTGGGAACGCTCGAGCGATCCTACGTGCACCAGTCGACCTACGGGCGCAACCAGCTGTCGATGGCCGCGGGCCTCGCGACGATGCGCATCATCGAGCGTGACGGTCTCCTCGAGCACGCTCAGCGGGTCGGCGCGATCCTGCGCGACGGGCTCGCAGAGCTCCAGCAGCGCTACGAGATGATCAAGGAGATCCGTGCCAGCGGGCTGATGATCGGGATCGAGCTGGGGGCGCCGAGCAGCCGCAAGGCGCTCTTGAACTGGCGGCTGATCCACATGGCCAGCGAGGGTCTGTTTCCCCAGCTGATCGTGATCCCGCTGCACCGCGACCACGGCGTGATCACAATGGCGGCGGGCAAGAACGACGTGATCAAGCTGCTGCCGCCGCTAACGCTCTCCGAGACCGAGGCACAGAGCTTTCTCGATGCGCTCGACGCGGTGCTCGCCGACTGTCAGAACAGCTCGAGCAAGAACCTCGCGATCGTGCGCGACATCGCCACGACCACGATCCGCCGCCGGGCTCGCGCGAAGCTCGCGTGAGAGAGCTCTGCCTGATCACCGGCGCCAGCGGGTTCATCGGCGGACGTCTGGCGAGTCGCCTGCGCGAGAACGGTCAACCGGTGCGCTGTCTCGTGCGCGCGAGCAGCGATACCTCGCTGCTGGAGGAGCTAGGCGTGGAGATCGCCGTCGGCGACCTCACCGACGGTCGCTCCCTCTCCCGCGCGCTCGACGGTTGCGCGAGCGTGCTGCACTGCGGCGCGCTCGTCTCCGATTGGGCGACCGTGGCGGAGATCTCGGCGATCAACGTCGACGGGACACGCGAGATGCTCCGCGCAGCCGCGGCGGCTTCCGTGCAGCGCTTCGTCCACATCAGCACCACCGACGTCTACGGCTACCCGCAGGTGAAAGAGGTCGATGAGACCTACGTGGCGAGCGGCTTCAGCAACTGGTACGCGCAGACCAAGCTCGAAGCCGAGGCTCAGGTCAGAAGCGCACAGGCGGCGAGCGCGCTGGAAACGGTGATCCTGCGCCCCGCGACCGTGTACGGACCTGGCTCGAAGGAGGTGATCGGCGAGATCGCACGGGCGATCCAGGGCCGGCACATGCTGCTCGTCGACGGCGGTCGAGCAAACGCGGGGCTCTGCTACGTCGAGAACCTCCTCGACGCGGCGCTCCTGGCACTCGAGCACGACGCTGCGCCCGGCAACGCGTTCAACGTAAGCGACGGTCTGGACGTGAGCTGGCGGCAGCTGACCGACGACCTCGCCGATGCCCTTGGCTGCCCCCGGGTGCGCTGGAGCATCCCCTACGCGCTGGCTCTCGGTCTCGGCTTCTCTCTCGAGCAGGGTTATCGGCTGCTGCGCCGGGCCACCGGGCTGAGCTCGCCGGCGCTGCTCTCGCGCCAGGCGGTGCAGGTGCTCGGGCGCGAGCAGGTGTTCAGCAACCGTAAGCTGCGCGAGACGCTCGGCTGGGAGCCCCGCGTCGGTTACGAGAGCGGCCTGAAAACGACGGTTGCCTGGCTCGAGAACGAGTACCTCGCGCCGTTTGAGTCCGCGCACCCCTGAGGTGCGTTGACACTGTCGCTGCGGCCGGGCATGATCGGGACGTGAGCTACGGCGGCGGGCCCGTCTATCAGTTCGACGCCGCCAGGCGCCCGGACTCGGAGTTCCAACCGGGCAGCCTCAGCCTGCTCGTGCCGGGCAACGAGGGGCGGCTGCTGGATGCGCGGCGCACGCCGATGCTGATCGTCGGAGTCGATCCTCAAGAGGGCACGTTCGAGGTGGAGATTCGCGCGTTCGAGGACAGCGGCGCCCACTGGTCGCTGCCCTTCGAGGACATCGTCGGCTATCAGTTCGCGGCGAGCTCGCAAATCGCCCCCGAGCACCTGCTCGACGACTACACACAAACGGTGCGCAGGCTCGACCGTCCGCTTCTGATCGACGCCGATCCCGAGGCACACGCGGGGACCCTGAAGCTGCTCGAGGCTCAGCGCAGACACGCAGCCGACTGGCTCGACGCCAGTGAGTTCATCGCTGTCGAGGTCGCCGAGCGCATCGGCACGCGCGAGGGCGAGGCGACATGCGCGCGACTGCTGCAGGCCTACCTCGCCGAGCTCGACCTCCTCGAGCTCGACACCGCGTTCGCTCAGAGGTTCGTCAGCAACCCGCGCTCGGGGGAGCTTGTGAAGGGTCACGCGATCGTGCTGGCAGAGCTCGGGCTGTGTGCGTTCGAGGGCAAGGCAGTGCGCAGCGCGAGCCTGTTCGACGGCGATTGGAGCAGGCGGCGGCGCGCACAGCACCTGATCGCACGGATGGCGTTCACACGGACGTTGTGGGAGAGAGCGACGCCGCGCGAGCCACCGCTCTACCGCGCGATCGCCTCCGACGGCGCGCTCGACCGGCGCTCAACGAGCTCCTTCGTCTCTGGCACGTTCTCGCTCGAGGTCGCCACCGATCACTTTCGCGGCGGCCCCACCACGAGCACGGCGGCGATCCTGCGCCAGCCCCTCCCGCGCCAGCGCCTGTTGATGACGTTCCTGGAGACACCTGCCATGAACGCGCCGTTTAAGGAGGCGGAGGCGGTCCTGATCGGTCCCGCCGGCACGTCGCTGTTCTGAAGGGCAGCGTAAGAATTCTGACCCGCGGGGGCAAAGGATGGGGGTCTGCGGTGCGATCTTTCGTATGTAGTGGTTGCACCTGGGAGCAGGGCGGGCTTGGACGGCGGGCCATCTCGAGAGGGGTGGCCCGCTCGTCCGCCCTTCACACCAAGCGCACGCCCCACGTCGCCTCGATCTGTTCCCCGGGCTCGAGTCGCGTCAGCCCCTCGCCGCTCTGGAAGGCGTTGGGAGCGCAGGTCATCGGCTCAACCGCCAGAGCACCTCGGCGACGCGAGCCATGCAGCCCGTCGCCGGTATAGACCTCCAGGAACGCGTAGCGCTCGTCCACCCACAGCTCGACAGACGTTCCATCCGGGGCGGAGAGCCTGCTCGTTGCGCGGCCGTCGGGCTCGCGAATCAGGTCCGTGAACGGAGCATCGATCTGCTGGTCCCCCACGAGCCGCGGTTGGCGCAGGTCATACGCGCTGGCGCCGACGGGCTCACGCCCGCAGGGCAGGCTCCGCTGCGGGTCGACCAGGATGCGCGTCTCGGCTGGAATCTGAAGCGTGCAGTCGTCGATCGAGGCCATTCCCGGCGAGAGATACGGATGCTGGCCCGCACCGTAGGGACAAGCACGCTCGCCGACGTTGCGGGCGGCGCTCCGCACGCTGAGCCCTGCGTCGCTGAGCGAGTAGGCGATCTGCACCTCCAGCGCGAATGGGTAGCCGGGCGAGGGGTGCAGGTAGTTGCTCATCACGACGCGGCCGGGCTCGTGCTCGCTGGCTCGCCAGGAACGCCAGCGCAACAGCCCGTGGATCGCGTTGTGCTTGGCCGGCTCGCTCAGCTCGAGCTGGTAGTCACTGCCGTCGAAGCTGTAGCGGCCGTCGCGCATGCGGTTGGGCCACGGGATCAGCGGCGCGCCGTGGCCGCCGTCGCAGATCGCCTCGCGCGGGTAGGGATCGAGGACCGGTCGCTCGCCGACGACATACTCGCGCACGCCTCCACCGACCTCCACGATCGTCGCCCGCTGCTCGCCATGGACGATCTCGAACTGCTCTCCAGACGGTGCAGGCGCTGTCACGGCTCCCCCATTCGCTCACCCGGCGCGGCGCGGTCCTCGACATCATCCCAGCCCGCCTCGTGCGCGCGCACGCGCTCTTCGGAGGCACCTGCCGTCACGAGGTCGGATGGGTAGGTGTGGCGCGCGCGCGCGAGGAACACGCCCGCCCACGCGAGCGAGACGAGCATGATCAGGATGCTGAACTCGAGACCGGTGGCCCCACTCGGTGAGATCACCGGGGAATGCGTGCCGATCGGCGTCTGCTCGGGAGCGATGCCCGCGATCAGGTCGGCCAGACCTCCGAACATCAACGGCGCGAGCGCCTGCGCGAGCGAGCGCAGGAAGGTGCGTGTGCTCTCCGCCCGCCCCCATAGCCCTGAGGGCATGATGTCGAGCCTCGCCGCGTCCAGCGGAGGGTTGGCTGCGGAGAGCAGCGCGGCGCCGGCCACGTCGAACCACAGCGCGGGCGTCAGGTGACTGATCAGCACGCCGGGGATGAACAGCAGCACTGCGCCGAGATAGCAAACGGCCGGCGCAACCACGCGCGCCTCGAGGAAGCCACGGCGCAGCGCGAGGTCTGTGATGCGCCCGCTGAGGAGCGTTCCCAGTAGCGCACCGAGGACGAGCGTCACGAGCGCCAGCTCGGCGGTCGCCTGGCTGACGTGGTAGTGGCCGCGAACGAACAGGACGCCGAACGTCTGCAGCCCCGCGAAGAAGAAGTAGCCGAGAGATGAGCCGATGATCAGCAGCATGTTGGTGGGGATCGAGAGGATGTAGCGCACCGCGTCCACGATGCTCATCTCGCGCGGGTCCTGCCCGAGCACGAGCTTCGGGTCGGCGCGCAGACCGCGCTTGCGTGCCGCTTCCCGGGTCAGCTCCTCCTCCTCGTGCTCGCCGGCGGCGCCATCTTCTTCCCGAGCGTGTGCCTGTGAGGCCGCCGCCGCGAGCGCTTCCGGCAGGTCGAGCACCCCTGGCTCGAGCCTGCTCTGGCCGCCGCGCAGCGGCTCCGGGACCGTGCGCCAGAGCGTGCGCGCGAGGAACATGCCGGGGATCGCCAGCAGGATGAAGGCGAGCCTCCAGGAGATGATGCTCGCAACGGTGCCGCTGACGATGAAGCCGGCCGCCGTGCCGGCGACCTCGCCGCCGAGGATGTAGGCGTAGATCCGTCCTCGCTCGCGGCCGGGGAAGTAGTCGCCGGTCAGCGACGCGATCGCCGGCCCCGCGGTGGCGTTGACGGCACCCAGCGCCAGGCGCGTCAGCAGCAGCGTGTCGTAGCTGCCGGCGAAGCCGCTGGCTGCCGAGGCGATGCTCCACAGGACGATGCTCGCCGTGAGCAGGGGCATGCGCTTGCTGCGGTCGACGAGCAGGCCGACCGGGATCACGAAGACCGCTCCGACGAGCAACGAGACCGAGCTCAGGAGGCCGATCTCCGCGTTGCCGATGTGCAGCGAATGCTCCAGCTGCGGTGCGACCGCGCCGACGGTCGCACCGTCGGCGCTGCTCAGCGCGAGCACCGCCCCGAACGAGGCGATCACCCTGGCACGAGCGGGGCCGCCCACCTGTTTGACGGCGTGCCCGCGCAGCAGGCGCCCGCCCTGGGCCAACACGTCCGCCACTGCCAGCAGCGCGCGCCTGCCGTTGCCGGTGCTCGTCATGCCAGCTTCGCTACCCCGATCAAGCACACGATTACAACACCTCGGGGCGCGGTGGCTGTAGAGTCGGATGGGTGACGCTCGTCGTGCTCACTGGAGCCACACGCGGGATCGGGCGCGCGGCGGCGATCGAGCTTGCGCGTGAGGGTGTGGAGCTCGCGCTCGTCGGACGCGAGGCCGAGCGCGTGCAGGCGGTCGCGCGGGAGGCCGAAGCGCTCGGCGGCAGCGCCCTCGTGCACCAACACGTGGCCGATCTGACGCTGATGTCCGAGGTGCGCCGGCTCGCCGAGGAGATCCAGGGCAGCTACGAGCACATCGACGTACTCGCCAACAACGCGGGCGCGCTGTTCGCCTCGCGCGCAGTCACCTCCGAAGGCTTCGAGCGGACGTTTGCGCTCAACCACCTGGCGCCCTTCCTGCTCACCAACCTCCTGCGTGAGCACCTGCGCGGCGGGCGCGTCGTGACGACCGCCTCCGACGCGCACAAAGCGGGCACGCTGGATCTGGAAGACCCGCAGTCGGAGAAGTCCTACGCGGCGATGCGCGTGTACGGCACCACGAAGCTGTGCAACATCCTCTTCACGCGCGAGCTCGCCCGGCGCGCGCCGGAGCTTCACGCGAACTGCTTTCACCCCGGCGTCGTGCGCACCGGCTTTGGCAAGAACGAGAACGGCGTGTGGAAGCTGCTGACCACCGTTGGCGCCCCGTTCTTCCGCTCGCCCCAGCGCGGCGCGCGTTCGCTCGTCTGGCTCGCGATCTCCAACGCCGCCTCTTCGCTGACAGGCGAGTACGTCGTCGACGAGAAGGTGGCCACACCCAGCGGCCAGGCTCGGGACGACAGGCTCGCCGAGGCGCTGTGGGAGCGAAGCGAAGAGCTCGTGGGGCTGTCCTCCGGCACGCCCGCCTGAGCGGGCGCCGCAACCTAGCCGTTCGGCGGCCCCGCGAGCCCGAAGGGGCTGCCCTCGGAGTCCTTGCAGATCGCCCAGCGCTCGCCGGGGTGAACGACGCTCCCGCCGAGCGCCTGGACGCGCTCGAGCGCCTCCGCGAGATCGCCGACAGCGAAGTACGGCAGCGAGAAGGAGTCGCCGGGGCCGCGTCCGCGCGAGTGCACGCCCACGGCGGGAGCGCCGGAGCGTGTCTGCCACCCCTCCCCCTCTCCCGCTGCGCGCTCGGCGAGATCCTGGTCGAGCAACCCCGACCAGAAGCGCCGCGCCCGCTCGGGGTCATCGGCGGGAAACTCGATCAGCGATGCGGACGCGTGCTCCACCGGCTGCACGATAGACCTACTCGATCGCAAGCCGCTAGAGGTTCGACTGCAGTACCTTCACGATCGTGACACTGGAGGAGCTGAAGGAGGCTGTCGCGCTGGGGACGATCGACACGGTCCTGCTGGCGATGACGGACATGCAGGGTCGGCTGCAGGGCAAGCGCGTGATGGCCACGCACTTCCTCGACGAGGTCGCCGAGCACGGCGCAGAGAGCTGCAACTACCTGCTGGCAGTGGACGTGGACATGCGCACCGTGGAGGGCTATGCGATGTCCTCGTGGGAGGGCGGCTACGGCGACATGCTGCTGGTGGCGGACCTGGACACGCTTCGCCCGGTGCCCTGGCAGGAGGGCACGGCGGTGTGCCTGGCGGATGTTGCCTGGCCGGATGGCTCGGACGTAGTGGCCTCGCCGCGCCAGATCCTGCGCCGCCAGCTCGCGCGTCTGGAGGAGCGCGGCTGGGGCGCGAACGCCGGCACCGAGCTCGAGTTCCTCGTCTTCAACGACACCTACGAGCAGGCGTGGCACAAGGGCTACCGCGAGCTGACCCCGGCGAACCTCTACAACGTCGACTACTCGCTGCTGGGAACCGCGCGCGTGGAGCCGTTGATCCGCCGCATCCGCAACAGCATGGCGGCGGCGGGGATGGTCGTGGAGGACTCCAAGGGCGAGTGCAACTTCGGCCAGCACGAGATCAACTTCCATTACGCGGATGCGCTGCGCACCGCCGATGAGCACGTGATCTACAAGAACGGCGCGAAGGAGATAGCCGCGGAGGACGGCGTGGCGATCACGTTCATGGCCAAGTACGACGAGCGTGAGGGAAACTCGTGCCACATCCACTTCTCGCTCGCCGATGAGCGCGGCCCTCTATTCGCGCGCGATGAGGCGATGTTTCACTCTTTCCTTGCCGGCCAGCTCGCGTGCCTGCGCGAGATGACGCTGCTGCTGGCGCCGCACATCAACTCCTACAAGCGCTACGCCGCGACGAGCTTCGCTCCGACGACCGTCGCGTGGGGCCACGACAACCGCACGTGCTCGCTGCGCGTCGTCGGGCACGGCCCGTCGCTGCGCTTCGAGAACCGCGTGGGCGGAGCCGACCTCAACCCATACCTGGCGCTGAGCGCGATCATCGCCTCGGGCCTGCACGGTCTGCACGCTGGCCTGGAGCTCGAGCCGGCCTTGGAGGGCAACGCGTACACCGCCGATGAGCGCGAGCATCTGCCGGCGACGTTGCGCGACGCGCGCGAGCTGTTCGCCTCCAGCGTCGTCGCCCGCGAGGCGTTCGGCGAGGACGTGGTCGCGCATTACCTGAACGCGGCGGACGTCGAGCTTGCGAGCTTCCAGTCGGCCGTGACAGACTGGGAGCGAGTACGCGGATTCGAGCGACTGTGATCGCCTGGATGGTCTAGGAGCAGGAGAACGATGGCGGCTGGATCTGGGGGGCGAGCGACGGGGATGACGCTCACACCCCTGGACGCGATCTTCGCGCCGGTGCGCTCACAGACGGCCTTCGAGGAGACCGTCGATCGCCTGGGCACGGCAATCAAGCTCGGCCTGCTGGCGCCGGGCTCGCAGCTGCCCGCCGAGCGCGAGCTGTGCACGCGCCTGGGGATCGCGCGCTCGACGCTGCGCCAGGCGCTGACCGCGCTGAGCCAGAGCGGCCACGTGTTCGCGACGCGCGGGCGGGGCGGCGGCACGTTCGTGGCCGACCCGCAGCCGCCGAGCGACCCACCATCGCCGCAGATGCTGGCGCTGTGGCGCGAGACTTGCGACCAGCGCCTCGCGGTGGAGCTCGGCGTGGCGGTGCTGGCTGCGGAGCGGGCCCCAAGCGAGGATCTGGACGCGCTGGACGAGATCGCGATGACGCTGGAGCACGAGCTGGAGGACTTCAGCGCCTACCGCCAGGCGGACATCCGCCTGCACGTGAGCCTTGCGGAGGCGACGCGCTCGACCAGCCTCGTGCGGGCGATGACCGAGGCGCAGGGCGCGATGACGGATCTGATCGCCTACATCGCCCACCCGCCGCAGGTGCTGGCTTCCTCCAATGCGCAGCACCGGCGGCTGCTGGCGGCGGTGCGCGAGCGCGATGCGATGCGCGCCGCGCGGGTCATGACAGAGCACCTGCACGGCACCGAGCACATCCTCGCGGGCCTGCTGCCGAGCGGCTGATCGGGCACGGTCGGGCACGCCGCGGGCAGCACGCGAAGGCGTCGAGCCGGCCGTTGGCCACCTGTCCGCCCGAAAGCTCGCGATTTGCGCCAACTGCACTTGACACGAATCCGCGATCGAGCGTATTGTCACGATTGAAGGACGGATGACCAAACCTTTTCTTCTCCAGGGGGAGCCGATGAGCGCAACCGAAACCTTGAGCACAGACGAGCAGCGCCTCGCGGAACTGGGTTACAAACAGGAGCTGAAGCGCGGCTGGAGCGGGTTCTCCAACTTCGCGATCTCGTTCTCGATCATCTCGGTTCTCGCGGGTTGCTTCACCACCTACGGTCAGGCGTTCAAGAACGGCGGGCCAGTGGCGATCTCGATCGCGTGGCCGCTGATCAGCGTCCTGATCCTGATGGTCGCGTTCTCCATGTCAGAGCTGGCCTCGGCGATGCCGACGGCGGGTGGCATCTACTACTGGGCGTCGAAGCTCGGCGGCCCAGGGTGGGGCTGGTTTACGGGTTGGTTTAACCTGATCGGCCTGGTGGCCGTGGTCGCGTCGGTGGACTACGTGTGCGCGAGCTTCCTGATGAACCTGCTCGGTCTCTACAACGTGCACTTCATCTTCAACTTCGCCAAGGCCGCCGCCGGCAGCAATGTGCACTACAGCGCCCATGTCAACTTTGCGCTGTTCGGGCTGCTATTGCTGATTCATGGCCTGATCAACGTGTTCTCCAGTCACCTGGTGTCGATCTTCAACGGGGTCTCGGTGTGGTGGCACCTGATCGGCGTGGCGGTGATCGTCGTGATCCTGATCGCCGTCCCCAGTCACCACGCGAGCTTCTCCTATGTGTTCGGCCACCGCGCGAACGTGTCCGGCTTCAGCGGGCACATGTATTGGTTCTACGTGCTGCCACTGGGCTTCCTTTTGACGATGTACACGATCACCGGCTATGACGCCTCTGCGCACGTCTCCGAGGAGACTCACGGAGCTGCGGAGCAGGCGCCGAAAGGCGTGTGGCGATCGGTGTTTTACTCGGCGGTGGTCGGCTGGATCGTGCTGCTGGCGATCACGTTCGCGATCCAGAAGAGCAAGGAAACGGAACTGCTCAGCTCGGGCTTTCCCGCGCTCGCGATCTTCGAGAGCGCGCTCAGCACGGCGGCCGCGAAGGCGGTCATCCTGATCTCCACCGTCGGCCAGATCTTCTGTGGCATGGCGTGCGTGACGAGCGCCTCACGCATGACCTTCGCCTTCTCGCGTGACGGCGCGGTCCCGGGACACAAACTCTGGCGACGCCTGGGCAAGAACCGCACCCCGACGTGGGCGGTGCTGTTCGTGTGCGTGTGCGCCGCGATCGTCACGATCCCCGCCTACTTCCCCAATCACCTGGGCGCGCCGGTAGCGTTCTACGCGGTCACCTCGATCTCGGTGATCGGGCTGTACATCGCGTACACGATCCCGGTGTTCCTGCGTTGGCGCATGGGCTCGGAGTTCAAAGCGGGCCCCTGGACACTGGGTAACAAATACAAATGGATGAACCCGATTGCGTTCAGCTGGGTGGCGATCTGCGTGGTCATCTTCTGCCTGCCGTTCGCGCCGACGGGCGTGTTCTTCAAGAAGGGCTTTGAATGGTCGGCAGTGAACTACGCTCCGCTGGTGACGATCGGGGTGATGGCAGCTGTCACGATCTGGTTCGTGGTCTCGGCAAAAAGATCCTTTACGGGCCCCGTTCGCACGATTGAAGATCTGAACGCCGCCGAGGCGCTGCCCGATATCGCACAGGCGCCCTAGCGGAGGCGGTTTGTCTATGAATGGCTCCGCCTTGCGGCTCCGCCGAGGATGGGCAGCGTAGTGTCGCCGTCGAGCGAGTTGCTGTCCGTCCTCGAGCCGGCCAGCGAGCAAACCCTGGCCGAGGTGCCCCGGGCGGGCGTAGAGGAGGTCGACCTGGCGGTCCAGGACGCGCTGCGCGCGCTGCCGGCGTGGCGCGCGATGGCGCCGGGCGCGCGTGCGCGCGCGATGTACTCGCTAGCCGACACGCTGGCCGATCACCTGGAGGAGCTGGCGCTGCTGGAGGCGCGCAACGCGGGCAAGGCGATCTGCGACGCGCGCGGGGAGATGGGCATGGTGGTGGACACCTTCCGCTATTACGCGGGCGCACCCGAGCGCCTCCTGGGCGACACGATCCCGGTGGCGGGCGGACAGGCTTTCACCGTGCGCGAGCCGCTGGGTGTGGTGGGGCTGATCGTGCCGTGGAACTTCCCACTGACGATCGCCGCGTGGAAGCTTGCGCCGGCACTGGCGGCGGGCAACACGGTGGTGCTTAAGCCCGCGGAGCTGACGCCGCTGAGCGCGCTGCGCTTCGCTGAGCTGGCGCTCGAGGCGGGCGTTCCGGAGGGCGTGGTGAACGTCGTCGTGGGACCGGGCCGCACGTGCGGTCAGCGCCTGGTCGAGCACCCGGACGTCGCGAAGATCGCGTTCACCGGCTCCACGGAGGTCGGGCGTTCGATCGCGGCGGGCGCGGCGGCGTCGATCAAGCGCGTTACGCTGGAGCTGGGCGGCAAGTCGGCGAACATCGTCTTCGGCGATGCCGACCTGGAGGCCGCGGCGGCGGCTGCGCCGCTGGCTGTGTTCGGCAACGCCGGCCAGGACTGCTGTGCGCGCTCGCGGATCCTCGTGCAACAGGACGCGCTGGAGCGCTTCATGGAGCTGCTGGAGGTGTCTGTGAAGGGGCTGCGGGTGGGCGACCCGCTGGACGAGCGGACGCAAATGGGCCCGTTGATCTCAGCGGCCCAGCGCGAGACCGTCTCCTCCTTCCTCGACGGCGAGGCGCCGGTTGCATTCCGCGGGAGCGCTCCGGATGGTGCGGGATTCTGGTTTGCGCCGACGGTGCTGTTCCCGGTGAAGCCGAGCGACCGGGTGGCGCGCGAGGAGGTCTTCGGGCCGATCGCGGCGGTGATCCCGTTCGCGGACGAGGCCGAGGCGGTGCGCCTGGCCAACGACTCGATCTACGGGCTGTCGGGCTCGATCTGGACGCGCGACGGCGCGCGGGCGCTGCGTGTGGCGCGCGCGGTGCAGACAGGAGTCCTCTCGATAAACGCGAACACGTCGGTGCGGGTGAGCACGCCGTTCGGCGGCTTCAAGCAGTCGGGCTACGGCCGCGAGCTCGGACCGCACGCCCTGGAGGCATACACCGAGGTGAAGACGATCTATTACGCGACGGCATCGTCCGCGGAGGGGGAGGAGCGATGAGCGTAGCGGGCAGGCTCGCAGGGCGCGTGTGCGTGATCACAGGTGCACGCGGCGGCATCGGCGCGGCGACGGTGGAGCTGTTCCAGCGCGAGGGCGCGACGGTCGTGGGCATCGATCTGCAGGCGGGCTCCCCAGGCGAGTTGGCGCTCGAGCTGGACGTCACCGACGAGGAGCAGGTACGCGATGCCTACGCGCGCGTTCGCGAGCAGTACGGCCGCATCGACGTGCTCTTCAACAACGCGGGCATCTCGCCGAACGACGACGGCTCGGTGCTGGAGACGACGCTGGAGGCATGGGAGCGCGTGCAGAACGTGAACCTGCGCAGCGTGTTCCTGTGCTGCAAGCACGGCATCCCGCACCTGCTCGAGAACGACGGCCCGGCGCGCGGCTCGGTGATCAACACGGCGTCGTTCGTGGCGGTGATGGGCGCGGCCACATCGCAGATCTCCTACACGGCATCAAAGGGCGGCGTGCTGGCGCTCTCACGCGAGCTGGGCGTGGAGTTCGCGCGCCGCGGCGTGCGCGTGAACGCGCTGTGCCCGGGGCCGGTCGACACGCCGCTGCTGAAAGAGCTGTTCTCGAAGGACCCCGAGAAGGCGGCGCGCCGCCTGGTGCATGTGCCGATGGGCCGCTTCGCGCACGTCGATGAGATCGCCAAGGGCGCGCTGTTCCTGGCGAGCGAGGACTCCAGCTATGTGACCGCCTCGACGTTCCTGATCGACGGCGGCCTCAGCGGCGCATACACGACCCCACTGGAATAGTCCTCAGCCGTGCAGCAGCTCACCTACACCGCACCGAAGGCGCTCGAGTGGCGCGAAGCCGCTGAGCCGAGCCTGAGCTCTGACTCCGCGGCGCTCGTGCGGCCTCGCGCTGTCGCCACGTGCGACCTCGACGCCTTGATCATCGACGGCACGTCACCGTTTCCGGCGCCGTTCCCGATCGGCCACGAGTGCGTCGCAGAGGTGCTCGACGTGGGCGACGCCGTGACGACGCTCGAGCCGGGACAGCTCGTGAGCGTCCCGTTTCAGATCTCCTGCGGTGAATGCGCGCCCTGCCGGCAGGGGCGCACGTCGAACTGCGCGAGCGTGCCGTTCATGTCGAGCTATGGCTTCGGTCCGGCGGTCGAGCGGTGGGGCGGCTTCCTCTCGGATGTGGTGTGCGTGCCCTACGCCGAGCACATGCTCGTGCCGATCCCGGCGGGTTTGGAGCCGGCGGCGGTGGCGAGCGCATCGGACAACATCAGCGACGCGTGGCGCGCGGTGGGGCCGGCGCTCGCCGAGCGACCGGGCGCGCCCGTACTGGTCGTGGGAGGCGCCGGTCCGGGCTCGATCGGCCTGTACGCGGCGGGGCTGGCGGTCGCGCTGGGTTCGGAGTCGGTGCTGTATGTGGATGTGGACGAGTCACGGCGCACGACGGCGGCGAAGCTCGGTGCACAGACGCTCGGGGAGATCCCCAAGCGCGTCGACTCCCACGAGATCACGGTCGACGCGAGCGCTGACCCGGACGGCCTCGCGCTGGCGCTGCGCTCGACTGCGCCGGACGGGATCTGCACGAGCACGGCGATCTACTTCGGTGAGCAGCCGGCGCTGCCGCTGCTGGAGATGTACACGAAGGGCATCACCTTCAAGACAGGGCGCGTGGATGCGCGAACGGCGATGCCGCACGTTCTGGAGTTGAGCGCGTCGGGCGCGCTGCGGCCTGAGTTGGTGACGAGCAGTGTCGTCGACTGGGCTGATGCGGGGGACGCGCTGCTGGAGGGTGGCTGGACGAAGCTCGTGATCGAGCGCGACTGAGCAGTCCTCGGCTATCCCCCGATTGGTGCCCGCGCGTTGCTGCCCCAGAAGATCTGCGTCCCGAACGCGTCGATCAGGTTGACGAGGATCAGGTTGAGCACCATCGACTTGGCCGTCGCCCTCCCCACCCCCACCGGTCCGCCGCTGGCGTTGTAGCCGTAGTAGCACGCCACGAGCACGATCGCAGTGGCCATCGTGACGCCCTTGAGCAGGCTGAAGAGAAAATCGGTGGGGTTCTGGAACTGCCAGAAGATCAGCAGGTAGCCGCCGGCTGAGGTGTAGCCGATCTGATCGACGATCGCCAGGTAGGACGCGCCGAAAGCGACGCCGATCGCCCCTACGTACATGAACGGCAGCACGATCCATGCGGCGAGCAGCCGTGTGGCGCAAAGGAACACCATCGAGTCGACGCCCATCACCTCCAGTGCGTCGATCTCCTCGGAGATGCGCATCGCGCCGAGCTCGGCGACGATCCCAGTGCCGACCTTGGCGGCGAGCATGTAGCCGAACACGATCGGCACGGCCTCACGCAGGTTGCACCAGGCGGCGAACACGCCGGCGTAGTTGGGCGTGCCGGTGGACTCGGTGAAGTAGGCGGCCTCGATCCCACAGGCACCGAGTCCGATGAAGAAGACGAGCCCCCAGATGACGGCGGTCGAGCCGACGATCAGGATCCCCGACTGGCGCAGCGCCTCGCCGAAGAAGCGGAACACGCGCAGGCTGAAGACATCCCGCACGACCTGGCTGGTGAAGCGAGCGAGCACTCCTGTCGCGGCGAGCCATTCGCGGGGCAGTGCAAGCAGCTCACCCACGTCAGTTCTTCCCCCTCGGCTGCTCCGGGATCACTTGATCACCAAGATTTGTGGGTGAGTGGCAAGGAGCGTCTGCGTGAAGACGTAGTTGAACGCTCCAATTCCGAGGAATGAGATTACCACCGCCTCGTTCACCGCGCGTCCAACGCCCTCGGCGCCGCCGGAGGCGGTCATGCCCTTGTAACAGCAGACGATCGCGATGATCGCCCCGAACACCGTGGACTTCAACACCGACCCCCACAGATCCGTCGTGTTCGCGTTCGAGAACAACGTCCCCCAAAAGGGCCCCAATGCTCCGCCGCTGTAGACCTCGGCGACGATCCCGCCGTAGATCCCGAACAACAACGCGTAGATGTCAAACAAACCTGTCACGACCATCAACGCAAGAAACCTTGGGACGACGAGGTTCTTCACGGGGTCCACACCCAGCACCTGCAGCGCATCGAGCTCCTCACGCACCTTCCGCGCACCCAAATCAGCCGTGATCGCCGTGCCCGCTACCCCCGCGACGACGATCGCGGTGATGAACGGCCCGATTTCCCGAACTGCCTCGATGACGAAAAACCCACCGAGACGATCCAACGCACCGAAGATGCGCAGGAAGCCGGCCGCCTGCAGACCTGGCGCCCCGTAGTCGATCGCGACAGTGGACACGAGCAGCGGGAACCAGACGAGGCGTAGCGTGAACAGGAACTGCGAGACGAGCTCACCACCGTAGGGATACGGCGGACGCAGGGCAGACCAGATCGTCCTCCCAGTGAGGATCATCATGTCCCCGAATTCCTCGAGCACA
>DATBZG010000046.1:0-15949 GCA_036513335.1 Solirubrobacteraceae bacterium | reverse complement strand
GAGCAGCTTCTGGCACATGGGCTCGAGCTGCGCGGCGTCCTCGACGTCGAGCTCCACGAGGCGTCCGATGTGGACGTTGCCGACGCCCGCGAAGCCGAGTGCGGGGAGCGCGCGCTCGACGGCGACGCCCTGCGGGTCGAGGATGCCTGCCTTCGGGCGGATCAGGACGCGGGCCCTCACGCGACTGCGGTGCGGTCCAGCCATGCCTGAAAGGGCTCGCCGGTGATGCGCTCGTATGCCTCCACGTAGCGCGCGCGGGTGCCGGCGACGACGTCCTCGGGGATCGCCGGTGCGGGCGGTTTCTTGTCCCAGCCACTGCCGGAGGCCCAGTCGCGCACGTACTGCTTGTCGAAGCTCGGCTGCCCGCGTCCAACCTCGTACGTGTCGGCGGGCCAGTAGCGGGAGGAGTCGGGCGTGAGGACCTCGTCGCCCAGCACGAGCACGGGTCCGCTGCCGTTGCCGGCGCTGTCGTCCAGGCCGAACTCGAACTTGGTGTCGGCGAGGATCACGCCGTTGGCGCGCGCGTGCTCGGCGGCGAACGAGTACAGCTCGATCGATGCGTCCCTGACGCGCTCCATCAACGCGCGGTCGCCCACGAGCTCGACGGCTCCGTAGAAGTCGATCGCCTCGTCGTGGCCCTCCTCAGCCTTGGTGCTGGGGGTGAAGATCGGCTCGGGTAGCTGCTCTGACTCGCGCAGACCCTCCGGCAGCGCGATCCCGGAGACCGATCCGGTTGCCTGGTAGTCCTTCCAGCCGGAGCCGGTGATGTAGCCGCGCACGATGCACTCGACGGGCAGCATGCGCAGCCGGCGCACGACCAGCGCGCGGCCGCGCGCCTCGTCGGGAACACCGTCGGTTGCGGAGATCAGGTGGTTGGCGACGATGCCGGAGGTCTTGGCGAACCAGAACACGGAGAGCCCCGTGAGAACCTTGCCCTTGTCGGGGATCGGCGTGGGATGCACAGCGTCGTAGGTGGAGATGCGGTCGCTCGCGACCATCAGCAGCGGCGCCTCGCCCCTGGTGTCCGGCACGCCGTCGGCGCCGGTGAGGTCGTACATCTCGCGGACCTTCCCGCTGGCGATTAGGGGCAGATCGGCGAGGGAGGTGCTCACGTGTGGCGATGCTAGCGAACGATCAGGCGACGTCGCGCTCAGGCCAGGCCCTCGCGTCCTCAGGCGATGTCATCGAGCCGTGCCAGGATCTCGCCGGCGTGGCGCGTGTAGTGCGAGTAGTCGAATATCGCCTCCAGATCGAGGCCGGCGGCGCGCTCGTCGGCGGCGAGCAGCTCCCGTAGCTGGATGCCCTCGTCCCAGGCGCGCTGTGCGAGCTCCTGCACGACCCGGTAGGCGTCGTCGCGGGAGGACCCGGCCTCGACGAGCGCGTGCAGCACCCGCTGGGAGAAGAGCGCGCCGTGCGTGAGCTCGAGGTTGGCGCGCATGCGCTCGGTGTCGACGGTCATGCCCTGCACGAGCGCAATCGCGCGGTGCTGGAGGTAGTCGAGCAGGATCGTTGAGTCGGGCAGGATCACGCGCTCTACAGAGGAGTGGGAGATGTCGCGCTCGTGCCACAGGGCGACGTTCTCCAGGGCCGCCTGGGCGTTGCCGCGCAGCACGCGCGCGAGGCCGGCGATCTGCTCGCTCTTGATCGGGTTGCGCTTGTGGGGCATCGAGGAGGAGCCCTTCTGCCCGGCGCGGAACGGCTCCTGCGCCTCGCGCACCTCCGTGCGCTGGAGGTGGCGGAGCTCGGTGGCGAAGCGCTCGAGCCCGGCGCCGGCGAGCGCGATCGCGCTGAGCAGCTCCGCGTGGCGATCGCGCGGGACGACCTGCGTGGAGACCTGCTCGCGCGCGAGACCGAGCCGGCCGAGCACCCCGGCCTCGAACTCGGGGCTGGTGGCGGCGTATGTGCCCACAGCGCCGGAGACGGCGCCGACGGCGACCTGCTCGAAGGCGCGCTTCAGGCGCGTGGCGTTGCGGTGCGCCTCGAACGCGAAGCCCGCGAGCTTGATCCCGAACGTGGTGGGCTCCGCGTGTACGCCGTGGGTTCTGCCCACGCACAGCGCGTCCGCGTGCTCACGAGCACGCGCGGCGAATGCCGCGGTGAGCGCTTCCGCGCCGGGGACGATCACCTCGCCGGCCGCGCGCAGCTGCAGCGCCAGCGCAGTGTCGAGCACGTCGGAGGACGTCAGCCCGAAGTGGATCCAGCGTCCCGCCTCGCCGACAGAGGCGGCGAGCACGTCCACGAACGCGGCCACGTCGTGCTCGGTGACGCGCTCGCGCTCGTCAACCGCTTCCACGGTGAAGCTCGCGCCGCGGATCGCCTGGAGCTCCTCCGCGGTGGGGCCCTCGCCGCCGAGCAGCCCCCGGAGCTCCTCGCACGCGGCGATCTCCACCTGGCGCCAGGTGTCCATGCGCGCTTCATCGCTCCATAGGGAGCCGAGCTCGGGGCGGGTGTAGCGGGCGATCACTGCAGCTGATTATCGCTGCCCGCCCGCCCCGAGGCCGGTGCGGCTACTTGTTGGCTGTCGTCTGCAGCGCGCTCAGCTGCGAGCCGACGGCGATGACTTTGGCTTCTTTGCTGCCCTCGATGGGCGCGCAGACGATCGCGAGCGTGGTCGCTTCGGTGGTCGTCAGCTGTGTCTGCAACGGGAGCGTGCTCGCCCCCGAATATTCGCTCCCAGAGGAGTTCGAGAGTTCCTGCAACCACTCGCTGATGTCCAACGCCTGCGGCGGTTCCACGATGCTCACCGTTCCGGGCGTGTCGACGAGCTCGCAGAGGACACCTACGAAGACGGGTTTCGTGGCGGCGCCACCGATGATCGTCTCCCCGTTCACGAAGTACGTGCCGGCGGGGATCGTCCTGCTGACAACGACGTCGCCTTTTTCGCTCGTCGCGAGTTCGGCGGGGCCGAAGCTGTAGCTCGCAAAGTCAGCGCCGACGCCGTTCGCGCCCGCGGCGCCGGGACTGCCGGCTGCGCCAGGGCTCCCAGCGACGCCTGGAGCGCCGGCCAGTCCCGAAGCGTTCCACGACACCTTGCGTTCTCCGTGCTTGCACTTGGTCTTCGCGCTGACGAGCCGCATCGCTCCAGCCTTGTTCACGCAGGTGTAGATCTTCGCGGCGCCCGCCGCCGGCGCCAGGGCGAGCGCGAGCAGCGCACTGGCCGCCACAGCGCCGATGAAGGTCGTGGACGGCGATGGACGTGTACGTCTTGACATGGCTCTGCCTCCGCTGGTCGATTGGCGACCCGCGCCCCCCGCGGGCACGGCTTCGCCATTCTCCCTGGGAGGGAGGTCGTTCAGCCGCCGAGTATCTGCGCGGCGAGGATCGCCGCGTTGCGCGGGTTATCCAGGCCCACGCACGCGACGGGCACGCCGGGGGGCATCTGCACGATCGAGAGGATCGCGTCGAGGCCGCCGGCGGCGCTCAGGCGACCCGACAGCGGCACGCCGATCACGGGCAGGTCGGTGTGGGCTGCGACGGCGCCCGGCAACGCGGCGGAGATGCCGGCGCCGGCGATGATCACGCGCAGGCCGCGCATGTGCGCGTTCTTCGCGTATTCGGCCACAACGTCCGGTTCGCGATGGGCGGACATGACGCGAACCTCATGCATGATGCCCCGCTCCTCGAGCTCGTGCGCGGCCTTCTCCATCGTCTCCATATCGCTCTTGGAGCCCATCACGATGCCGACGAGCGGCGTGTCGACGTCGATGTCGTCGAGCTGCGCCTGTACTTCGGCCTCGCCCATCGGCTCGGGCACGAGCGAGATACCTGGCTGACCTGTCGGGCGACCCTCCATGCGGTGAACGTTACAGAGACGCGATGAAATCCTCTATCGGGATCGCCGAGAGGGTCTCGTAGCGGGCGGTGCCGCGCGAGCCCAGCTCCAGCGAGACGCGCGCCATCGTGCCGTCGTCGGGCGCCTCCACGATCGAGATGAAGTCGACGTGCCCGAGCGTGGCCCACTGCGACTTGACGGTCGCGCCGAGCTGCTGGACCTCCTTGTTGACCTCAAGGATGCGTTGCGGGTTGTTCTTGACCGTCTGTACGCCCTCGGGGGTGAGGGTCGTGAGCATTACGTAGGTGGGCATGCGTGGGCTCCTCCAGAGATTGGCGTCACGTTGCTCGGCGGATACCCGCCGTATGCGGTTGATACCCGATCGCGGCGGCGATCGCCACCTGTGACCTGGCTGCTCCTAGCTGTTCTGTGTCGTCTGCACCGCCACGAGCTGCGTAAACGCGGACCCGACCTTCTGTTCGTTGGTGTTGGGGGACGCGTCGGGGGACAGGTCCGAGCAGACGATCGACAGGGTGGTTCGCGCTTTCACGGTCACCGCGGCATCCAGGGCAAGCGTCGTTTCGCCGACCCATTTTCCCGACTCTTCCACGAGCCCAGCGTCCCATCCGGCGGTGTCGGCAACCACCCCACCGACGAGGAGCTCACATACGCTCGCTGCCCTCGTGCTCGCCTTGGCTGAAGAGGAGACGACCGTCTTTGCCGAGACGATGTAGCTACCCGCGGGAATCGCTTCGCTGAGGACTGTGGCTTCTGTCTTGCCCGTGAATTCCGTGAATTCCGGGACGCTCACGAAATAGCCATTGGCGGCACCGTTCAGACCAGTGAGACCTGTAGGGCCAGTTTTCCCGGTGGGGCCGGTTTTCCCCGTGGCCCCCGTTTTTCCGGGAGCGCCCGTTTTACCGACGATCCCCTGAGAGTTCCACGACACCCGTACCTCGTGCTTCCTGCAGGTCGGCCGTCTGACGAACACCCGAACCGAGCCCGTGTGCCTGTTCACGCAGGCATAGATGGTCGCTGCGCCCGCCGGAGGCGCGGCGGCGAGCACGCCGAGCAACGAAGCGGCGAGTGCGCCGACCACGGGCGCAAGGCGCCGATTCAAGATTGATGAGTGCACGGGACAGCTCCTTTGTCGTCGTTCCCTGATCATTGATCGGGCTCCATTCCCCTGCGAAATCCACTTCGGGCGCCCCAAAGCCCGCGCCCCCGGCGATCTCGACGCTCGATATGTTCGCAGCTTCGTCGTCTCACCGCCGCACCACGAGCCTCGAAGGAATCGAACAGATCGCGTCGTTCACAACGATCCGGCCAGGCCCGTCCGCTTGGCTCCGTAGCGTCCCGCCAAATCAAACGCGCAAACGGGGGGCCATGTTCAGATCCGGACGCAGGTTCAGCTACGCCAACGTCGCTGCGACGCTCGCGCTCTTCTTCTCGATGAGCGGTGGAGCGCTGGCGGCAAGTCACTACCTGATCAACTCGACCAAGCAGATCAACCCGAAGGTGCTCAAGAAGCTCAAAGGGAGGGCCGGCAAAACCGGCGCGACGGGAGCCACCGGTAAAGAAGGGCCACAGGGGCCTGCGGGCAAAGAAGGAGCTGCTGGGACGAAAGGCGCCAACTTCACCGACGAAACGACGCTCGCTGCAGGCCAGACGCTGACGGGGTCGTGGGGCGTTGGCGGAGGCACGGGCGACTGGATGGCGGACAGCGTTCAGTTCCGCATACCGTTGGCCGCTGGCCTCAGTGAAGAGAACTACATTCCGAGCTCGGCGAAATACAGCACCACGTGTCCCGGCCCGGGCAAAGCCGCCCCAGGTCAGTTGTGTGTCTACGAGGACGAGGGATCAGGCTCGTCCACGTTCAGCGCAATCTACAACGACGAAGGCGGATCGTCGAAATCCGGACCTGGCGCGACTGGGTTCTTGATCTACTTCCGAGGCGAATCCGAAAAAGCGTACGTGAGTGGAGACTGGGCGGTAACGGCACCGTAGCTCGAGCGAGACAGGGATGGTCGCGGCGCTGCTCAGACCGTCGCGACCGTCCCTGCTGGCGCGGTCTCCAACGCCAGCTCGCCTTCGCGTGTATCCACAGTGACCGCGTCGCCCGTGCGGATCTCACCTGAGAGCAGCGCCAGCGCGAGTCGATCCACCAGTTGCTTCTGGATCACACGTCGCAGCGGCCGCGCGCCGTAGGTTGGGTCATAGCCCAGATTCGAGATCAGCTCGCGTGCCTTGTCGGTGAGCGTCACCTGCACGCCGCGCTCGGCCACTCGCTCGATCACACGCGCCACCTGGAGATCCACGATCTCAGATATCTGCTCGCGGGTGAGGGAATCGAAGCGCACGATGTCGTCGAGGCGGTTGACGAACTCCGGCTTGAAGTACTCCAACAGCGAGGTGCGCAGTTCTGCGTCGCGGCTTGCCGCGGAGCCGCTGCCCTCTCCGGTGCGGAGATTGGAGGTCATGATCAGCACGGTGTTCTTGAAGTCCACGGTGCGCCCCTGGCCGTCGGTCAGGCGACCGTCGTCCATGACCTGCAGCAGCGTGTTGAACACGTCGGAGTGCGCCTTCTCGATCTCGTCCAGCAGCACCACCGAGTAGGGGCGGCGGCGGACGGCCTCCGTGAGCTGGCCTCCCTCTTCATAGCCCACGTACCCTGGGGGCGCGCCGACGAGCCGCGAGACCGAGTGTTTCTCCATGTACTCGGACATGTCGATGCGGATCATCGCGTCCTGTGAGTCGAACATGAACTCCGCCAGCGCGCGCGCGAGCTCGGTCTTGCCGACACCCGTGGGACCGAGGAACAGGAACGAGCCGATCGGGCGATCGGGGTCCTGCAGTCCCGCGCGCGAACGGCGCAGCGCAGTGGCAACCGCCTCGATCGCCTCGTCCTGGCCGACGACGCGTTCGTGCAGACGCTCCTCCATGTGCACCAACTTCTCTGTTTCACCCTCCAGCAGACGGCTCACGGGGATGCCCGTCCAGCGGGCCACCACCTCGGCCACGTCGTCCGCGTCGACCTCCTCTTTGAGGAACACGGGCGCCTCGGCGTCACCGTCCTGTTCGCGCTCGACCGATTCGCTGTCCGAGAGCTTCTTCTCGAGTTCGGGGATCTCGCCGTAGCGCAGCTCCGCGGCGCGCTGCAGGTCGGCCTCGCGCTCGGCGCGTTCGGCTTCCATGCGCGCCTGCTCGAGGCGCTCCTTGAGCTCGGAGACGCCCTGGATCGCGTCCTTCTCCTTCTGCCACTGCGCCTTCATCGTGTCGGACTGCTCTTTCAGTTCACCCAGCTCGCGCTCGATCGCCTCGCGGCGTTCCTTGGACGCCGAGTCCTTCTCCTTGCGCAGCGACGTCAGCTCGATCTGCAGCTGCATGATGCGGCGGTCCACCTCGTCGATCTCCGTGGGCAGCGAGTCGATCTCGATGCGGATCTTCGACGCGGCCTCGTCGATCAGGTCGATCGCCTTGTCCGGGAGGAAACGGTCGGCGATGTAGCGCTGGGAGAGCGTCGCCGCGGCGATCAACGCGCTGTCCTGGATGCGCACCTTGTGGTGCACCTCGTAGCGCTCCTTCAGGCCACGCAGGATCGCGATCGCATCCTGTACGGAGGGCTCGCCCACCATCACCGGCTGGAAGCGGCGCTCGAGCGCCGCGTCCTTCTCGATGTGCTTGCGGTACTCGTCGAGCGTGGTCGCGCCCACACAGCGCAGTTCGCCGCGCGCGAGCATCGGCTTCAAGAGGTTTGCCGCGTCGACCGAGCCCTGCGCGGCGCCCGCGCCAACGATCGTGTGCAGCTCGTCCAGGAAGAGGATGATCGTGCCCTCGCCCTCCGCGACTTCCTTCAGCACGCCCTTCAGGCGTTCCTCGAACTCGCCGCGGTAGGCAGCGCCGGCGATCAGCGCGCCCATGTCCAGCGCGATCACACGCCTATCGCGCAGCGTCTCGGGCACGTCGCCGTCGATGATGCGCTGCGCCAGGCCCTCGACGATCGCGGTCTTGCCCACGCCCGGCTCGCCGATCAGCACGGGGTTGTTCTTAGTGCGCCTGCTGAGCACCTGGATCACGCGGCGAATCTCATCGTCGCGTCCGATCACCGGGTCGAGCTTGCCCTGCGCGGCGGTCTCTGTGAGGTCGCGGCCGAAGCGCTGCAGCGGCGTCTGCTCCTCCTCGGGAGCGCCTGCCTGGGCGCCGGGGCCGACTCCGTTAGGCGGTGTCATCTTGGCTCCTGCGTTTGGTTGGGTTTCCTCGGAAACGGCGAGCGAGCATCGGCGGCGCGCACAAGCTCCAGCCCGCCGCGGTACGGGACGGTGAGCTCCGCGCGGAACGAGCGGCGCACCTCCTCGAGCTCCTTGGCCAGGCGCACCTGCGCCTGCAGCGCTTCCAGCTCGATCTCTTCGATGCGGGCCTGCATCCCGTCGATCTCCTCCTCCAGGCGCAGCACGCGCTCAACCCCCGCCAGGTTGAGGCCGAGCTCTGCCGTCATCTCCTGGATGCGGCGCAGCTTCTCCACGTCCTCCTGCGAGTACAGGCGCGTGCCCTTGGGCGAGCGCTGCGGCTCGATCAGACCGCGTGCCTCGTACATGCGAAGCGTCTGCGGGTGCATGTTCGCGAGCTGCGCCGCCACGGAGATCATGAACACGCCACGGTCGGTCTCCATCTGCACGCGCATCACCGTTCCGCGCGACGCACGGCGCGCCGGGGTCGGGGCGCTGTCCTCTGTGCCGGCCATCAGCTCTCACCGCCCTTGCCCGCGGGCTCTGCGCCGCCGGTAGCCGCGCCCGTGGAGGACGCGGCGCCGTTCTTGAACAAGCCCGCCCGCGGGTCGCTCGAGCCCATCGATTTGGACAGCTCCTCGATCGCCTCCTCCTGCTCCTTGCTCAGGTTCTGCGGCACATCGATCACGAAGCGATAGTGGATGTCGCCCTTCTCTCCGTTCTTGCTCAGCTTGGGAGGACCCTCGCCACGCAGGCGCTGCACGGTCCCAGAGGCGGTGCCGGGACGCACGCGCAGCGTCTTCGTCCCGTTCAGGGTCGGCACCTTCACCTCGGCGCCTCGCAGCGCCTCGGGGATCGTCAGCGGTACCTCGACCTCGAGGTTGTCGCCCTTGCGTTTGAACAGCGGCGAGGGGTCCACGTGGGTGATCAGGTAGAGGTCGCCCGGCGGCCCACCGTTGCGCCCGGGCTCGCCCTTGCCGGCAAGCCGGATGCGACTGCCGTCGCGTACGCCCGCGGGGATGTTCACGCGCAGGCGCTTGACAGTGCGCACCGCACCCGCTCCGTTGCAGGTGGGGCATGGGTCCTCGATCACGGTCCCCGAGCCGCCGCACAGCGAGCACGGCTGGGAGATGGAGAACATGCCCTGGCCCTGCGTCTCGATGCCGCGGCCCTCGCACCGCGGGCACACCGACGGAGCGGTGCCCGGCTTGGCGCCGGTTCCGTGACAGGTCGGGCAGGTGGCGTGCATCGGCACCTGCAGCGGCACCTGCGCGCCGGAGACCGCCTGGTCGAAGGAGATCGACACCTGCGCCTCGAGATCCGCGCCCTTCTCCGCGCGTGGTTTCGTGCGCACGCGCCGGCCGCTGGTCGAGCCGCCGAACAGGTTGGACAGGATGTCGCCCATTGAGGAGGCGTCGAAGTCGAAGTTGCCGAAGCCGCCGAAGCCGCCGGCCGGACCTGCTCCGCCGGCGAATGCGCCGGAGCCGCTGTCGTACTGCTTGCGCTTCTCGGGATCGCCCAGCACGTCATGAGCCTGGGAGATCTCCTTGAAGCGCGCCTCCGCCTGCTTGTCGTCCGGGTTGCGGTCCGGGTGGTACTGACGGGCGAGCTTGCGGTAGGCCTTCTTGATGTCCTCGGCGGTCGCCTGCTTGTCGACCCCGAGCGTCTTGTAGTAATCGGGTCGCGTTGCCATTCGCTGCCTCGTCCTATGCGGCCACGAGCACGCGCGCCGGGCGGATAATGCTGGCGCCCATGCGGTAGCCGGGCTGGTAGACCTCGACCACGGTCCCGCTCGCGGCCCCCTCGGGGCCCTGCGGGGCGGTGGCCACCGCCTCGTGCACCTCCGGGTCGAACGTCTCGCCCGCAGGCGAGAACGACTCGATGCCGGCGCGCGCCAGCGCGGCGCTCAGCTCCGAGCGCACGAGGCGCACGCCCTGCAGCAGGGGGTCATCCTGCGCCGCCGCCTCCAGTGCGCGATCGAGGTTGTCGAGCGCCGGCACGAGCTCCTTCACCAGCGAGCTCACGCCGCGCTCCCGTGCTGCTGCCGCGTCGCGCGCAACGCGCTTGCGGTAGTTCTCGAAGTCGGCCTGAGTGCGCTGGGCCAGGCCCAGGTACTTGTCGCGCTCGGCCGCCACCTTCATCAGCTCGTCCAGATCGCCCTCGACCTCAGCGGCCTCATCGACCGACTCGCCTGCCGGCGCGCTCACGCCGGCAGGCAGGTAGTCGTTTTCAGCGTCCGCGAGATCGCGTAGGTCTTCGGCGCGCTCGAGCTGCTCGTCGCCCGTCTGCTCTATATCCGCCATCGTGCGTCCTACGCCTGGGGCTCGTCGACAACCTCAGCGTCCACGACGTCCTCGTCATCCGAGGAGGACGCGTCGGCGCCACCGTCGGCCGACGCCCCGTTGCCGGAGGCCGCGGCCTGCTCCTGCGCACGCTGGTACATCGCCTCTGAGACCGCGTGGAACGCTGTCTGGAGGGTCTCGGCCTTCGCGTTGATCGTCGCCGGGTCCTCGGACTCGAGCACCTCGCGGAGCTCCTTGATGGCCTCCTCGATCCGACCCTTGGAGTCGGCGTCGACCTGGTCACCGAGGTCCACCAGCTGGCGCTCTGCCTGGTAGGCGGCGTTCTCGCCGTTGTTGCGTGCCTCCGCGAGCTCACGTGCCTTGCGGTCATCCTCGGCGTGGGACTCAGCGTCGGAGACCATGTTCTTGATCTCCTCGTCGGAGAGCCCGGAGCCGGCCTTGATCTCGATCTTCTGCTCCTTGCCAGTGCCGAGATCCTTGGCGGACACGTTGAGGATGCCGTTGGCGTCGATGTCGAACGCGACCTCGATCTGCGGGATTCCTCGCGGCGCCGGCGGGATGCCGGTGAGCTGGAACTTGCCCAGCGACTTGTTGTACTGGGCCATCTCGCGCTCGCCCTGCAGCACGTGGATCTCCACCGAGGGCTGGTTGTCCTCAGCGGTCGAGAAGACCTCGCCCTTGCGGGTCGGGATCGTGGTGTTGCGCTCGATCAGCTTCGTCATCACGCCACCCTTGGTCTCGATGCCGAGGGTCAGCGGCGTCACGTCCAGCAGCAGCACATCCTTGACATCACCGGCGAGCACGCCCGCCTGGATGGCGGCGCCCACGGCGACCACCTCGTCCGGGTTGACCCCGCGGTGCGGCTCTTTGCCGGTCAGGTCCTTGACCTTCTCCTGCACGGCCGGAGAGCGGGTCATACCTCCGACGAGCACGACGTGCTCGATCTCCTTGACGCCCTTGTTTTTGGCGTCGTCGATCGCCTGGCGCACGGGTGCGACCACACGGTCGAGCAACTCCGAGGTGAGCTCCGCGAGCTTCGCACGCGTGAGGCGCGTGTCGAGGTGCTTCGGGCCCGAGGAGTCCGCTGTGATGAACGGCAGGTTGATCTGCGTCTCCTGGGTGGTGGAGAGCTCGATCTTCGCCTTCTCGGAGGCCTCGTACAGACGCTGCAGCGCCATCGGATCGGCGCTCAGGTCGATGCCCTGGGACTTCTTGAACTCGGAAACGAGCCAGTCGACGATCGCCTTGTCGAAGTTGTCGCCTCCCAGGTGGTTGTCACCAGCAGTCGACTTCACCTCGAACACGCCGTCGCCGATCTCCAGCACGGACACGTCGAACGTGCCGCCACCGAGGTCGAAGACGAGGATCGTCTGGTCTGACTCCTTGTCCAGGCCGTACGCCAGCGACGCGGCCGTGGGCTCGTTGATGATGCGCTTGACGTCAAGGCCCGCGATCGTGCCGGCGTCCTTGGTCGCCTGGCGCTGATCGTCGTTGAAGTACGCCGGGACTGTGATCACCGCGGAGTCCACGCGCTCGCCCAAATACGCTTCCGCGTCGGACTTCAGCTTCTGCAGGATCATCGCGGAGATCTCCGGCGGTGAGTGCTGCTCGCCACCGGCTTCAACACGCGCGTCGCCGTTGGGGCCGGATACGACCTTGTACGGGACGATCGACTCCTCCTCGCGCACTTCGGCCTCCTTGCGGCCCATGAAACGCTTGATCGAGAAGACGGTGTTCTGCGGGTTGGTTACTGCCTGACGCTTTGCGACCGTGCCTACGAGGCGCTCGCCCGAGGCCGTGAATGCGACAACTGAGGGGGTCGTGCGACCACCCTCGGAGTTCTCGATGACGGTCGGCTCGCCACCCTCCAGCACGGCCATGCACGAGTTCGTCGTGCCGAGGTCGATGCCTATGGTCTTGGCCATGAAAAAATGCTCCTTCTAAGACGCTTGATAAATCTAAGTGAGATTGTGGCAGATTTCCTGCCGGGCGTCAAGTGGCCCGCGAAGGCACCGTGTGTCCCTCGGGCGACGCAACTCGATGCTCCTGAAGACCGGCGAGGATCTCCGGCGAGAGCTGTGAGGACGGCCGTCCGAGCCCAAAGCCCTGGCCGCCTTGGATAATCGTCTCGGAGGAGACATCGCGCTGGTCGATCGAGCGCAAGAACTGCAGCGTCTCCTGATCCTCGATGCCCTCGGCAATCACGAAGGCTCCGGTTTGACGCGCGAAGGTCGCCATCGCGAGCAGTACTGCCCGGGCGCCTGGCTCGGTAGCGGCGCCCGCTACGACGCTTCTGTCGAGCTTGACGAACTCGGCCTTGAGTTTGCTCAGCATCTCAAGGCCGGCGTTGCCCGTGCCGACATCGTCGACGGCGAGCAGGAACCCCTGCTGGCGCAGTCGTTGCAAGGTCTTGATCACAGATCCCGTGCGACCGCCGAATCGCTCGGTGACCTCGATTACCACCTGCCCGGCCGAGAGCCCGGCCCGTTCGACCTCAGCGAGTAGCCAGTCGTCACCCTCGGAGTCCAGGTCTAGCGTGACGGGCGCGAGGTTTATGAACAGCAGGACCTCGGGTCCCAGCTCAGGCGCCTCGCGCAGGGCGTGTTGGGCGCACAGCACGTCGAGAGAGTGCACCCGCCCGAGCTGCTCGGCGATGTCGAATGCTTCCGCCGGTCCTGACAGCCCGTAGGAGGGGTCCGGGCGTGTCAGCGCCTCAACCCCGATCAAGGCCTCGGCCTCGAGGTTCCAGATCGGTTGAAAGACCGCAGTCAGGCGTCCCTCCTCGATCAGCCGACGGACGGCCTCTCGCTTCTCAGAGGTCGTCACGATGACCCGCTCGCGCACGTCCTCGAAATGCACTGCACGATTGGCGCCCTGACGCTTTGCCTCATAGAGCGCACCGTCAGCCTCGGCACGCATCGTGTCCGCAGTCATGCCGGGGCGCAGCACACTGACACCCATGCTCACCTCTACCGTCGCGTCTGCGAGCTCGCGGCGCAACCGCGCCACCAACGTGCGGGCACCCTCCACGTCGGCGTGGGAGAAGATCAGAGCGAACTCGTCGCCACCGACTCTGTACGGCCGGTCGCCCGGCCGCACGCCGCGCAGCACCCCGGCGACGCGCTTGAGCACGGCGTCACCGTGCGGGTGCCCGTGACGGTCGTTGATCAGCTTGAAGTCATCGACATCCAACAGGACTAGCGCCAACGGGTCCTGGTAGCGCGCAGCGGAAGCAACGATCTGCGGGAACTCCTCCTGGAAGGCACGCTGATTGGGCAGATCGGTCAGACCGTCGCGAGTCGCACGCCGCAGGACAATCCTGTGATCGCGGATCAGCCGCCGGCCACCAACCAGGTAGAACATCCCGCCCCCTCCCACGAGGCCGAGGAGGCAGATCAGGCCGAGAAGCAGGCGCACTTCGTTCAGCTGTGCGTCATAGACCTGGTGGTCGTAGGTCACCTCATAGGCAAGGTGTTTGCCGCGCACGTGCACCGGGATCACGAACTCGAAGTCGCGACTATCTCGAGCCGGATCTGTCTCATGCCCGGCGTAGGAGCGACCCTGTTCGAGCGCGGCATCGATCGGATCGTCAAAAACGATCCGTCCGACCACGGCACCGCCGGCCGCCGCACGGATCACGTGACGCTGGTCGACGAGCATCGCCTCCCGAGTGCCCGGACTCCGGGCGATCCCATCCAGCAGCCTGTCGATGTCGCCCAGCGCATCCGCCGTGCTGGTCGAACGCGTGCCCACTTCTTCAAATGCCGCACCGTCTGCACGCTGCGAGGACGCGTAATCGCTGATCTGACGCTGCGCCAAGCTTCGCTCCAGAACCACATAGCCGACGATCGCGACCAACGCGAAACTCAGCAGGACCGTCAACAGCAGACGAAGACTGAACGCAAACGCAGCACCCTCGTCACTCCCATCGCCACGGCGCTGGAACCATCCCCGCACACGCCGCCCCCCGAGGCCGGGCGTCGTAGAGGACTTGCTGCCAGGCGAAAGCGATCGAGGCGAGGGCATCACTGTTCCGTTCGACGCAACGCTCAGCGAACATAAGCGATGTTCAAAGCACTAGAACAAGCAGCGGCGCCGCACCCCCCCAGGCGGGGGGTTTGCGCCGCGATCCTCGTAACGGCCCGTGGGCGAGGGGTAGAAATGCGACAGTGACCCGCCTCGAGCGCAACGCAAACATCACCGCCGTGGTGCTCCCGTTTCTCGGCGTGATCGCGGCTGCGGTGATCCTGTGGAACCACTTCCTGGGCGTGCGCGACCTGGCGATCTTCGCCGTCATGTACCTGCTGAGCGCACTGGGCATCACCGTCGGCTTCCACCGCCTGCTCACCCATCGCGCCTTTCAGACGCGCCCGTGGCTGCGCTACACGCTGGCGATCCTCGGCTCGATGTCGCTGCAGGGCGGCGTGATCGACTGGGTCGCAGACCACCGCAAGCACCACACGTTCACCGACGAAGAGGGCGACCCGCACAGCCCGCACGCGGGCCACGGCGCCGGCCTGCGCGGCATGGCCTCAGGGCTCTGGCACGCGCACGTGGGCTGGCTGTTCGAGACCCACGGCCAGGCTTCCTCCAAACGCTACGCGCGCGATCTCGTCGAGGACCCGCTCATGCGACGCATCAACAGGAGCTTCCCGCTGATCGCGCTTGGCTCGCTCGTGCTGCCGTTCCTTGCGGGCCTCGCGCTGAGCGGCGGCTCGCTCGTCGACGGCGGCCTGTCGGCGCTCTTGTGGGCCGGTCTCGTGCGCATCTTCCTCGTGCACCACATCACCTGGTCGATCAACTCGATCTGTCACTTCTTCGGCAGCCGACGCTTCGACACCGACGATCAGTCCACGAACGTCTTCTGGCTCGCGCTGCCCTCGCTCGGCGAGGCCTGGCACCACAACCACCACGCCTTCCCGCAGTCCGCCTTTCACGGCCTGCGCTGGTATGAGCTCGACCCCTCCGGCTGGCTGATCCTGGGGCTCAGGCGGGTGGGGCTCGCATGGGACGTCGTCACCGTTACACCCGAGCGCGCCCGCGCCAAGCTGAGCGATGGCGACGCCCCGACACAGCCCGGCGCCGCGCCCGCGCCGAGCTGAGTCAGCTTTCTGCCCAGCCGCGCGCAGGAGCGCTACCTTTCGCTTATGAACATGGTCCCGTCGGGGCCGATCAAGCCCCGGCTGCGCGGAGTGCTGCACGAGTACGGCTTCTTCGTGTCGCTGCTCTGCGGGGTGGCGCTGATTCTTGCGGCGTCCGGGGGGAAGGCGCGTCTGGCGGCAACGATCTACGCGGTGGCCGTCTCCGGGCTGCTGGGCACGAGCGCGCTCTACCACCGCGTCACGTGGCGGCCCGCCACGCGTCGCTGGATGCGCCGGCTGGACCACTCGATGATCTTCGTGCTGATCGCCGGCACCTACACACCCGTCGCGCTGCTGGCGCTGAAGGGGTCGCTGGCAAACACGATCCTGATCGTGATGTGGGCGGGCGCGCTCGGCGGCGTGATCTTCAAGCTGCTGTGGATCGACGCACCCAAGTGGCTGTTCGCGACCGTGTACACGGCGCTCGGCCTCGTCACCTTCGCCGTCTTCGGTCAGCTGCCCGCCGCGATCGGATGGCTGGGCGCCGCCGGGCTCGCGCTCGGGGGG
>DATBZG010000045.1:0-3292 GCA_036513335.1 Solirubrobacteraceae bacterium | reverse complement strand
TGCATCGGCCTGGGCATGATCGTCGCGATCTATCGGCGGCACCTGCCTATTGACGTGGATGAGTTGCGGGAGCTCCAGGGCTAGATGAGCACCACCACGTATGGCTGGTTGGTCCTGGTCTTTCCCCTGCTCGGGACGCTGATCACGGCTTTCGGCTACCGCGTCTTGCCGGGGCGCTCCGCGGGCTGGATCGGCACCGCGGCGATCTTTCTCGCGTTCCTGGCCGCGCTCGGCGCGCTGATCTCGCTGCAGGGCCACGCCTCCGATCATCGTCAGCTGGTGTCCTCGCTGTGGAACTACGCCTCGACGACAGGCATCGACGCGCAGATGTCGATCCTCGTGGACCCGCTGTCCGTGTTCATGATCCTCGTCGTCAGCGGCGTCTCCACACTGATCCACCTGTACTCGATCTCCTACATGGACAAAGACCGTGGTTTCGTCCGGTACTTCTCCTACCTGAACTTCTTCGTCTTCTCGATGCTGCTGCTGGTGCTCGCCGGCAACTTCCTGCTGCTGATCGTCGGCTGGGCGTTCGTGGGTGCCGCCTCCTACCTGCTGATCTCCTTCTGGTACAGGCGAACGACCGCCACGAAAGCCGGGATCAAGGCGTTCGTGATCAACGTCGTGGGCGACGCGGGCCTGGTGCTCGGCACGTACTTCATCTTCAAGCACACGCACACGCTCGACTTCCTGCGCACCTTCCACGCCGTCGAATCGAGCGCCCATCCGGCGTTCGGTCACGGGACGAATAACGGAGACCTCGTCGCCGGCTGCATCCTGCTGCTCGTCGGCGCGTTCGCGAAGTCCGCGCAGATCCCGCTGCACACGTGGCTCCCGGACGCGATGGAGGGCCCCACGCCCGTCAGCTCGCTGATCCACGCTGCGACGATGGTGACAGCCGGCGTATACCTGATCGCGCGCATGCACCCGCTGTTCGAACGCGCTCCCGCCGCGCAGGACGTGGGGGCGATCGTCGGCGCCGCGACGCTCTTGATCGCCGGCACGATCGGGCTCGCGCAAACCGACATCAAGCGCGTGATCGCCTACTCGACGATGTCGCAGATCGGCTACATGATCATGGGCGTCTCCGTCGGCGCGTACGCGGCCGGCCTCTTCCACCTGATGACGCACGCGTTCTTCAAGGCGCTGCTGTTCATGGCGGCAGGCTCGCTGATCGGAGCAATGGGCGGCGAGCAGTCGCTGAACAAGATGGGCGGCTTTCGCAAAGCGATGCCGTTCACCTACGCGTGCTTCATTATCGGCGGCCTCGCGCTGTCGGGGATCCCGCCGTTCTCGGGCTTCTTCTCCAAGGACGAGATCCTGCTCGTCACGGGCGAGCGCGGCGGCTGGCATTGGATCCTGTACGTGGCGGGCTACATCGGCGCCTTCTTCACAGCCGTCTACACCTTCCGCATGATCTTCCGCGCCTTCCACGGCGAGCCCGTGGCCGAGGCGCGCGAGCTCGAAGAAGGCCATCTCCATCACGCCGAGGTGCCCTTCAACCCGGCCAACGGCGAAGAGGAGGACACGGACGTCGGCTTCCCGGGTCCCAACCACGCGATCGCCGAGCGCGCGCTGCCGATGCGCATCGCGATGAGCCTGCTCGCGCTTGGCGCGATCGGTGCTGGCCTGATCCAGATCCCGAAAGTGGACTTCGTGGTCGACGACTTCCTGCGACCGTCGTTCTCCACGGCCAAGGGCTACGAACCACACACCAAAACGGGCCTGCTCGTGATCGGGTTGACGATCGGCACGCTGATCGGCCTTGCCGGCATAGGGCTCGCGTACCGCATCTGGATCGTCGGCGGCAAGGAACTGAAGGCCTCAACGGCAATCAGGGAACGCACGCGCCCGCTCTATGAGCTGTTCGTGAACAAGTGGTACTTCGACGAGCTGATCGACGCGCTCGTCGTGAAGCCGATGGCGGCCGCCGGCGCCTTCGCCCGCGACACGTTCGAGCGGGTGTTCGTCGATGACACGCTGATCGGCGGCACCACCGGCATCGTGCGCGCCGGCTCGGCGGCTGTGCGCGCCGCACAGAGCGGCTTCGTGCGCTACTACGCCGCCCTGCTCGTGCTTGGCGTCACCGGCGTCGGCTTCTACTTCCTGCTGCAGACCTGAGCCTGAGCCGAAACAGACGATGCCACCACTTTCAATACTGATCTGGATCCCCTTGGCCTGCGGCCTGCTCGGTGCGCTGATCGGCGCCGTCGCAGGCAACGGTACGAGCAAGGCCAACGGAGGCGCGGCTGCCCCGCGTCGGGGCGCGTGGAGCGTCCCGGGCGCTCTGGCGCTGCTCGGCTCGCTGGCAGCGCTGGGCCTCGCGATCGGCTACATCGCCGATTACAAAGCTGGGGGAGGCGTGCAGCACGTGACCGACGTCGTCTGGATCGCGACGCTGGGCATCCACTACAAGCTCGCAGTCACCGGGCTGAACGTCTTTTTGATCGGCCTAACCACGCTGCTGTTCGCGGCTGCCACGCTGGCCACGAACCTGCGCAGCGAGAGCCCCGCCCTGGATCGCCCGCGGCTCTTCTACTTCCACTTCATGCTCGCCGAGTCGGCCGTGCTGGGAGCGTTCTTGGCGCAGGATCTGGCGCTGTTCGTGGCGTTCTTCGACCTGATGCTGATCCCTTTCTACTTCCTGATCGGCGGCTGGGGGCAGGGACCGGACCGCGTGAAAGCGACGATCAAGCTCGTCATCTACACGCTCGTCGGCTCGCTGCTGATGCTCGCGGCGGCGATCGCCACAGGCGTGCTCGCGGCGCAGCAGGGCGGCGGGCACATCACGTTCGTGCTGTCCTCGCTTCAGGCGTTGCCGCTGAGCACGGGCTCGCAGGAGTGGATCTTCCTGTTCTTCGCGGCGGCGTTCCTCGTGAAGATGCCGGCGTTCCCGCTGCACGGCTGGATGCCGGACGGCTACCGGGCGATGCCGGTCGAGGTACTGATGGTCTTCTCGGGCGTGCTCTCCAAGGTCGGCGCATACGGCTTTCTGGCGATCGTGCTGCCGCTGTTCCCGAAGGCCGCTGTTCACTTCCAGACGCTGATGCTGGTGATCGCGCTGGTGTCGATCATCTACGGCTCGATGGAGGCGTTCAGCCAGACCAACGCGCGGCTGATCCTCGGGTACTCCTCCGTCGCACAGCTCGGTTTCATCACGCTCGGCATCTTCGCGCTGAACCCGCAGGGCGCCCAGGGTGCCCTGCTGCAGATGGCCAACCACGGCCTGGTTGTGGCGCCGGCGCTGTTCATCGCCGCCGTGCTCGCACGCCGCGCGGGGGGCTCGGAAGAC
>DATBZG010000044.1:0-2322 GCA_036513335.1 Solirubrobacteraceae bacterium | reverse complement strand
GAGGCCGATGAGTCCCCGCGATGCGAAGCCCCGCGTGAGTCCCGTGCGGCGCTAGCATCAGGACCCGCGCCGACGTAGCTCAGCTGGTAGAGCACTTCACTCGTAATGAAGGGGTCCGGGGTTCGAGTCCCCGCGTCGGCTTGGAGAAATGTATTGATAAGGACGCTTCTGGCCGTAAGCAGGCGGTGCTCAGCAGAAGGGGTCTGAGCGCGTGCAGAAGGTTTCGGGCACGGGCAACGGGATGCGCTCCCAAGACACGCTCGACAGCCGCTTGACTCCTTCGTCGTCCCAATCAACGCCCGCTCCGTCGATCACGACTGAGCTGAGCTCGTCATCGCCGTAGTGGATGAACGTGTAGCGTGCCCGCTCGGCCTCACCGCGGCGATAGCGCGTGAGACGATCCAGGTCCACGTCCGCGGAGGGATCGCACGCGTGCAGGTAGGCGTACAGCCAGCCGCCCGCGATCAGCGGCGAAAGGAACTCGGGCGCGCATACGTTTCCCGCACCGCTCGTGCGCTGGTCGATCAGCTCCGGGCGGTCACCGAATGTCTCATACCAGAGCGTTGTCTCACCAAAATCCCCCTGTTCAATCGACGTCACGTAGGCGATCTGGCGCGGGCCGATCGTGAGCGCAGTGACCTCACCGGTGAGCCCCTTTGGCCAGCCTCCTCCTGGTGCCTCGCGCGACCCGCGGGAGGCCTCGAGCTTGGCCGCCGTCGGTCCGCCACCGCCGATCGTCCACACGTAGATGTTGTCCGGGTGCTTGCTGCCCGGAGCGTTCTCGCGCACGAACGCGACGCGGTTCTTCCAGATAGCGGGCCGGGTATCCGAGCCCCCGCCCGGAATGGCCAGCTGGCGCTCGGTGGCGCCCGCCACCCCGAGCGGCAGTTCGTAGATTGCACATCCCAGAGATCCCCGTGGTTCGCTGCACCGTACGTACACCGCGGTCACACCGCCCCCCGCACGCGGACCGAGCGCCACTTCGAACGGACCATTACTTGGCGCGGTCGCGGCAGGAGCGATCGCGCCGGCAGGCGAGCGCAGCATCAGCTGCGTGCTGGAGCTTGCGTCGACGTGCGTCCACGCTGCCCACCCGCCGTACGCTGAAACTCCTGATCCGGCCGGGTCGAGGGTGCTCACGCTGGCCGCGCTCGCAGGTGTCGCAGCAGCCAAAGACGCGGTACCGGCCAGTACCGCCAGGGAAGCCGAACGCGTCCATCTCGCTCGAGCAAACCGCAGCCATCGCACCGACCTGATTCTACTCGTGGCCGCACGCGTGGGCGCGGACTACGCCGTCGCCGCGGGGCGCCTGGAGCGTGTGAACGTCTCCTGGGCAAGCCCCTCCCAACCGCCATGCGTTCAGTTCGACGCCGGTGAGATGCGCCATTGTGGAATGCCGAGCATGCTGCGCAAGATAGTTTGCAAATGCCAATAATAATACGCACTTGCGTAGTATCCTTCGCACATGGACTTTGGTCATCCGCTGATGGTCGTGACCCCAACCCTCGACGGGGATGTGCTCGCTGCACTCGCCCGCGCCGACGCGGAGTTCAGCGGCCGAGAGCTCGCACGGCATGTCGGGTATGGCAGTACCGAGGGTATTCGCCGAGCAGCCGACCGGCTAGTGGCACAAGGCGTCGTCTCGCGGCGTGCAGCCGGGGCGTCACATCTCTACCGGCTCAACCGAGAGCATCTCGCTGCTCCCTGGATCGAGGGGCTGGCCGGCCTGCGCCAACAGCTGATCGATCGGTTGCGAGGCTTGCTCGCGAGTTGGGACGAGACCCCGCGCGTGGTCCTCCTATTTGGCTCGGTGGCGCGAGGGCGGGCCACTGCGGCGAGCGATCTCGACGTGCTTGTGATTCGTCGCTCCGATTGTGACCCTGAATCGGACTCTTGGCGGGCGCAGCTCGCAGAGCTCCAGCGCTTGGCTACAGCGTGGACCGGGAACGACACCCGTGTGTTGGAGTTCGGTGAGGGCGAGGTGTCCGGCTCAGAGGCAAAGTCGGTACTAAAGGATGCGCTGCAAGAGGGCATCGAGTTGCTTGGGTCGCGGCGTACGCTGCAGCGACTGATCAGTCGGAAGGTCGGGCAATGAGTAGACGGACGCGTGCATGTGACGAGGCGGTAACCGCAGGGCGGCTGCGTAAGGCGGAACAGTTTGTGAACGCCGCCGAGACCGTGCGTGAGTTCGCTGACGACGAGCTGGACGTAGCCGACGCCTACGTAACTCTATGCGTCCACGCCGGGATCGCAGCCGCGGATGTCATCTGCTGCGTTTCACTGGGAATGCACGCAGTCGGCGAGAGCCACAGCGAGGCGCTC
>DATBZG010000043.1:0-4710 GCA_036513335.1 Solirubrobacteraceae bacterium | reverse complement strand
CCCCGAGGTCGCCCGTGTTCTCAGGCCGGGTGGCGAGCTCTGCCTGATCTGGAATCGACGCGATCACAGCGTCGCCTGGATGCGCCGCTTGAGCGACGTCATGGGTAGCAGCGATGCCGAGCTGATCGACATGGATCGGGTTTCCATCGGTGCTCCCTTCGGACCCACCGAGAGGTTCAACGTGCCGTGGCAGAGGCCGATGAATCTCGAGCTCCTGCTCGAGATGGTCCGTTCGCGCAGCTACTTCATCACCGCCGACGCTTCTCGGAAAGAGCGCTACCTTGCCGACGTTCGCTCCCTCGTCGAGTCCGACCCTGAGCTCTCAGGCGGCGAGTCCTTCCAGATGCCCTACCGCACCTACTGCTTCCGCGCTTCGCTGCCGGACGGGTAGCGATCGCATAACCGCTCGTCCCGTCCGGTGCTGATCGCGTCAAGCCGCGTCGAGCTCTGCGATCTCGCTACACCGCCGTACGCCCGCCATCCGCCGCGAACACCGCGCCCGTCACGTAGCTCGCGCGCGGCGACACCAGGAAGCCCACCACCTCCGCGATCTCCTCCGCCTGCGCCGGACGGTTCATCGGGGTGGTCGACCCCAAAGCCTCGATCAGCTCGTCGTTCGATCCTTCCGTGTACACCGGGCCGGGGGCGATCGCATTCACGCGCACGCCGCTCGGGCTGTACTCCGCCGCCCACGAGCGCGTCATCGCCGACAGGCTCGCCTTCGTCGCGCTGTACGCAGCCCCGCCGGCCAGCCCCACCTGCGCCGCCATGCTGCTCACGTTCACGATCGCGCCTTTCCTGCGCTCCGCCATCCCCGGCGCCAGCGCGCCCACCAGCAGGAATGGCGCGCGCACGTTCGCCGCAAACATCGCATCGAACGTGTCCACCTCGAACTCTGCCGTCGGCGCCCACGCGGAGAAGCCGCCGTTGTTCACCAGCACATCCACGTCGCCGGCTGCGCTCGCCAGACGCTTCACGTCCTGCGCATTCCCGAGGTCTGCCGCCTCAAAGCGTGCGCTCGCACCGACCGCCTCGATCGTCTTCACTACCTCCGCGCCGCGGGCCGCGTCGCGGCCATGCACGATCACCTCCGCGCCGTCCAGGGCCAGACGCAGCGCGATCGCCTTGCCAATGCCCGACGTCGCGCCCGTCACCAGCGCTCGCTGCCCTTCCAACCTATTGCTCTGTGTGCTCGACATCTGATCGCTCCTCGCTGGTCGGGCGGGACGCACGGCCCGCCGTGAGTGGTCAAAGGCAAGGATCAGACTGACACCGCTATCAGAGGCAGGTGTTGTCCAAAAATCTAAAAATATTCAGTAAAAGATGTAGGATCTGACAAGTGGACGAGATCGACACGCGACAGCATCGGGCCGCCATCCAGAAGGTCGGCAGGGCGCTGCTGGAGCGTAATCGCGAGATCGCGCAGGAGATGGTCACGCGGATCGTCGAGGAGGTTCCCGCCTATCGCCGCGTGCAGGCCGGCGTGATCGACGACGTCGTGCTGCTCTCCACCGCAACCGCTGAGATCCTCGGGCAGGCGCTCGCCGCCGCCACGCCCGTCCAGCGCGAGGACGTGCCCGTCGTCAGCGAGCACGCTGCTCGACGCGTGCGTCAGGGCGTCCCGCTGGATGCCTTCTTGCACGCCTACCGCGCTGCCCTGTTCGGCTACTGGGACGCCTGTGCGCAGGAGGCCTCGCAGTTGCGCGTTACCCGGCACGCCAGTCTTGCGCTCGCGCGCTTCGCACTCGACGCGATCGACACCATCACCACCCACGCCGCCGAGGCCTATCTGCGCGAGGAGACACGGCTGCGCACGCAAAGCGGACGCGAGGCGCGCGACCTGCTCGAGCGGCTCATCCACGGCCAGGTCCTCGCCGCCGGCCGGCGCCATCCAGCTGCGCCCGGGCTAGACCCCACCGCCCAGCTCGTCACCGTGGTCGGCCGCGTCGAGCGCGCGCCCGGACGCATCGCCGCCGGCGATGCGCTTCAGCTCGCCCGAGATACGCTCGAGCGAGGCGCGGCGCTCGGGAAGGCCACGCCACTGCTCACTATCCGCCAGGGCGAGATCGTGATCATCGCAGCACTGCGCTCGCCCGCCGAGACGCTCGACGCGCTGCTCAGCGTGCGCCAGCTCACGCTGCAAGAGCATCACCTAGACGTCCGCTACGGGCTGAGTGCACCCGCTCCCGGCTTTGCCGGCGTGCAGCGCGCCTACCAGGAGGCCGTGCTCGCGCTCTCCTACACGACCTCGCAGCACCCCGTGGTATCGCTCGGCGAGCTCTCCTCGCTCGAGTGCGCGCTCGTCGGCGCTGATCAGGCCACCAGGTCCGTGATCGCCTCCAAAGCAGCGCGCCTGGCAGCGCTCAGCCCCCAGGATCTCTCCGTCATAGAGGAGACCGTTCGCGCGTTCGCCGGAGCCGATCTCAGCGTCGCGCGCGCTGCCCAGCACATGCACGTGCACCCCAACACCGTGCGCTACCGGCTGGCGCACATCGCCACTGCAACCGGTCACGACCCACGCACATTCCACGGGCTCGTCGAGCTCACATGTGCGCTCGAGACGATCCGCAGCTACCCAGCCGAGCCTGGGCTCCAGTCGGACGGCGGGTAGGCCAAGTATTAGAGATCACTTACCTTTAGTCACCGCTTAAGGGACTGCACGTACGCTGCCGCCGGTGAGCACACAAACGATTGACGCCGGCGGGCGTCGTTCCGGGGTCGACTGGCGGCGCGCCGAGTTCGTGCTCACGCTGCTCGCCTTCCTGGCCTTCTTCAGCCTGCCGATCCGCATCACCACGATCTACAGCGGTCTGCCCGCGCACCCGCTGTTCGTGCACGTGCCTGTCGTGCTCATTCCCACGACCGTCGTGGCTGCCCTTGTCTTCATGGTCAAGCCCGAGTGGCTCACGCGCTACGGCATCGCGCTGGCGCTCGTGTCGATCGTCGCCATGAGCTCCATCTTCATCACCATGCAAGCGGGCGCCGCGTTGCGTGGTGCGCTTCACCTGCAGGGACAGGCCGCCAAATTCATCTCCGAACACTCGCAGGCCGCGCACATCCTCGCGATCGTCTACGTGCTGTTCACCGCCGTGCTCATTCTCACCTTTGCCGCCAGGCGGATCTCCGGCGGCATGCCCACCGGCCTGGGCATCGTCGATGAGCTGCTCGGCTCCAAGGCGATCTTCAGCGCGCTGCGGGTGGTGCTCGTCGTACTGGCGCTCGTCACCGGCTACTTCGTCTTCCGCACCGGCGACCTCGGCGCCAAAGCCGTCTGGCAGGGGCGCCTGCAGGCAGCGCAGAACGGCGGTCCCGGTGGCTTTGCCGGCCCCGGCGCCGGCGCTCCCGGCACGTACTCGCCGCAGGGCGGCGGGACCGAACCCTAACCGGCGGGCCGTCGACATGCGTTAGCGTTTTCCCATGTCAGTTGGCATGGAGAAACGAGTGTTGTCGCTCGTAGGCGAGCTGATCGGCTTGCTCGAGCTCGAGGAGTTCAGCTACGGCCTGCTGCGCGTGCTGCGTGAAGCGGTCCCATCGGATTTCTGCGCGATCCACGAACTGCCCGCAGATCTTCCGCACACGATCTCGCTGACGGACCCGCCGGCGCCGCGGGAGTCCCACGCTGCGTTCGCGCGCTACGCACCGCAGAACCCGATCGCGGAGTACTTCCTGCGTACGCGAGACGGTCGTGCGACGCGGTTCTCGGATCTGATCACTCGTCGGCAACTGCACCAGCTCGATATCTACCGGGAGGTGTACATGGCGCTGGGCGTCGAGTACCAGATCGCGTTCACGCTCCCGTCGGGACCGGAGCGGATCCTCGGTGTGGCGCTCAGTCGATCCAAGCGAGACTTCACCGCCGCCGAGCGCGATCTGCTCAACCTCGCGCGCCCGTATCTGATCCAGGCGTATCGCAACGCGCTCGCCCACACCGACCTGATGCGTGCCTCCGGGACGAGCGTCAGCATCTCTGCACTGGGCCGGCTCGGGCTCACCGAACGCCAGGCGGAAGTGCTGCAACTGACCGCGATGGGCTACTCCAATGAGCACGCGGCCGCCGCGCTCGGCATCCGCGTGCGCACAGCGCAGAAGCATCTCGAGCACTGCTACCGGACCCTGAAGGTCAACAGCCGCTCGGAGGCCTCGCGTGTGGCGTGGGCAGCAACGCGAGCCACCGGCGCGCAAGGTGCTGCAGGCGCGCTCCAGTAGCTGCAGCTACCCGCCCGGGAGCACCGCCACTGCGGGATCGCTGAGCAGCGCGACCGTGAAGTCAGTCAGCGCGATCTCGCTGAGCTCAGCGATCGAGAACCACGCCACGGCGAGCGTCTCCTCGCCGTCGGGCTGAGGCGTGCCCTCGGCGACGCGCGCGTCGAACACGATCGACACGTAGCCCACGAGGTCTTCGTTGGGGTAGCGCAGCCGGTACTGCGGTCCGCCGGTGACCCCTCGGATCCCGTCGAGCTCCACGCGTGTCCCGGTCTCCTCGAACGCCTCCCGTACGGCCGCGTCCCGGGGAGCCTCGTCCGGGTCGATCGCGCCCCCGACCGTCTGCCACAGCCCGGTTTGTGACTCGCGCACCATCAGCAGTCGGCCCGCCTCGTCCCACGGCAGCACTGCCACCGCCGGCAGCAGCACCAGATCGTGGCCGATCCTTTCGCGCAGGCCCTTCAGGTAGGGAGAGATGCCCAAGGCCGCCAACCTACCGGCGCGTCG
>DATBZG010000042.1:0-4711 GCA_036513335.1 Solirubrobacteraceae bacterium | reverse complement strand
CACGATGATTATTCATGGCCGTTCAACGGAATCGTTCCAGTGATTATTCCGTGGAAATCAGAGCGTATCTTCGCGCAACGTGGGACCTTTACAATCCATGGCAGAGACACGCGACCACTTGAGGAGCAGTTGCGTCCTTTGGTTCATGGCGAACAGTCTCCACATGATGGGATTCTCGGTCGTGTTCAGCTTTCGACTGCCGCATCCCTCTACGCAGTTCGACATGTGGTTCAGTTTATTGGACTCGATCAGTTCACCATGTTTCGGGGAGAGGACGATCTGGGTCGCGATGCACGAGAGCGTACCACTTAAGCCGCAGCCCCACCGCTGCCCGCCGGCGGATCTCGGGCTCACACGTTGGGGGGAACGCGAACTGAGGTACTCGTCGGGCAGCTTCGACCCACCTGGCACCCTCGCGCAGGTCGGCCTCGTGCTTGGCGCGCGTTTCCTCAAAGTGCGCGCGGTGCGGCTCCATGGTTGTCGCGGCCTGGAAGTGCGCCTCCAGCCTCGTCTGCTTGAGCAGAACGCCCGTGTCCTTTCGGCAACAGTGCGTAGCTCGACGCGCGGACCTGGTGCACGCGCACGCGTGAGCCGCCGCGCCCTTCGCGGCCCCGGTGGCGAGCGCGGGATCGCGACGCGGCCGGCTACGCTGCTTGGGCGTGGCGTGGGTCGAGGCGCGCGAGCGCGTCCTCGTAGTTCCACGGCAGCCAGTTCTTCGGCGCGGCGGCGACGGCCTTGTAGTTCGTGAAGAGCGCCATGAGGTAGCGGAAGGGATCGCCGCGGTGGAGCTGCGTCGTGACAATGAGCGCCGTATACACGTCGCCGACGAGGGCGCCGTTCTTCGAGCGGTAGAAGAGCGAGGCGCGTCGCTGGCGGATCGCGTGCTTCAAGGCACGCTCTGAGATGTTGTTGTCGATGGGCGCGTCGACGACACGAAGGAAGAGCGTCAGCGGCTCCCAGCGTTCGAGCAGGTACCGAAGAGCACCGCCGAGGCCCGAGTTCGGCTCGACGCGCTTGTTGGCGAAGAGGTCCTCGATCCACACCCGCAGGTCGGCGATGACCGGCCCGCTCTCGCGCTGGTGGAAGGCGAGGCGCGCCTCGCCGGTGATGCGGTCCTTGCGGCACTTCGCGTCGTGGGCGAAGACCTTGCCGATCTCGTCGAGCAAGTGCTCGCAGAGCTCTGGATGGTTGCTGACCTCGTCGACGACATGGCGGCGGCCGTGGGCGAGGCAGTTGGCGAGCACCACGGCGTGCTCAGGGGGCAGGTTGCGAGCGAGCCCGTCGCACATTTGCATCGGTGGAGCGAGGGCAGGGTCACGTCTATCGAGCAGGTCGGCGAGGTTCTCGCCGGCGTGCTGGCGTCCGGAGGCGAATAGCGCGATCGGCCCCGCAGCGGCGCGCGCCACGATCCCCGTCGTGAAGAGTCCGGTGCGATCGGGGAGGTCGAGATCGCCGGCGGCGAGAAGCTCGTTCCGGCGTTTGCCCATGAGCTCGAGGATCCTCACGTACGTGTCGTCGTTGTGCACGAGCGGCGCGTTCGCAGCGAGAGAGACGAGGACCTCGTAGACCGGGAGGATCTCCTGCACGTGATCGCGCGCGACCTCCCACTGCGTCGAGGCCGGCACGGGCACGCCGAGGAAACGCTGCATGACCTCGAGGCGGTGCAGCGGCAGGCCCATGCCATAGCGAAGCACGATCATCATGCTCGCCGCGCTCTCGCTGTACTTCGGCCCTCGGCCCTCATCGGGCAGGAGCGCGGTGAAGACATGGCCGCACCCGCTGCAACGCAGGCACGCGCAGTCCCATCGGAGTGCCACGAGCGGCGCCTGCCCGAAGACGCGCACGCAGGAGGCCGGCTCCTTCATCGCGTACAGCGTGCCGTGCGCGCACGCCGGACAGTGCTGCCCTGTGCACAGCGTCGGATGCGGGACGGCGATGCCATGCGATGCGTAGGCCGACCCAGGGATGCGGCCGTGGCCCTTGCGTCGTGGCTTGTCGTTGCCCTCCGCAGCGCCGCCGGTGTCGTTCGCGGGATCGTCCTTCGTCTCGCCCCGAGGCGGCTCGTCGGGGGCGGGCTCGTCCTGCCCGCTCGCCGTGGGAGAGTCGTCGCTCGCCGGCGCCGGGGCTCCCTTCGGGCCGACGACGTTCGCCGTCTTCTCGCTGCTCGTTTGTCCGAGCATCCGCCGCAGCCGCGCGATCGTCGCGCCGCGCCGGCGTGCAAGGCGGGTCACCTCGATGAGCGTGCCCACGAGCGACTCCAGGCATTCGTGGTCGGCCTTCGTGATCAGCGGCGCGATGCGCGCGAGGAGTGCCTCGATCTCCGCGACGTCGAGCGAGATCGCGGAGGCGGTCACGAGGAGATCCGCGCGAGTCGTTCGCGATAGTCGGCCACCAGCGGGTAGCCGAAGATCCGCTTCAACGATCGGTTCGGCGTGTGCGTCATGTCCGCCTTCCCGCGCCCCGTCGTCAGGCCGAGCTCCGTCCAGTTCGCGGCCCGGTAGCACGTCCCCTGGTTGCGCTCCGTGTCCACGAAGGTCTCCGTGAAGTGGACGGGGTGCGCGTACACGCGCTGCCAGTCGGCCGAGAGCTGCCGCGCCATGCGCCCGAGCAGGTGCGACGCGAGATGCGGCACGCGCACCCACGGCAGGATGAGAAACCGTGTCTGGTAGGCGACGAATCGGATGTTCTTCTTGCGCGCCTCGGCCGACCAGCCGAGGTGCTGATCGCGCGGCCCGAGGTGCCTCGGCGCCGACGACCAGACGAAGCACCCGAGAGGTCGGCCCTGCGCGGTGATCAGGTACTTCAGCCGCTCACCAACCGGCGTCGTGTACCCGAGGTAGTGGTGCTCCTCGAGCAGGCCGTTCACCGTCGCCTCGGCCGCCGTCCGCACCACCTGGCAGAGCTCGATGGGGCCCAGCTCGCGCAGCGTCCCCCCGATCGGGTCGGTCGCGACCTCGACCCTCCCAGGGCGCAGCCGGCGCCAGGGCTCGCGGCACGCCCAGCGCGGCTCCGGAAGCTCGATGTGCCCGGCGCGATGAAGCGCAAGGAGCAGCGCCCGACACGCCGCGTCCCGGGGAGCACCGTTCTCCTGCACCCATCCCCGGCGCTCGCACAGGGTGAGCGACAACGACCGACGCGTCCACGTCGCCCGCTCGGACATCAGCGCGCGGATGCCAGCGAGGTCGTCCTCGGTGACCGCCCGGCCCTTGTGCATCAACACGATGCCCATGCCCTACAAAGAGCACGACGGCAGATAGAACGCAAGCCCGAAAGTGGCCTCCCCGGCCCCCTACGCCGGGGCCGAGGTCCCCGCTCCGATGCGTCGCCATGTCGGCGCCCCGGAGGTCGCCTCCGGGTCTCCGCCCGCGAGCAGCACCTGGAGCTGGTGCGCCAAGAGCTCCCGCTGCGCCGAGCCTGCCTCGCCGGGCCAGTACCGGAACCGACTCTCCGAGAGACGCTTCTGGCACAGCCAAAATCCCTGTCCGTCATACGCCAGGAGCTTGATGGCGGTGCCTCGGCGGTTTCGGAACACGAAGAGCGTCCCCGAGAACGGGTCCGACGACAGCACCTCCCGACATACCCTTGCCAGTCCGTCGATGCCCTTGCGGAAGTCCACCGCCTCGATGCACACCAGCACGCGCATCTGCGCCGTCACCGCCATCATGAGCTGCGGCTCCAGAACGCGCGCGCCAACGCGACGAGCTCCATCGCGCTGCCCGCGCCACCGACAACCTCGACGCGCACGCGATCCCCCTCCCGACCCACGAGCTCGAGCGCGATCGTGCGCGGCTCACCGAACCCAAGGCCGCCGAGCTCCACGAAACCCCCAGGCTCGACCATGCTCCGCGGCGCGCCCTCCGCGAGCTTCGCCAGCTTCCTCGGGTTGAGGCGCAGCGCCCGTGCCGTCTTGGCCACGCCGTTCGCGCGCGCCACGTCAGCGGCGTCCGACCAGAGTGCCGCCGGGATCGGCCGGCCACGGCCGCCGTGCAACCGACGCCAGCTCGCGAGCGCCGCGCGCGTCGTGTCGAGGTCCTTCCCCCAATTCTTGTCGTGCCCCATCCCCTGCCTCCTGCGTGCGCGCGAGGATCGCATCGGAGGCCGGGTCGGTTACGCAGGTTTGCCGCAAGGACACGCTCTACCGGACCGTCGCCCTCGCCGACGGCGAGTCGTGTCAGCTCTTCACCGGGTTCCCGGGCACGGGCAAGACGACCGAGCTGAAGCGCCTCGCGAAGCGGCTCGACGAGGCGAAGGACTTGCCGACGCACACGATCTACATCGACTTCGAGGAGTACGTCGACCGCTACGCCCCGATCGGGATCACGGACGTGATGCGTGTCATCGCCTACTGCATGGACCGCGAGGCGACGGTCGCCGAGGGGAAAGACCCCGAGGAGAACCCCGGCTACCTCCGGCGGTTCTTCGAGTACGTGAGCCGCACCGACGTTGAGCTTGAGAGGCTCGGCTTCGCGACGTACGGGGCGTCGCTGATGCTGGAGCTGAAGAACAACCCGAGCTTCAAGCAGAAGGCCGAGGCGGCGCTCCAGGGGCGCTTCCAGCAGTTCGTGGCCGACGCTCACGACGTGATGGAGCAGGCGGTCGGGCGCCTCCAGAAGGTGCGCGGGGCCGACGCCGAGCGCGTGGTCGTCATCGCGGACGGGCTGGAGAGGCTCACGCCCCTCGGCGATGACGAGCGCAATGCGATGGAGGCGAG
>DATBZG010000041.1:0-2274 GCA_036513335.1 Solirubrobacteraceae bacterium | reverse complement strand
GCAGCGCTCGCCAGCGCAACAGCATCCTCCACGGACGGCAGGTCGTTCTGCCGATGCTGCTCACCGTAGACGGCTTCCTGGCCGATGTGAGCGCCATCCTTGCCGCTACCGCCCTGCACGCGGAGGACGAGCACATCACCGACTACCTCACCACCTCCAGCGACCGCTATAGACGACATCTCGACGATCTCAAGAATGCCGCCAGCGGTGCAGACTGGTTCGCGCTGGACTGACGCGCCGACGACTTGGGCCGGAACTGACTTGCCGCCACGTAATGAGCTCCTAAGCCTGGATCCACCGTGCGACTGCCTGTTTGGGGTGATTGATGCCGTTGGCCTGATTTTTGAGTGCCGTTGTTGGTGTTGGTCGGCGTGAGGGGTGGTGGGCGTCTTCTCGGAGGCCTTGGCGGGCGTGTTTTCGGGCAGCGGTGGGCGCGCCGTGCGGCGGGTGGCTTGGCTGGTCCTCGGCGGCGACGGTTTGCGTTTAGGCGAGTTCTGGTAGCGCGCGGATGCGAGCGAGCGCGCTGGTGAAGTCGTGTTGCCAGGGCCAGCGAGCAGGAAGATGAAGCGTCCACTGCCGTCCCGTGCGGGTCAGCCGGCCGGGGATCTGGAGCAGGCGGCGGCGCATGGTGCGCGCCACGCGGACGGTCTCGCCTGGGAGCCCGATCGCACTGGTCCAGCGCAGCAGGTTGTGCGCGATGCAGGCGATCACGGTCCAGGCGCTGTTCGCGTTGAACTGGCCGGAGGGAAAGTGCGCGAGCGCCTGGTCTTTGAGATCGCGGATCGTGAGCTCCACGACGGCGTGCTGGCGGTGCTCAGCCTCCACGACCTCCAACGCCTCGGTGCGGTTGGTGATGAATGGGAAATACCGCCAATCCGGCCACAGCTCTGCTTGCGAGCCGATGAGTCGGGTGCGACGCACGATCAGCCGTCGTCCGTGAGTGGTCGTCTCCGCGATCTGCGCTTCGCCGTCTTGGGAGTAGTCCTCCAAGGGCTGCCACGCCGACTCCGGGATCTGCTCGATCGCGGCGGGCACCCAGAACTGCAGGCGCACACTGATCGAGTAGAGCCAGCCCGCCTGCTCGAGCCTCGCGATCAGCTTGCGGTTCCAGAACCCCGAGTCGGCTCTAAAAAGCTTCTCGCCGGTAGCGCCTGCTCGTTTGACGCGGGCGATCAGCTCCTCAGCGAAGCGCACGACACCGCGCTGGGTGTTCGCCTGACCCTTCCTGAGCCGAACGTGCAGAACCTCGCCGGTGCCCGCGCGACTCGCGAGCAGCGGGTGATAGCCGCGCTGTTTGGTGTATCCGAAACCGACACCCTCCTTGCGGTAACCGTAGGTCTGGCCGATGAAGCTATCCACGTCAACGATCAGCCGCCCTGCGCCCGGGCCGGCGCCCGCCCGCCACGCGCGTGTCAAGGACTCTGCGAGTACCCGGTCGAGCTGGCGCACATGCCCGAAAGTGAAAGCCCGCAGAAACGTCCCGAGGGTCGAAGGCGCCGGCAGCCAGCCACCCAGCAATCGGCGCGTGCGACCCGCGCGCAGCACATCGCAATCATCGATCGAGTCAGCGCCGAGCAGCATCGCGAACACGAGCGCCATCACCTTCCTGCCCGCGTTCGCGGACCCCGGACGATCACGCGCAAGCCTCACAAACCGGCCCACGAGCGCCTCGATCCCGAGCCGCCCCACGAGCGTCGCAACAAGCGCGATCCCCGCGTCCGAGACGACCCTCTCATCGTCAAAGACGACCTCAACACCGTCCAGTCCGACCGCCGCGTCATCATGCACCATACGAGTGACCTCCTGATCCCGGGCCACGACAGCCGCAATCTGTCGCTACCAAGCCCGATCAGGAGGTCATTCTGCGCTCACCCCCGGACAACACCGGTGGATCCAGGCTAAGACCGCATGACGGCGGGAGGCTCGCTCGGGCCGAGGTTCTATCCGTGCGATTGCGCTGCGATCGGCAGAGCGGATCTCGTGGCGATCTGCTCAGCCCTCGCCCTCTGTGCCTTCGTAGCCGAGCAGGGCGGAGATGCGCGCGGCGGTGGAGTCCAGGGCCTGGTTTTACGATCAGCCCTTTGCGAGCGGCCCAGCCATCTTCGGCTCCTACCAGGCCGCCAAGCACAGCCAGTTCCAACAGGGCGCCCGCTTCGCGGCAGAAGGCATCGTCGCCAACCCGAAATCGTTCCTGCTGCGCAACAACCTCGCGTTCTGCCTAGCAAAGCAGGGAGACCTACCCGGTGCCGAAGCGTACCTGCCCTCCATCCACAA
>DATBZG010000040.1:0-7837 GCA_036513335.1 Solirubrobacteraceae bacterium | reverse complement strand
CGAGTGGTTCGTCTCCCAGCGGCATGTGAGCAACGCGCTGGCCGGCGGGGCTCGCCTGGAGTGCATCAATCCTCGCGATCACACATCGCTGAGCGGCGGTCAGGTGGACGACACGCCTTTTGGCGGCGGCGCCGGAATGGTGCTGCGTGTGGATGTGTTGGACAGCGCCCTGCGTGCCCACTACGGGATCGATCCCGTCACGCTGCGCGGTCGCCGGCGCGTGATCGCGCTTGCCCCCGGCGGACGGCTCCTGGACGAGCAGCTCGTACAGGAGCTCGTGGGCGAGCCGGAGATCACGCTGCTGTGTGGACGCTACGAGGGCTTTGACGAGCGCATACTCGAGCACTACGCCAGCGACGTTGTATCGATCGGGCGCTACGTGCTCAGCGGCGGGGAGCTGGCTGCGATGGTGCTCTGCGACGCGGTGCTACGCAAGATCCCGGGAGCGCTCGGGCACGAGCGCTCCGCGGCGGAGGAGTCCTTCAGCGAAGCGCTCGAAGGCAACCCCGAGTACCCGCACTACACGCGTCCGGCGGAGTTTCGCGGCTGGCGTGTGCCGGATGTGCTGCTCTCCGGCCACCACGAGGAGATCGAGCACTGGCGGCTCGAACGCAGCCGCGAACGCGGCGGTTCGCTACCATAGCCCCTCGCGCCGGCCGAGATTCCGTTCTCGGCGCTTCCAGTCAGAGGGGCGCGCCTCCTTCTTTTCAGTTATGAGCAGCGTAATCGCAACCATCGAGCGCGCGCAGTTGCGCCGCGTCCCAAACTTCGCGCCCGGCGACCGTGTCAAGGTCCACTTCCAGGTCGTCGAGGGCGCTCGCAGCCGTGTGCAGGTGTTCGAGGGCGTTGTCATCAAGCGTCAGGGACACGGAGCGCGTGAGACGTTCACGGTGCGCAAGCAGTCTTTCGGTGTCGGTGTCGAGCGCATGTTTCCGGTGCACTCCCCGAAGATCGAGCGGATCGAGATGGCGGCGCGCGGCGACGTGCGTCGCGCGAAGCTGTACTACCTGCGCGATCGTGTCGGCAAGCGCGCGCGGGTCCGCGAGCGCCGCTACACGGGCCCCGAACAAGCGGTTGAGCCCGGTCTGCTGGTCGAGCCGGAGCCGATCGACGCAGAGGAGCAGGCTGTCGGAACGGAGGCCGACGCGGCCACCGACGGGTCCGAGGTTGACGCAAACGTCGCCGAGGCCCCTGCCGCTGACGCCGGTGACGCCGATGCAGGCGCACCCGCCGGCGACGACGCGCAGGCGTGAGCCCAGGCGCCAAGACCGACGAGGGCGAGAGCTCTGGCGCACGCCGCCGTGGCAGACGTCTGAGCAAAGGTCAGCAAGCCGGCGTCCCGTCGCAGCCGCAGGTCTCCAGGAAGCGCTCCAAATCGATGCTCGGGTGGATCGTCGAGCTGGTGATAATCATCGTCGTGGCGCTCGGTCTTGCGCTCGCGATCCAGGCGTTCGTGGTCAAGCCGTACAGGATCCCCAGCGGCTCGATGGAGCCGACGCTGGCGATCAACCAGCGCGTGCTGGTCGACCGCATCGGGTTCAGCTCGCCGCACGTGGGCGAGATCGCGGTGTTCCATCCGCCTGAAGGCGCCGAGCAGGAGGAGTGCGGGCCGACTCCGCACGTGATCAAAATGGGCGAAGCACCCTGCGACGCGCCGGTGCCCAAGGAATCGAGCGTCAACTTCATCAAGCGTATCGTCGCCGGGCCGGGGGATGAAATCTTCATCAAGGAAGGCCACGTCTATCGCAAGGCGGCCGGCAAGAGCACGTTCGTGCGCGAGCAGGACTCCTACATCCGCGCGTGCGGGGAAAGCCCCGAGTGCAACTTCCCCACTGCGATCAGGATTCCGCCCGATCACTGGTTCATGATGGGGGACAACCGTGGCGAATCCGACGACAGCAGGTTCTGGGGACCCGTCCCCGCCGCATGGATCATCGGAGAGGCGTTCGCCACCTACTGGCCCCCTGATCGGATCGGAAGCCTCTAGCGAGCTCGGGCAGGCCGTGGTTGAGGTGAAGCCCAGCTCTGGCTCCTCTGCGCGTGCGCGACGCCGTGCACGGCGCGCCGGCAGCGGCAAACGATTGTTCGCGTTCGACCGCCGGCTCGGCTTCTCGCTGGTGGCGGGCGCTGACGAGGCGGGGCGCGGCTGCCTCGCGGGTCCGCTGGTCGCCGCGGGGGTCCTCTTCGACTACGAGGCTCTGACCACGCGCGAGCTGCGCGCGCTGGGCGCCCTGAATGACTCCAAGCAGCACAGCGTGCAGGCGCGCGAGGAGCTCTATCCGCTTGTGTTGCGCAGCGCGGCGAGGGTCTGTGTCGTCTCTCGCTGCGTGCGCGGGATCGACGCACGCGGCCTGCACAAGACAAATTTGGCAGCGCTGCGGGATGCGCTGCGCGCGGCGACAGCCGAGGTCCGCGGCGAGGTGATCTGCCTCGTGGACGGCTTCTCCGTGTCTGAGTTCGAGCATCCGCAGCGGGCGATCGTCGATGGTGACGCCACCAGCGCTGCGATCGCTGCAGCGTCGATCGTCGCCAAGGTCACTCGCGACCGGTTCATGCAACACGCCGATGTCGAGCATCCCGGGTGGCGCTTTGCCGAGCATGTCGGATACTCCACGCCGTCTCACCGGGAAGCGATCCTGCGTCAGGGCGTTTCCCCGCTGCACCGCATGTCATTCCAGTCGCTGGCCTATCAGCAGCTCGCGCTCTAGAAGGGGCTACTGTTGAGCTCAGGCGCGCACGGGCAGGAGCTGACAGCAAAGACAGGCTGGCCGGCGGTGGCTCGTGTGTCACGTGCGCTCGCGCGCGCCTGCCTGCGACCTTTCGGCTACCTGGCGTTCGTGGTGGCGCTGGGCGCGCTCTCCTCAGCTGCACGGCTGCTGGGGGACGAGCACGAGCTCGGCTTCTTCGTCGGGCGCCTCAGCGGCATGATCTGGCGCTACCCGGAGATAACGCGCCGTGGCGTGCAGATGGCGTGGCTGACGTGGGCTGTGTTGCTCGCCGTCGCGGTCAGTCCCGCGGACCCGATCACTAGCCGGTGGGATGAGGCTTTGCTTTTGGCATTTGCCGCGTGCGTGGTCTGGCGCCGGACCCGCGCTGGGCACCAAGCCGGGCATTGAGGTTCTCGAGCGCCTGCTCGAGCCCGACCTCGGCAGGGTCGAGCTCGCGCATCGCCTCCGCCAGGCGGTATTCCGCGAAGTGCGCAGGACGCACGCCGCAGGCGTGGGCGATCAGCTCCATCGCGCGCATCGAGGGCCTGTCGTGACCGTTGGCGAGCATGTTGATGTGGGCGTGCGTCATGCCCTTGCCGTCGATCTCGCGGGTTGCCTCAGCGAGTCCGCGGTAGCTGAGGCCACGCTTCTTCATCAGCGCGCGCAAGGCGTCTCCGAACGGCTCGTCGCTCATCCCCCGCTGCATGTCCGGGATCCTAGTTCGCGCGCGCTCACCACGCGCCCTCGACGTGGTCCAGGCGCAGCAGTCTGCCACGGCCGTCGATGATCACGCCGATCGCGTCGAAGCGCACCGTGCGAGCCGTCGGTCGCTCCTGGCTCGTGTCGCTCAGCCATGCCACCGCCAGGCGCCGCACGCGCGCGCGCTGGCGCGGGCGCAGCCACGGCAGTGGCTCCTGATCCGGCCGGATGCCCCGCTCGCCGTCTCGCACGCAACGCGTCTTGACCTCCGCGAAGACCAGCGTGCACCCGTCGAACACGATCAGATCGATCTCTCCGCTGCGCGTGCGCACGTTGCGCGCGAGTGTGGAGTAGCCCAGGCGCTTCATGTGCGCCGCCGCCAGGTCCTCCCCGAGGCGCCCCACGGCTCGTCGGGTGTCGGGACGGCGCTCGCTCGACGGCGGCGGGCTTCGGCGGCACATGACCGGCACGCTAGGGCGGTGTGTGTGACGCGCGCCTGGCGTGTGTGCCGATTCAGTGCGCTGATTGTGCCGAGTGTGTGTCCTGAGTGCGTACGGAGGCGTCAGCGTCCTCCGTGAGGCCGCTACGCCTGAACTGCGCGGCGACTGTTGGAGCGCGTCGTGCGTCTGCGGGCATTGGCGCGCGTGCGCACAGCATTGGGGCGAGTGTCGCGTTGCACTTCCGCATGCTCGGCGTCGTTCACCGCCCATGCGAGGCGCTGCACCAGTTGGGCGGCGGCGTGATCGGTGCTGAGGTGGACGGAGCGCACCTGCTCGTCGAGCAGCACCGGGGTCTTCTCGCTCGCCTCGGATGAGACAGGATCGGCTGTGACGATGATTCGGGGCATGAAGAGCTTCCTTTTTCGGTGGCTTGGCTGTCCTCGTCTTTGAGGATAGGCCGGGCGCCCGGCCGGGCGCGCCGGTTTGCGCGCGGTCCGCTCCCGCTCCTACGCTCGTCGCGCATCCGGTGCGTCGGCGGCGTCGACGAAGGGGAGCGAACCACGACGAGGCCAATATACACTAAGTGCATCGAGATTATGAGAAATATGCCTGTGGGCGAAGACGCACGGCGTGGAAGAGCACACCGAACAGCGCTCGCGTAGCCTGCTGGCGGTGAGCACGAACGACGACAGCGCGGTCGCCGGCGGGCCGCGCGTGCCTGGAGGCCCGCGCTCGCTGGACGGCGTCAGCAGCTTCATGGGCCTGCGCTGGGAGAACCCGGAGACGGTCCGCGTGCAGATCCGGCCAGAGCTGATCAACGGCGGCGGGCTGCTCTCCGGTGTGGCCACGTACGCGATGGTTGACTACTGCATGGGCTCCACGCTGTGGGCGCAGACCACGCGCGAGGAGCGGATCGCGACGATCTCGATCGCAATCAACTACATCCAGACGGCGAGAGAGGGTGAGATCGTGTGCCGCACCACGCTCGACCGCCGCAACCGCAACATCGCTGTGATGAGCAGCGAGGTGCGCCACGAGGACGGTCGGCTGCTGGTCACGGCGATCGGCAGCTACTCGATCTTCCCGGCACGCGACCGGCACGCGACCCCCTCGGGCCACTGACCGCTACTGCGCTGACGATCGCCGGCTCGGACTCCGGGGGCGGCGCCGGCATCCAGGCCGATCTGAAGGCGTTCGCGCGCTGCGGGGTGCATGGCACGAGCGCAATCACCGCGATCACCGCCCAGAACACCGTGGCGGTCACTGCGGTGCACGAGGTGCCCGCAGAGATCGTTCTGGCGCAGGTGCGCGCCGTGCTCGCGGACATCCGCGTGGACGCGGTGAAGGTGGGCATGCTCGGCACCGTCGCCGTCGTGATGGCGGTCGCGCGCGCGCTCGACGAGCTCACGCCGGGCACGCCGGTCGTGGTGGACCCGGTGATGGTGGCGGAGTCGGGTGCGCGACTGCTCGAGCCAGACGCTCAGGATGCGCTGGTGAGCGAGATCCTGCCGCGCGCGAGCGTACTCACCCCCAACCTGCCTGAGGCGAGGGTGCTCGTCGGTGACGCCGGACCGGCGCCAGGCGCGCAAGGGCGAGAGGGGGGCGAGGAAGCCGAGGCGCAGGCGCTCGCCAGGGCGGTGGCGGCGCTCGGCCCGCGCGTGGTCGTGCTGACGGGCGGGCACCGGGAGCAGGCCGTGGACCTGTTCCTCGACGCGTCCGACGGTGAGCTCGTGCGCATCGAGGGCGAGCGCTACCCCGACGGCGCCGCGCATGGCTCGGGCTGCACACACTCTGCGCTGCTCGCCGCGCACCTGGCGCTCGGACGCTCGCCGCTGCAGGCCGCCACCGCCGCCCGCGCACTGACCGGCGCCGCGGTTGCGCGCGGCCTGCGCGACGTCGGCTCGGGGGCGGGCCCGGTGGATGTGCTGAACCTCGCGCGCGTGCGCACGGACTGACGATCCGCCCTCTCGCGTTTGCCATAATCACCGTAGATGAAGCTCCTGCGTATGAAGCCTGGTCATGGCGAGATCGTGCTCGCTGAGGGTGATGTGGCGGTGCCGGAGCAGGAGCAGGAGCTGATCGAGGCGTTCCGGCGGGAGCTCGACGCGGGCATGTGGGCGGCGGTGCCCACCGCCACGCCTGGCGGTCGCCGCGAGGCGGAGCTGGTGAAGAGCTTCGACGAGGTGCCCCGCGATGCCGAGCGCGTGATCTTCTTCCCGCGTGCCGCCGGCGGCACGCCAGCGGCCGCGCGTTAGAGCGCCGTGGGCCTCGCGCTGGGCACAGCGGCGATCGTGCTCGTGGTGCTCGTCTGGGAGCTCGCGCGCCCTACGCTGAAACGCGCAGTCGCGCGGCTGCACCTGCTGTGGGTGGGGCATCGCCGCGCTGCCGCGCCCTCCGGGTATGACCCCGGGCGCGAGCGTCGCGCCGAGCAGCGTGCCCGCTCGCTGCTGCGCTCGTGTGTGAACGAGCACGACTGGGCGATGTACCGCGACCTGGGCTTCCTGCGGGTATGGGGCCGGGGCGGCGAGCACGCCGACGGTGAGGACGCCTCCTACGCGTACCTGATCTACCCGCACAAGCCGCTCGTCGCATACATGATCGAGACAGGCGAGCTGCTGAGCGAGTACTGCGTGGCGTTCCCCGACGAGTCCAAGCCCTATGGCAGCTCCAGGCTGCCCGACTCCGACGACGTGCTCGCGAAGTGGATGGCGTTGAGCGCCGACGAGCGGCGGCTGGTGGGAGAGGCGAACATGCATCTGCCCGGGCGCCAGGTGGACCCCGACCGCGTCCGTCGTGACCTCGCGCGCCTGCGCCGCTGGGAGCATGAGCGCGTGCGCACGCGCGAGCGCTCCTCACGCCGACGCGGGGGCGAGCGCGATAACGTGCGCGCCGCGTGAGCACCCCGGACTCCTTCGACGTCAGGCACCGCAGCCGCGCCCTCACCGAGGGGCCCGAGCGCGCGGCCGCGCGCTCCTACCTGCACGGGATCGGCTACTCCGCGGAGGACCTCGCCAAGCCGATCGTCGGCGTGGCGCACTCGTGGATCGAGACGATGCCCTGCAACTTCAACAACCGCGTGCTCGCGGCGAAGGTCAAGGAGGGCATTCGCGCGGCCGGCGGCACGCCGATGGAGCTCAACACGATCGCGATCTCCGACGGGATCACGATGGGCACTGCGGGCATGCGTGCCTCCCTGGTCTCGCGCGAGCTGATCGCCGACTCGATCGAGCTGGTCGCCTCCGCCCACGCGTTTGACGCGCTGGTCACGATCTCCGGCTGCGACAAGACGATCCCCGGGACGGTGATGGCGCTCGCACGGCTGAACATCCCCGGCCTGATGCTCTACGGCGGCTCGATCAAGCCGGGCCATTACAAGGGCGCGGAGGTGACGATCCAGCAGGTGTTCGAGGCGGTGGGGCAGTTCGCCTCCGGCAAGATCACCGAGGAGGAGCTGCACGAGCTCGAGGAGGTGGCCTCGCCGGGCGCGGGCGCGTGCGGCGGGCAGTTCACGGCCAACACGATGGCGATGGCGTTCGAGGCGCTGGGGATATCAGCGGCGGGAACGGCGATGGTCCCGGCTCAGGATGGCCGCAAGCTCGAGGTCGCGGTGCAGGTCGGCGAACTGGTGATGGACGTGCTGCGCCGCGGTCAGCGCCCGAGCGACGTGATCACCAAGCCGGCCCTGGAAAACGCGATCGCGGCGGTCGCCACGAGCGGCGGCTCGACCAACGGCGTCCTGCACCTGTTGGCGGTCGCGTATGAGATGGGGGTGCCGCTGGACATCGACGAGTTCGAGGCGATCTCCGAGCGCACGCCACTGCTGTGCGACCTGCAGCCTGGCGGTCAGTACGTGGCCACAGAGCTCTACGAAGCGGGCGGCGTGCCGCTCGTGCTCGCGCGACTGAAGGAGGCGGGGATCCTGAACGCGGATGCGCCGACCGTGACGGGAAGGACGATCGGCGAACACGCCGATGAGGCCGTGGAGACGGA
>DATBZG010000039.1:0-2015 GCA_036513335.1 Solirubrobacteraceae bacterium | reverse complement strand
CCGAGGACGTCGTCCACATGCCCATCATGCGCAGGTCAGACGATGAGATATTCGTGGGCATCGTGCTACCTTGGCCCTTGGTCTAGCCCCAAAAGAAGCGATAGCGGTGCGGCGGCGCCGGCTCGAGGCGCGGCGGGGAGGTAGCGCGGACTGCGCGCACACCTCCCCCATCCGACGATGGGCGTCGGGCTGGTGTCCAGGTTGTGCGCAGGGCGATGGCTCTGCGGTGAGAGGTGGAGGACAGGCCCGCCCGGGCACCAGTGCGTCGGGCGAGCGTGGGGTCAGAGCGCGTCCAGGAGGCGGAAGAACGTGGGCAGCGCCGGGCGCCAGGCGAGCAGCCGAAGGACGAGCTGGCGACCGCGGAGCAAGACCTGGGCAGGGATCAGGATGAAGGACTGTACGAAGGTGCGGAAGTCCATGCGCAGCATGCGGGTCTGCTCGGCCTGATGTCGCTCGCGCCAGCGCCCTGCGGCGGGGAGCAGCAACGCGGCCCACGCCTTGATGGACCACGCGAGCGAGGCGATCACCATGTAGGCCCAGTTGGCCTCGAGCGTGTTGAGCGGCGCATGCAGCGCGCGGACACCGTTCTTGAGCTGCTCGATGAGGTTCTCCTGGTTGCAGCGGCCGTTGGACTCCGCGATGACCTCGGCCTGGGTCAGCTTGCGGTCGTTCGTGACGTAGAAGAAGTAGCGAAAGTCCGAGCCGATGCAGAGCTGGCCGCGCTCTTCATCGATGAGCTTCCGCAGCACGACGATGCGGTACGAGCGCGTCGCCTTGGTGGGGCGGTGCTCGAACTCGGCGGTGTCCTCCGCGATCAGGCGCTGGTTGAGGTAGCCGCGCCGCTTGACGATCTCCTCCTTCACGCGCGGCTGCTTCGCCCGCGGGCGTCCGGCGAACTGCGCGTTGGCCTTGCGCACCAGCTCCTCGTAGTCGCCCGGGTGGATGTCGTCGGCGCGACCGACGAACCCGGGGTTCGCGTCGTACCCGAACACGAACCGCACGCCGGCCGCGTCCCAACGATCGAGGTGGGCCGTCATCGTGAAGTCGGTGTCGCCGCGCAGGAGCACGTCCCCGTAGCCTGCGCGCTTGCACACGGCGATGGCTTCGTCGAGAGCCGCCGGCGCTCCCTCGTGCGAGGGCCGGTTGCCGCTGCGGTTGATGATGAAGAGCGGCTCGCCCGTGTTCGCCAGCGAGATCAGCAGCGGGTGGTACCCCCAGATGCCCTTGAACGACAGGTCCATCCCCTGCTTGCACTCGCCGAGCGTGGGAACGATCGAGCCGTCGGCGTCGATGCGCGCGGTCTCCTTCGCCAGGTCACGTCGGCTCCGCTTCCAGACCGTCAGGCGCGTCTCGTTGACGATGCGCATGAGCCGCCCGACGGCCTCGCCGTCAAACCGACGACAGAAGTCCGCAGCGGTCGTCGGGTCCGGGATCGCCTCGGCCCCGAGCATGTCCAGGAACGCCGTGTCGTTGCGTCGGACCTCGATGTCGTCGAGCACTTGCCCGCCGCACAGCACGTTGTACGCGATGTTGAGGATGTGGTCCGAGTCGTGGTACGGGCGCGCACGCTTGAGGATCCGAAGCTCTTGGTCGATCGCCTCGGGCAGCCCGACGCCGCGAACCAGATCGTGCATCGCCGGCAGGCCGCCGCAGCTCACGGCTCGAAGCCGCTCCGCGATCTCGTACTTCGCGCGCGGCGCGTTGAACTCCGGCGAGCCCGGCTTCTTCGGCTCCTTGCCGCCCATCAGCGGCGCGAGCCGCGCGATGATCTTCCGCTTCTCTCGGTCGAGTTGGTGTCCTACGCTTGCTTTCACCTGAAAAGGTCTCCCGGCGTCGAGTGGTTGGCGTTGCAACCCCACAGAACGCCGGGAGTTTCACAAAAATTCCCACTTTCAGCGACCGGGACTCGCTGGATCTGGGGCTAGTACCAGGCCCCGGAAGTTCGTAGCGGGACGAGGTAGGTTTGTGACGTTCATCGTCCCCGTAGATCGCACTTTGTCCTACAAATCAGCCTG
>DATBZG010000038.1:0-12677 GCA_036513335.1 Solirubrobacteraceae bacterium | reverse complement strand
AGTACCTCCGGGCCGCCGAACTCGGTCATCTGGATGGCACGCATCGCGGCCCCAGGCTAGCGCGTGCTCTAAGGTGCGCGCCCATGCCCATAACCGTGGTTGGATCGATCGCCTACGACACCGTGACGACGCCGTTTGGCAAGCGCGAGCGGATGCTCGGCGGGGCCGCCGTGCATTTCTCGCTGGCCGCCTCGTTCTTCGACGACGTCAGGGTCGTCGGCCCCGTGGGCGAGGACTTTGGCGAGGAGCAGCTGGACGTGATGCGAGCCCGCGCGGTCGACGTCAGCGACGTCGAGCGCGTCGGCGGCGGCAAGACGTTCTTCTGGGAGGGCGAGTACGGCTGGGACCTGAACTCGCGCGAGACGATCGACACGCAGCTGGGTGTGTTCGAGGGCTTCCAGCCAAAGCTCTCGGAGCGATCGCGCTCCAGCGACGTGCTGTTCCTGGCCAACATCCAGCCGGACCTGCAGCTCCAGGTGCGCGGCCAGCTGCCGGACGCGCGCTTCGTGGCGCTGGACTCGATGAACCTCTGGATTGACATCGCGCGCGACTCGCTGGTGGAGGCGATCGAGGGAGTCGACTGCGTGATCCTGAATGACGCGGAGCTGCGCCAGCTGACCGGCAAGCCCAACCTCATCTCCGCGGCGCGCGAGATCCTGTCTTGGAACCCTCCCACCCCGAGGGTGATCGTCGCCAAGCAGGGCGAGTACGGCGCGGCACTCATCACCGCGGAGGACTTCTTCGCCCTCCCGGCCTATCCCCTGGAGAGCGTGATCGATCCGACCGGCGCGGGCGACACCTTCGCCGGCGGGTTCGTCGGCTACATCGCCGCGCACCCCGACGAGGAGCTCTCCGACGGGCTGCTGCGGCGCGCGATGGCCCACGCGACGGTGCTCGCGTCCTTCAACGTCGAGGAGTTCGGGACGGCGCGCATCGAGCGCCTGCAGGGCAGTGAGATCGCGGTCCGCATCCACGAGCTGCACGCGATGACGCAGTTCAGCGGCGCTCCGCTGGCCCTCCGCGGGTGACATCCGAGCGCGTGGGCGCGGGCTCGCCCGCAACGATCTCACCGCTAGCGGCGAGGACTCGCGCTAGGTTCCTCATAATCGACGTACAGCACCGGAAACCGCGCGGACAGGAGAACGTATGAGCAGCCAGGACTCGACGATCACGGATGCCGCCGCGGCGGGCAACGACCAAGCGACCGGCGCACCGCAGGACACGCTCACGGTCACCGACAACCGCACCGGCAGGAGCTACGAGCTGCCGATCCAGGACGGCACGGTGCGCGCGAGCGATCTACGCCAGATCAAGGTCGACGAGGACGAATTCGGGATGATGTCCTACGACCCGGCCTTCATGAACACCGCGTCGTGTCGCAGCTCAATCACCTACATCGACGGCGACGCGGGCATCCTGCAGCATCGCGGCTACCCGATCGAGCAGCTGTGCGAGCACTCGACCTATCTGGAGGTCGCGTACCTGCTGATCAACGGTCGTCTGCCCAACAAGGTCGAGCTCGAGGGATGGATCGACGAGATCACGATCCACACGTTCGTGCACGAGAACGTCAAGGACTTCATGCAGGGCTTCCGCTACGACGCCAACCCGATGGGCATGCTCGTGGCGTCTGTCGGCGCACTGTCGACCTTCTACCCCGACGCGAACAAGATCCACGAGGAGCGCGTGCGCGCGATCCAGATCATCCGGCTGCTGGCGAAGATGCCCACGCTGGCCGCGTTCGCGTTCCGCCACAACATGGGCCAGCCCTACGTCTACCCCGACAACGACCTCGAGTACGCGGGCAACTTCCTGGGGATGATGTACAAAATGACCGAGCTCAAGTACCAGCCCGATCCACGGCTGGCGCGCGCGCTCGATGTCCTGTTCATCCTGCACGCCGATCACGAACAGAACGCGTCCACGAGCGCCGTGCGCTCGGTGGGCTCAACGCAGGTCGACCCCTACTCGGCCGTCGCGGCAGGCGTTGCTGCGCTCTACGGTCCGCTGCACGGAGGTGCCAACGAGCAGGCGCTGCGGATGCTCAAACGGATCGAGAAGGTCGAGAACATCCCCGCGTTCCTGGAGGGCGTGAAGGCAGGCAACGAGCGCCTGATGGGTTTCGGCCACCGCGTCTACAAGAACTACGACCCCCGCGCGCGCATCATCCGCAAATACCTGGATGACGTGTTCGAGGTGCGCGGCAAGAGCCCGCTGCTCGACGTTGCCACAGAGCTGGAGAAGCAGGCGCTCGACGACGAGTACTTCACCTCGCGCAAGCTCTACCCGAACGTCGATTTCTACTCAGGCCTGATCTACGAGGCGCTCGGCCTGCCCGTGGCGATGTTCCCGGTGATGTTCGCGATCGGGCGCACGAGCGGCTGGATCGCACAGTGGAAGGAGCTCGTCGAGGACCCCGAGCAGAAGATCGCGCGTCCGCGCCAGATCTACACCGGCGCGCGCGACCTGGACTACGTCCCGATCGAGCAGCGCTAGGACGCACCGCGCCGACGCTACAGGGTGAGCGTGGCGCCGTGCGCGCGTAGCCAGGCCCGGTCGTGCTGATAGCCGGGCCAGCGCTGCGCCACGAGCGCCCAGAAGCGGGGTGAGTGGTCGAGGATCTCCAGGTGGCAGACCTCGTGCCAGACGACGTATTCGAGCACGCGCTCGGGTGCGAGCAGCAGCCGCCAGTTAAAGCTCATGCGCCCGTTGGACGAGCATGACGCCCAGCGGGTGCGCTGGCCGCGGATGTCCAGACCCGTGTAGGAGCTGCCCGCGGCCGCGGCCGCGCGGTCCAGACGCGGTGCGATCTCCACGCGCGCCGAGCGCCGGTAGAAGCGCTCCAGGGCAGGACGGGAGTCCCCTGCCGGCACCAGCAGGCGCACGCCATCGCGGTGCACGCGCTCGCGACCGGGCTCGACGATCAGCTCGAGTGAGCTGTCCAGGTAGGGCACCGTGCCGGCCCGAGCAGCGACGCGGTCGAGCACCTCGCGCGCCTCGCGCAGACGGCGCTCGATCCACGGGCGCAGCTCGCTGACGGCGGCTGCGGCGGCGCGCTCGGGTGCGCGCTGGGGGAGCACCACCTCCACGCCCGTGTGCGCATGCACGTTGACCCGCACCCGCCGCGCGCGAGCCGAACGCCGGATCGTGTAGGGGATTGGGGGCGCCTGGGCGGAGGAGCTCATCGAGCGCCAAGCCTACGAGCCGGGATAGACGGCCTTCTCCCAGGGCTTTGCGAGCTTCAGCGCACTGAGGATCGCGCGCGTGGCGGGAGACCGGTTGAGCGTGTAGAAGTGGATCCCCGGCGCGCCCGCGGCGAGCAGCTCTGCGCACTGGAGCGTGGCGTAGGCGACGCCGAAGTCAAGCACCGCCTCGGGGTCCTCCCCGCGCGCGTGCAGCTCGCGGCGCAGCTCCTCGGGGATCGACGCGCCGCACATGCCTGCCATGCGCTCCACCTGACCGACTCTCGTGATCGGCATCACCCCGGGGATGATCGGCACCTCGATCCCCGCAGCCCGCGCACGCTTGACGAAGTCGAAGTACACGGCGTTATCGAAGAAGAGCTGCGTGATCAGGAAGTTCACGCCTGATGCCACCTTCTCGCGCAGGTGACGCAGGTCGGACTCAGGGCTCTCGGCATGGATGTGTGTCTCTGGAAAGCATGCCGCCCCAACCGCAAACGGATAGTCCTCGGCGATCAGCGTGACCAGTTCGCTCGAGTACTCGAGGCCACCATCGGTCCTGATCCACTCCTGCTCCCCGGCGGGCGGGTCGCCCCGCAGCGCGAGCACGTTGTCGATGCCTGCCTCTCGCATCTCGTCGAGCGTGCCCCGCAGCTGCGCCTCGGTCGCACCGACGCAGGTGAAGTGGGCCATCGCCTCAAGGCCGTACTGCTCACGGATCCGCTTGACGATCTCGATCGTCTTCTCCCTGGTCGAGCCGCCCGCGCCGTAGGTGACAGAGACGAACGAAGGCTCGAGCGTCTTCAGCTCAGCCAGCGCCGCGTAGAGGTTGCGCTCGCCGTCGGCCGTCTTCGGCGGGAAGAACTCGAACGAGAACGCCGGGCTCTCGCCGGCGAGTATCTGATCGATGCGCATCGGATGATTATGCAGTCCACCGCTCGGGCTCACCGGCGATCCGCTGCGCTTCGCCGAGCGCCTCGAGATGCGTCAGGTAGGAGAGGATCTCGGACAGCAGCCAGTGCGCGTTCTCCTGCGAGAGCGAGTCTCCGTACACATATGGGACCACCTCGAAGCCCGTCAGCTCGCGCCCGTCGAGCGCGCCGCGCACCCGCTGCAGACGTTCGTCCACGAGCGTGCGGTTGCCGCGGATGTGGGCGTGTACGTCGGTGAAGGTGCGGCCGTGCCCGGCCAAGCAAAGGCGCGCACCGAGTCTCTCCACGACGTCCAGGGAGCTGAGGAATTCGCCGACGGGGTCGGGCGAGTAGCCGTAGTCGAAGTACAGCGAGATGCGTCCCAGGAGGTGATCTCCCGAGATCAGCAGCCGGCGCTCGGGTTGGAACAGGCACACGTGCGAAGGAGCGTGGCCGGGTGTCTCATACGCGACCCACTCACCCAGATCGCTGCCGATCGTGACGCCCGCCAACAGGGAGCGGTTGGGCTCGATTGGGCCGGCGATGCCCGACCCGCGGTTTGTGCGCTCGGCCGCATAGCGGCGCAACGGCTCCTCTGGTACCCCGCTTTGGCGTGCGACCTCCAGACGCCGCGCGAAGACCGCGTCGGGGTCCTCGATCATCCGGTTCAGGTGCTCGTGGTTGGGGTGCATCCACACCTCACAGCCGGCGCGCTCGACGACGGTGGGCGCCTGGCCGCAGTGATCGGTATGAGCGTGCGTGCACACCACCAGCCGCGCATCCTCCAGACGCAGGTTGCACATCTCCAGGGCGCGCTCGAGGTGCGAGATCGAGTCCGGCTGGTGCATGCCGGTGTCGAACAGCACGAAGCCGTCGCCTGAGGTGACCGCCCAGGCGTTGCAGTGGGGAACGCCCGGCCAGGGCAGCGGCAGGCGTAGGCGGAAGAGCCCGGGCATCACGCGCTCGCCGCGGGCGTGGGTGGGCTTCCCTTCACGCCTGCTGACAACGTCGGGCATGCGCCGGAGACTAGACTAAGGCCGTTCAGCGGCGTAAGGGAGACGGCATGCCAGAGCGGGAGAGTGCCAGCGAGGCGAGCAGCAAGGTGCAGGAGGTCGCCGCCAACATGCAGCAGGCCGCGGCCACACGCAAACGCATCACCGGGCGCAAGGCGGAGTCGATCGCGCGTCGCTACTTCGGGGCGATCGACGCGCACGACCTGGAGCAGGCCGTCTCGCTGTGGGCGGACGGCGGCCGCGAGAACGTGCGCGGCCAGGTGGACACGCTGGCTCCCGAGGGGGTGCGCGAGTTCATCGGCGGCCTGATGAACGCGATCCCCGATCTGAGGATGCACGTCGTCTCCACCACGACCGAGGCCGATCGCTGCGGTGTGCAGTGGCGACTGACCGGCACGTTCGCCGGACCCGGGGGATTCGCGGGCGTGGCGCCGACCGGCAGCCCGATTGAGCTCGAGGGCTTCGACTTGATCACCGTGCGCGACGGCTTGATCCAGGGCAACGACGCGTTCTCGGACTCCACGACGTTCGCCCGCCAGATCGGGATGCTGCCGCCGCAGGGCTCGAGCGCGGAACAGCGCATGACGGGGGCCTTCAACGCCAAGACTCGGCTGACCTCGCGCCTGGGCGCCGGCGAGGCGGAGCTGGTCGCGCAGGGCGTCTGGGTAGTACAGGGCCAGCCGGGGCGCTGCAACGTTTATCTGCTGGAGGACGACGGCGGCGTGACGCTGTTCGACGCGGGCGCTCGGACGATGACGCGCGCGGTCGCGAGCGCCGGCGCGAAGCTCGGCGGAATCCGTCGCGTGGTGCTCGGCCACGGGCACACCGACCACCGCGGCGTGGCGCCCGCGCTCGGCGTGCCGGTCCTGTGTCACCCCGACGAGGTGCAGGACGCCGAAGGCAGCGGGGGCTTTCGCTATTGGCCCGAAGGCCTCGCCGGCCTGCCCACCCCGCTGCGCCAGTTCCATCGCCTGCTGCACCGCTATGCCTGGGATGCGGGCCCGGTGAAGATCTCCGAGACCGTACGCGAAGGTGACGAGATCGCCGGGTTCAGCGTGATCGATCTGCCCGGCCACGCGCCTGGGCAGATCGGGCTGTGGCGAGAGTCCGACCGGCTGGCGCTGAGCAGCGACTGCTTCTACACGCTCGACATGTGGGGACGCGACTGCCCGCCGCGGCTGCCGGAGCGGATCTACAACTTCGATACCGAGCAGACGCGCGCGAGCATCCGCAAGCTGGCGGCGCTAGAGCCTGCAGCGGCCTGGCCGGGACACGCCAAAGCGGTTACCGGCGACGTTCGCAGCCAGCTCGAGCGGGCTGCCGACGCGCTCTAGCGTGGCCAAGCGCAGCCGCCGGCGGGAGAAGCTGACCGCGCCGAGCAGCGACTACACCGACGCGGAGGGCAACGTGCTGACGTTGCGCGGCTCGCTGACGCCGGGCTCCAGGCGCGATTACGCCCTGGCGCTGTCTGGCGCCGGCAGCCGCCCCGCAGGTACCCAGGAGGACGCCTGGCAGCGCGCTGCCGAGCTGCTGTTCGAGCGCCTGGCGGTGCGCTGGGTGATCGCCGACGTCCCGATCAAGCGCCAGCGCGAGCTGCTGGCGCGTTTCCGCGTGGCCTCCAGCGAGGAGCGCCTATGGGTGCGCCAGGCGCTGCGCGAGCACTGTGCAGAGCACTTCCCCGACGTCCAGGCTCCCTGATCTCGCCGCGGGCGCTCGCGCCCGCGTCCATCGGGGGGCGGCGCAGCGCAACGTCCAGCCTCCTACGCTGTTCGGGCTGCAATGACCAAGCCCGCCGCAGAGCACCGCTGGGACAGGCGGACGTTCATCAAGCAAGGAGCGCTGGCCGGCGCCAGTCTGCTGGGCCTGCCCTCGCACAACGGCGGCACGCCGCCCAAGCGAAAGCACAGCCGCAAGCGCTCCGAGCACAGGGCGCGCCCGTCCGCGCCGAATATCCTCACGATCCTCGTCGACCAACTGCGCACGCCCGTGTGGCTGCCTCCGGCCGTCGCGGCGTCCTCGGTGATGCCGAACCTCGCCGCGTTGAGCGCTCGCTCGGTGAGCTTCGAAGGCCACTACACGGCGGCCAACGACTGCTCGCCCTCCAGGAGCGTGCTTTTGACGGGGCTCTACGCCCACCAGACGGGCGTGATGATCACGGGCGCGGGCTGGCTGGACCCACGCTTTCCAACCTGGGGCACGCTCCTGCGGAAGATGGGCTATGAGACCGCCTACTACGGCAAGTGGCACCTGAATCCCAATCCCGATGCCTCGCTGGCTCAATACGGGTTCTCAGGCGGCACCTACCCCTCGCCGAACGGCGCGCCGGGCCAGGGCACGCTGATCGATCCGGCGATCACCGGGCAGTTCATCGACTGGTTCGACGGCCACGCGGGCAAAGCTCCGTGGGCGACGACCGTGTCGTTCGTGAACCCACACGACATCGCCTGGTGGCACCGCTACACCGAACGGATCGAAGCGGAGGTCGATCCGCCGCAGCTGGCGGTGACGCTGCCTGGTAACTACGAGACCCCCGAACAGCTCGCGATGAAGGGCAAGCCGGCACTGCAGCGCGCGCTGCAGGAGACGGCCGCCAGGTCCTTTGGAGCGGTGCCGTTCGAGGGAGGAGAAGTGATGCGCTGGTGGACGGGGATGATGGACACCTACCTGCTGCTGCAGAGCTATGTGGACGTGCAGATCGGTCGTGTCCTGGAAACGCTGGCCAGCCGGCCGGAGGTGGCGGCGAACACGGTCGTGATCTTCACCTCCGATCACGGCGAGTACGGAGGCTCCCACGGACTGCGCGGCAAGGGCGCGTCGGCTTATGAGGAGGCGATCCGAGTGCCGCTGGAGGTCTACGACCCGCGCGGCCTGCTCACGATCGCCCCCGAAACACCACGCACGCAGCTGACCTCGAGCGCAGACGTGGCGGCGCTGATGTTGACGATCGCCTCCGGCTCATCGGGTTGGCGCGCGGAGCGCGAGTACGAGCACCTGGCGACGCGTCTGGACCTAGCGAGCATCTGCGCCGATCCGCAGGCGCCGGGACGCGAATGGATCCTGCACACGACCGACGAGGACGTGACCGAGTTCGCGACCGAACCGTACGCCTCCGATGCATACCGGCACGTGATCGCGCTGCGATCGCCGGCCGGCAAGCTCGCGCTCTACTCCAACTGGCGTCCCGGCACGATCGAGATCGAACCCGGCGGCCAGGAACAGGAGCTCTACGACTACTCCAGCGAAGAGGGTCGCATGGAGCTCTCCAGCCAGGGCGAGGGCGGCTCGCAGCTGGAAGAAGACCTGCGCCAGACGCTCGAGGAGGTCGCCATCCCTGAGCTGCGCGCACCGCTGCCGGCAGTGCTCGAGCCGGCGCGCCGCGAAACGCTTGGCAAGTACTACTCGTTTGAAGAACGGGAGGCGCTGCGGGTCTACGAAGAGCATCGGCCGGGCGCTGAGGAAGTCGGCCCGGAACCGCTGTAGGCGCTACGTCGGGACGCCGCCACGCGACCTGGCCTCAGTCGGTCGTGCGTCGCCGATACAGAGACGTGGCCAGAGGCGCGAACACGGCGATCAGCCCAGCCGACCACAGCAGCGATGCGAGCAGCGCATGCTGCATCGGCCATGCGTGAATGCTCGCCGAGGGATCCGGGTTGCCGAGCAGCCGGCGCGATGCAGCGGTGACAGCGCTCACGGGGTTCCAGTCGGCGAGCCACCTCAGCACGGCGGGCATGTGCTCAGTGGGAACGAGCGCGTTGGAGACGATCGCCAGCGGGAACAGGATCACGAGGCCGACACCCTGCGCGGACTCGGGGCTCTTGCTGATCATGCCAAGGCAGGCACAGCCCCAGGAGAGCGCATAGCTGAACAGCAGGAAGATCGCGAAGCCTCCAGCGATCGACGCCGCGCCGGCATCCGGGCGCCAACCGATCACTAGGCCGGTGATCGCGACGAAGGCTGCGCAGATGGCAGCGGTCAGCACGTCCGCGAGCGAACGCCCGACGAGCACGGCCGGCCGCCACATCGAGAGCGTGCGAAAGCGGTCGATCACGCCGCTGCCGAGGTCCGTGCTCAGCCCGACGGCGGTGCCCATCGCTGAGGTCGTGAGGTTCATCGCCAACAGACCTGCGATCGCGAAGTCCTTGTAGCTCCCGCCACCGGGCAGGACGACGCCGGAGCCAAACACGTAGACGAACAACAGCGTGAACAGCACGGGCTGGACGGTGACGTCCGAGAGCTGCAGCGGCTCGCGTTTGATATGCACGAGGTTGCGCCAGGTGAGCACTCCCACGTCGCGTAGCTTGTTCATGCGGAGACCTCCATTGGTTGCGCCTGCGCATCGCTGGGATGGCCGGTGAGGGCGAAGAACACGTCATCGAGCGACGGCTGGTGGACCTCGACGTCGTCGACCGTGATCCCCGCCTCGTCGAGCGCGCGCACAACCGTCGTGGCCAAGCCGCCGGCGCTCTGCACCTGCGCGCGCAGGCGGCGCCCATCGTGGCTCTCGTGCACCGGGCCGCTGACGAAGGGCGCGAGCGCCGCAGGAGCATCCGCGCGCGGCTCTGAGAGCGTCACCTCCAGGCGCGCGCCGCCGACCTGCGCCTTCAGCTCGGCGGCGGTGCCTCCGGCGATCACGCGGCCGTGATCGATCACAACGATCCGATCGGCGAGCTCGTCGGCCTCGTCGAGGTACTGCGTCGTCAGCAGCAGCGTGACCCCGTCGGCGACGAGACCGCGGATCACGTCCCACATGCGCACCCTGCTGGTGGGGTCGAGTCCGGTGGTGGGCTCGTCGAGGAACAGCACGGGCGGGCGCGTCACCAGGCCGGCGGCGAGGTCCAGGCGTCGACGCATGCCGCCCGAGTACTCCTTGAGGATGCGCCCGGCGGCATCGACGAGGTCAAACTGCTCGAGCAGCTCGCTCGCCCGCGCCCGGGCCTGCCCCCTCGAGAGGCGGCTCAAGCGTCCGATCATCACGAGGTTTTCGCGCCCGGTCAGAACTTCGTCGAGCGTGGCGTCCTGCGCGGTGACACCGATGTTGCGCTGCACTGCGGCAGCTTCGGTGACGACATCGTGCCCGGCGACGCGCGCGGTGCCGTCGTCGGGGATGGAGAGTGTGGTGAGGATACGTACGGCGGTGGTCTTGCCGGCGCCGTTAGGTCCAAGCACGCCGAGGATCGCCCCCGCGGGCACCTCGAGGTCGATCCCGTCGAGCGCCACGGTCGCGCCGAAGCGCTTGGCGAGACCGTGCGCTTCGATCATCAAGGAGCTGGTCATTGAGTCCCTTCACAGGCAGGGTGCCTGAGTCTGGTTTCAGCGGTCCACTTACCGGTCGGCAAGCAAGCGGGTGGCATCATACACACTCCTAGCCGGTCGTCAAGTAAGCTAGATGGAATGCCACGCTCAGACCCAGCAACCACGACGGACGACGAACTCCGGGAGAGCTCAGCAGATGAGGGCGCGCGAGCCAAGCCGGACGCGCCCTCAACGCGCGAGCGGATCCTCGACATCGCCCTCGAGCTGTTTACCGAGCGCGGCTACGACAAGACGTCCCTGCGGGACATCGCAGAACGTCTCGGTACGACTAAGGCGGCGCTCTACTACCACTTCGAGCGCAAGGAAGACATCTTTCTCGAGCTCCACCTGCGCCTGCACGCGCTGGGCCGCGAGGCGCTCGAGCGCCTCGGAGAGCTCGAGACCGGCCAGCAGCGGGCTGATGCCTGGCCGGCGCTACTGGACGACTTCATCGATCAGGTGATCGAGAACCGTGAGCTGGTCCTGCTGCACCAGCGCAACCACGGCGCCATGGAGGCGCTCCAGAACAGCGAGCGCCACGAGGCGGAGAACGACGACATCGAGCAGCAGTTCCGCCGCATCCTGCAGAGCCCCGACATCCCGCTCGAGCGACGCGTGCGCATGGCCTGCTCGATCAGCGCCGTCGTTGGAGCCCTCGCCACGGGGGAGGCTGTCTTCGGCGATGTGCCGATGCAGGAGCTAGCCGAACTCGTGCGCGGCGCTGTGCACGACATTCTGAAGTGAACCGTCGAATTCCGTACACTTCCGTACGGACTTGCTAGATTTTCACCATGGCGACGCTCAAAGCTGACGAGATTCGAATTCCGCGGCGTGCCCGCGAGGCCGTCGCCCACCACGAGGAGGTCGTGGTCTTCAACCGTGAGCGCCCGGCTTACGTCATCGTCCATCCGGACGATCACCGGAGGACGCGGCCCGCCGCACCACGCGGGCGCCCACTCGGCGAAGCCCTGACCCTGCTTGCACACGCCGCACCTCCGGATCCGGCGTTTGCGGAGGACATGGAAGCCGTGCTCTCTTCCATCGGACCAGCGCCGGCCGATCCTTGGGCACAGTTCTAGACACCACGGTCTTCATCGAGCTAGAGCGAGCGATGCGCGGCTTGCCGACTGGACAAGCCTCGACGGAGACCTCGCTGCGTCTGGCATCCGAGTTGGGTGAGAACGAAGAGGTCGGCATCGCAGCAATCACCGCCTCCGAGCTTCTGCACGGGGTACACAGAGCGACGGACGAGCACCGCGCAAGACGAGCAGCGTTCGTCGAGGGCGTGCTCGCGGCCTTCCCCGCCCTGCCGTTCGATCTCCTCGTTGCACGCGTCCACGCTCGTCTGTGGGCCGGCCTCGCCTCATCCGGGACCGAAGTCGGCCCCCACGACCGGCTCGTGGCGGCCACCGCCCTCTCGGCCGGATGGCGAGTGGCTACGGGCAACGTCCGGCACTTCTACCGGATTCCCGGATTGGAGGTAGTTGCCGTCCAGATGCCGTGACAACGGGTCGCGCCTCTCAGATCACTCCCCCAGCAGCTCCAACCGAGCCCCGCCAACGCTCCCCCCAGCGAGGAACCGCGCGGTGGCGGGGTTGAGCACGAACTCGAGTACATGCCCGGCCTCGTCGCGGACCTCCAGCCGCCTCCCGGCGTCATGTATGGCAAGGACGGTGCAGCGCTCGTAGCTGCCGCCGAAATGCGCGATGCGCGCCTGAGCGCCGACGCGCGGCAATGGCCTTGAGGGACCCAGCACACCTCGATGCTAAGCCACGGTCGGCAACAGCTCAGCAACAATGGGACCCCGCCCACCCCATGCCCAGCGCAGACGTGGGCGACGACCGATACCTTGCGCTCATGCGCCGCACGAAGATCGTCGCCACGATCGGCCCCGCCTCCCGCGAGCCGGAGGTGCTCAGGCGCATGGTCGAAGCGGGCATGGACGTGGCGCGCCTGAACTACTCGCACGGCACGCTGGACGAGCACGCGGAGACGGCGCGTCGTGTACGCGACGCGGCCGGCAGGGTCGGGCGGCCGGTGGCGATCCTGCAGGACCTGCCGGGGCCGAAGCTGCGCATCGGGCCGCTGAGCGAGGGCGTGGTGGAGCTCACCCCCGGTGAAACGCTGACGTTCTCGTGTGGTGATGACGAGCGCCCGGGCGACGCGCGTCAGATGAGCATCTCCTGGGGCGGCCTTCCCGACGCGGTCGAGAAGGGCTCGATCCTGTATCTGGCGGACGGCTCGGTGCGTCTGCGCGTGAACGAGGTGCGCGCACCGGC
>DATBZG010000037.1:0-15584 GCA_036513335.1 Solirubrobacteraceae bacterium | reverse complement strand
ACCCGATCCATGTCGATCAGCTCGGCATCGCTGCTACCCATGACGTCGCTCAAGCGGCGCATCCAGGCGACGCTGTGATCGCGTCGATTCCAGATCAGGCAGAGCTCGCCACCCGGCCTGAGAACACGGGCGACCTCGGGGAGCGCGCGCCGCTCATCGACCCAATGCCACGCCTGCGCGACGGTGACGGCGTCGACGCTGTCGTCATCGAGCGGGATGTTCTCGGCGGTGCCGGCGAGAGCACGTACGTCCGGCAGCTGTTGCTGGAGGATCTCGCGCATCTCGTCCAACGGCTCAACCGCGACGACATCAAGGCCGCGGCTCACGAGCGCGCGGGTGAACTTGCCTGTTCCGGCACCCAGATCGAGCACGGTGCGCACGCCGGCGGGGACCAGCCAATCCACAGCCGCGTCGGGGTAGCCGGGCCGTGCCCGCTCGTACTCGCTCGCCGCCGCCCCGAAAGATCGCGCTCGCTGCGCTGCCTGCTGATCGTTCACGAGCCCGATGCTACGACGAGTGACGCGTGCGAGGCCGACCGGTGCGTTTGCGAGCCTTCCGCGCATCGTCATCCGTGAGCTCAGGCGCGAGGACCACGACGGCTGGGCAGAGCTCTGGTCGGGATACCTGCGCTTCTACCGCACTGAGATCAGCGAGCAGGTGACGGCGAAGACGTTCGAGCGCCTATGCGAGGAGACAGACGGGATGTTCGCGCTTGTCGCGGTGGACGACGGCGCGAGCGGAGAACTGCTGGGGTTCGCGCACTCGGTGGTGCACCCCTCCACGTGGAGCCTCACGGGCTACTGCTATCTGGAGGATCTGTTCGTCGCGCGCGTGGCCCGCGGTGGCGGCGTGGCGAAGGAGCTGATCGAGGAGACCGCTGCTGCAGCGCGCCAGCGCGGAGTGGAGCGCCTGTACTGGAACACACAGCAGTTCAACGGCGCCGCTCGCTCGCTGTATGACACGGTCGGGCAGCTGACTTCGATGGTCGTCTACGAGCGGGAGATCTGACAGGCGCGGGGCACGGCCGGTCACGACACATTTACGCCTGTCGGCAAGGCCCGCGGGAGTCAACCTCCGGCCGCCTGGCCGCCGTCGATGTGCAAGATCTCGCCGGTGACGAAGCCCGCCCGCTCGAGATAGAGGATCCCCTCGACGACGTCGCTGACCTCGCCGACACGCCCGAGGGGATGAAGCGCTGCGATGCCGTCGTAGGCGGCGGGGTCGTCCGTCGCGGTCCTGATGACTCCCAAAGAGACGGCGTTCACGCGCACGCCGCGTGACGCATACTCGATCGCCAGCGACCTGGTCACGGCGACCAGCCCGCCCTTGGTCAGGGATGCCAACGCCGCAGGCCTGCTGCTGTCGGCGTGGTCGACGAGGCTGGTGCTGATGTTGACCACGTGACCGGCGCCTTGAGCGAGCATGGAGCCGATCGCGTGCTGGGTCATGAGGAAGAAGCCGGCGAGGTTCACGGCGCTGATCGCGGCAAAATCCTCCACGGTGTAGTCGGTGAAGGCCTTTCCGATGTAGATCCCCGCGTTGTTGAGGAGGCTGTCGATCCGTCCGAACCGGTCCAGCGCCTGCTGCACCACTCGCTGCGCGGTCTCGACCTCTGTGATGTCCCCCTCCACGGCGAGGAAGTCGGGATCATCGGATTCGGCGAGCGTGAGCGCGGTCCCCACGACCCGATATCCGCAGGCGCGAAAGCCCTCGACGAGGCCCGCGCCGATGCCGTGCGAAGCACCGGTGACGATCGCGACCTTGCGAGGCTCCACGCTCACGCGGACAGCTTCTCGAGGACGAGGTCGGGGAGCACCATCCGCAGCTCGTTGCGCGTTCTTATGCCGAGCTTGGTGAAGACCTTTCGCAGGTGCCACTCGACCGTGCGTGGACTGATGAACAGCTGGGAGCCGATCTGGGGATTGGAGAGTCCATCGCGGGCGAGCCGGGCGATCTGCTCCTCCTGGGCTGTCAGGTCATCGCGTGTCTCGACGCTGCGTTTGCGGACCGTCTCCCCCGTGGCCAGCAGCTCGCGGCGCGCGCGCTCCGCGAACGCCTCCATGCCCATCTCCGCGAACTTCTGGTGTGCGCCGCGGAGCTCCTCCCGCGCATCCCTGCGGCGACCCTCGCGTCGCAGCCACTCGCCGTAGAGCAAGTGCGCGCGCGCCAGCTCCGGCCGCAGGCTCGTACGGTCCAACCGCTCGATCGCCTCGCGATGGAGACGGTCGGCGACGTCGCCCTCGGAGATCAGGGCACGCGAGCGAGCCTCGATCCCCAGCGCAAAGTTGGTGCCGGCAGGCTGCGTCGTCCTCGCCAGTCGCTCCAGCGCAGCGTTCGCAATGTCAGCCCTTCCCGCTCGTGCGGCGGCCTCGACGAGCTCGGGAAGCGCCCACATGGAGGGATAGAGGTCGAGGGGATCCCAGCTCGCCCGCTGGGCGAACACCAGAGCCTGCTCGTAGCGTCCGAGGCCGTTGTAGAGCACCGCGGCTGCCCATTGAGCCTCGGTGACTGCGACCCCTTGGCGAGCATCAGCGGGCTGCTGGACGGTTGCTTCGATGAGCGTGGAGGCGTCCGCTTCTCTGCCCCGCAAGGCCAGGAGCAAGAGCGCCCCGAACGACGGGATGTCGGCACCTGTCGCGGCGGTCACCTCGTGTACCTCCGCGACGAGGAAGGCCGCGCCTGCGAAGTCTCCGCTCCACGCGGTGGACACGCCCAACGCGGCGAGGTACAGCGGCAGCTGTTCGAGCGCCCCGGCATCCCTCGCCATCTGGATCTGCCGTGACCAGGCCGGACATGCGCCGTCGATGTCCCACATTGCGCAGCTGGCGGCGGTCGCCAACCAACCCCAGCGGAGTCGTTCCTCGGTGGACACCTCCTCGCTCGCAAAGAGGCTCGCCACTCGATGCAGCGTGGCCGCGGCGGCGGCCCGTCCGTCGGTGATCAGGAGCGTGAGACCGTCCAGAAGCAGATCCACCGGTCGCAGGGGCTCGCTCGGCACGGGAAGCGCCCGCGCCGCCCGGCAGACCTCAGGCAGATCACCGGCGCCTGCGCGCGCGGCGAACGCTGCGGCACCCCACGCGCTCAGATGGGTTTCGCGTGCCAGGCGCAGGTCGTGCGGCGCGAGCCGCTGCGCGGCCTCGAGCAGCAGTGCAGGAGCGTGGCTGTCCAGGCCTGAGGCGAACGCGATCTGCCCGCGCAGGAGGTCGACCCGAGCGCGTTGGAGATCATCGAGCGAGCCGGCCTCGGCCGCGGCGAGCAACCTGAGCGCGGCGTCGAAGGCACCGGCTTGAAGATTGGCCTGCGCTGCGGCCAGCAGGCGCTCCGTGCGTCGCGCGGGCGCTCGCGTGAGTGCGGCGGAGCGCTGCAGGAACGCGGCCGCAGCGGCGAGCCCGCCGCGTGCCTGCGCTTGGCAGGACGATCGCTCGAGCTCGGAGGCGACGTGCTCATCGGGCCCGGATGCCGCCGAGGCGAGGTGCCAGGCACGACGGTCGGGGTCGATCTCGGGGTCGGTCACCTCTGCGAGCGCCAGATGCACGGCGCGACGCGCCTGCGCCGGCGCCGATCTGTAGACCGCGGCGCGCACGAGCGGATGACGGAACGTGACACGGTCGCCGATCGTCAACAGGCCGTTCGTCTCGGCGGCAGCAGAGGCCTCGATGCCGAGTCGCTCGGCCGCGCACCATACGAGCAGAGGATCGCCCAGCGGCTCGGCTGCGGCAACCAACAGCAGTCGCGCCGTTTCGGTGGGCAGCTCGACCAGCTGCCGTTGAAAGCTCTCCGCGAGCCGCCCTGACAACGCCTGCCCGCCCAGCAGGCCGAAGCCCCCAGCCAACTGCGTCGCGGTCGGCAGCTCCAGCAGCGCCAGCGGGTTACCCCTCGTCTCCGCCACGATCCGATCGCGCACGCGCTCGTCGATCGGACCTGTGAGCACCGACTCGAGCAGCGCACGGGCGTCACCGTCGAGCAACCCTTCGACTGCGAGCTCGGGCAACCCGGACAGATGCTGCTCGCCACGGTATCCCCGGGACGCGAAGACCAATGCCACAGGCTCAGCCGCGAGCCGACGCGCGAGGAACGCGAACGCCGGCGCCGATGTCCGGTCGAGCCACTGCGCATCGTCGACGATGCAGATCAACGGCTCCTCATCGGCAACCTCGGACAGGAGCGTGAGGACGGCCAGCCCGACGAGAAACTGTGCGGGCGGCTCCCCGCCGCACTGGCCAAACGCAATGCCGAGGGCGTCGCGCTGGGGGCCTGGGAGCCGCTCGATCCGATCGAGGAAGGGCATGCACAGCTGGTGCAGGCCGGCATAGGTGAGCTCCATCTCGGACTCGACCCCCGTTGCACGCGCGACGCGGCATCCCAGAGCGGCCTCCTCGAGATAAGCCAGCAGCGCGGTCTTGCCGACCCCGGCCTCGCCGCGCAGGACAAGCGCCTGGCCGTGCCCCGCCCGCACGCCCGCCACCAGTCGGTCGAGCGCGTCGCACTCGCTGCGTCGACCCCGCAACGATTTCGTGCGATGAGCGTCTGATCGGCGGAGCGTGTCCACAGTTGCAATCTCGCGTCGCCGGGCGTGGCCTGCAAGGGGAGGCACCTGTAGAAGGATGCGCTGCGGTCTGCAGTCGCCCCGTGGGGAAAACCCCACCACGCATATGGAGGTCCCAACGTGGGACGCATTTCGATACTCCCTGAGCCGTGCTCGACCGTGGGGTTTGCCCTATTGCGAACGCCTAGCGTGGACGTCACGCTGACGGTGTGGGAAAAACCGTTCTGATAGTCGATGACGACGAGGGCTTTCACAGCGTCGCCCAGGAGCTCTTCGAGCAACGCGGCTACGAGGTCGTGGGGCACGCGGCAGGAGCGGCGGAGGCACGCAGGCGAGCGACCGAGCTCGACCCGGATGTCGTCCTGCTGGACGTGGGCTTGCCGGACGGGAACGGCGTTGTGCTCGCCGGTGAACTGTCGCAGGGTGACGAGGGACGCCCGTGCATGCTGCTGACGTCGGCCAACCCGCAGGCTGTGCCCGACCATGTGCTCGCGCGCAGCGCGGCATGCGGGTTCGTCGCCAAGACCGACCTCGCGAACGCGGATCTGGATCGGTATCTGCGGCGTTGAGCCGAGTGTCCTGAGCTAGGACACTAGCTCGGTATGACCGACCCATCCTGCAATGGGATCTCAGCTCGCAGCGTTGTGCCTTGCGAACGCTCGCTGATGATCTCGAGCGTCCCATCGAGCGCGCCGATTCGGTCACCCAGGCCCAGCAGCCCGGTGCTCCCGAGACCAGGGGCAGCGCCACCAATACCATCGTCAGACACCTCCACGCTCAGCTTCCCCCCCGACACACCGATGTGAACTCGCACGTTACGAGCGCGCGCATGCTTGGCGATGTTGGTCAGCGCCTCCGAGCAGAAGAAATAGACGCTCGCCTCTATTGCAGGCAGGAGCCGGACGCTCTGCACGTGGAGCTCGACTGGGAAGGGCAGACCTGTTGTGAGCGAGGTGAGCGCTTCGGCGAGGCCGCCGTCGGTGAGGATCGCGGGGTGGATACCGGCGGCCAGCTCACGGAGTGCGAGGAGCCCGCGCGCGGCCTCGCGGTCTGCGACATCGAGCAGAGCCGCGGCACGGTCGGGGTCGGACGCCCACTTCTGACGCGCCAGCTGGAGGTTGATGAGAGCGTTGACGAACCGCTGCTGCGCTCCGTCATGCAGATCGCGCGTCACCCGGCGACGGGCGGCATCGGCGGCTTCGATCACGCGTCGGCGCGCGGCGATCAGGTCTTCGTGCGCCTGACGGCGCTCGGTGATGTCACGGATGTAGCCGGTGAATGAGATCTCTCCCGGGAGGTTGACGCGGGTGACCGTCAGCTCGGCGTGAAACGTACTGCCGTCGGCGCGCATCGCTGTCATCTCGAGGCGGCGATCGAGCACCCGCGCCTCTTCGGTCGCGAGATACCTGGCCAGGCCGTCTTGGTGGGCGCTGCGCAGCTCCGGGGGAACGATCGTGTCGGCCAGTGAGCGCCCGAGGACCTCGGAGGCGAGATAGCCGAATGTGCGCTCGGCGGCGGAGTTGAAGAACGTCACCCGTCCCTCCGCGTCGATGCTGATCACACAGTCGAGCGCAGCTTCCAGAGTCGCCCGGTGGCGAGCCTCGCCCGCGGCCAGCTCGATCGCGCGTACGTGGTCGACCTCGCGCTCGCGCAGCGCCATACGCTCGCTGGCATCGGAGAAGGCGATCGCGGTTGCGAAGCCGCTCGTCGTGCGGACCGGCATCGCCCTGTAGGCGACGGGGATCATGGCCCCGTCCTTACGAACCCACCAGTCGTCTTCGACCGTGATCGGTTCCCCGCCTTCGCGAGATCTGCTCAGCGGGCACTCCTCGATGGGAAAGTGCGAACCGTCCGGCCGCTTGTAGTGAACGAGCCAATGCCCGTTCTGCCCGATCAGCTCGGAAGCATCGTCGAAACCGAGCGCATCGACGGCCGCCTGATTCGCGTACGTGATGACGCCGTCACTGCTCGCGACGTAGATCGGCAGCGCGATCGCGGCCAGGATCGCGTCTAGCTCACCGGGCGCCTGGGCTGTGTCTCCGCGTGTCCCCTGATCTCCCCCCTCCACCGAAGATCACCCGCTGAGGTATCTGAGTACGGCAAGCACCCGTCTATGGTCGCCGGGCACCTGGGGAAGGTCAAGCTTGTGCAGGATGCTTGTCACGTGGCGCTCGACGGCGGGCACGGTAACCACCAGAAGCTGGGCGATACCGCGGTTCGAGCGCCCCTCGGCCATCAGACCCAACACCTCGAGCTCCCGTGAGGTGAGAGCGTCCAGTGCGCTCGCCTTGCGCGGTCGGCCGACCATTTGCTGGACCACATCCGGGTCCAGCGCAGATCCGCCGCCTGCGACGCGACGAACCGCATCGATGAAGACCGACAGATCGCCGACACGATGCTTGAGCAGGTACCCGACGCCCTCAGCGCGGTCTCCAACGAGCTCCAACACATATCCCTCTTCGAGGTATTGCGATAGGACGAGCACGCCGACGTCCGGGTCTGCGGCACGTATCTCATGCACCGCACGCAACCCGTCGTCGGTGTTTTCCGGCGGCATGCGGATGTCTGTGACGATCACATCCGGCTTGTGCGCACGAGCCTTTCGCAGAAGGTCTTCGGCATCCCCGGCGACCGCAACCACCTCGAAGCCCTCCTCCTCGAGGACACCCACGATCCCACGACGAATCAAGGGTTCGTCCTCACACACCATTACTCGCAGTGACGCGAGGGGGGACATGCACCCAACACTACGCTCTTCTACCGAACGCGTCCGGAGAGCTCTCCTTACCCCGCCCGCCGGTAGCGGATGTGCGTGGCGAGCGGAGAGTGGAGCACCTCGACCGGCTCGAACCCGAAGGACTGGACTCCGTCGAACAGCCGCTCGCCGGACCCGAACAGGACGGGGACCACGTCGAGCGTGAGTTCGTCGATCACTCCAGCGGCGAGCGCCTGACGGACGGTCGAGGCGCCGCCCGCGATGTCGATGCCATCCTCGCCGGCCGTCTCACGCGCCTGCGCGTAGGCGGCCTCGAAGCCCTCGGTGACGAAGTGGAAGCTCGTGCCGCCCTCCATCTCGATCGGCTCGCGGGCGTGGTGGGTGAGCACGAAGACCGGCGCGTGGTAGGGCGGCTCGGAGCCCCACCATCCATCCCAGTCCTCATCCCACTCGCCGCGGATCGGCCCGAACATGTTGCGACCCATGACGTAGGCCCCCCGCGGTCGCATGAGCCAGCCCCCTGCCGTCGCGTCGGCGTCGTTCGCGCGCTCGTCGCCGAGGTGCCAGCTGTGGACCTCCCTGCCGCGCTTCCCCAGCGGACTCTCCCGGCTCTGATCCGGCCCGGCGACAAAGCCGTCGAGCGAGATCGACATGTGGCAGGTGGTGTCCGGCATCGGCGTCCTCCAAGTGATTGCGATTTGCAAGCGTCGGCACCGTACCGCGCTGGTGGTGGCAAAGCTGCAAGCACCATCTACGTCATGGCGACGCGTCCGGCCAGCGAACCTAGGTCGGGCTGCCCGATCAACGCGACTCGCACTCGAACGTTCTGCTCGCCGTTCGGCCCTTCAGTGCCGACGACAGAGCAGACAATCTTGACCTCGCCCTCGCCCTCGCCGGGCGCCTTCGCACTACTGGGTTCGGTAGTGCGTAAGCAGCGGCGTGCCTAACTGAGCTCAACATAGGCAAGATATCTCGATGCCGAGTATGGCCAGATCAAATCTAGAGCGGACCGGATCGGAGATTCGCGACTTCTATGCGGTTCACCAGCTGGTGAAGGACATGCCAGGGATTCGCCGGAAGCTGGACGTATTGAACAAAGGCACGATCGTGCTCCTATCGGCCATCTGGGAGGGATTTTGCGAGGACCTCACGGCGGAGGCGCTGCTACTACTCGTTGACGGAGCTCCAGACGCTGCCGCATTGCCAACTACGCTGCAACGGATCGTTGCTCGAGAGCTCAAGCAATCGCCGCATGAATTGGCGGTCTGGTGCCTTGCTGGGGACGGCTGGCGGGATGTGCTTCATACGCGCCTGAGCTACTTGCAGAAGGAGCGGAATCGGCGGCTTAACACACCAACATCCACAAATATCGACGAATTCTTCAAGCAAGCGCTCGGCATCGAAGCGATGCCCTCGAATTGGGCTACGACTCAAGCCAGCGCCAAAGAGAACGCTTCCAAGCTTGACGCTTTCATCGAATTGCGCAACGCGATAGCCCATCGTGAGCTGGGTGATGCCGTCGTGTCCAAGGCCACGGTCAAGAACTTCAACAACCATATCCAGCGGTTGGCCACGCTAACGGAGTCTGCGGTAGAACAACTGCTCGAGCGCTCGATCGGTCGTCATCCCTGGAAAACGCGAAAGTAGCATCGCCTCTGGGCCAACGTCGCGTGCTTTATTGACTGGCTGCGAATCGCCGAGCTGAACAACTGGCTCGGCTCCGCTTGCTCCGCAAAGCGAGGGAGAATGGCGTCAGGACGAAGATGAATGCTGGCGTGGAAGCCGCTGCGAACCTCATCAGGCGCCTCGCTCTCTACGGCCTTGACTTGCCCTACAGCCCAGAGGCGGCAGCGCTCGGACTAGGCAAGGAAACAACCGCCGTCTCTCCACCCAAGCGACGACCCACCCGGACCGTAGCCGCCCCAGGTCGTCATCCGAGTTCGCAGTCGCTCCGGGAAAACGGCTTTGCGCTTCTCGGCCTCGCACCCAGCTCAACACGCTTAGCGGGCGGCCGATGCTTAAGCTTTCGGGCTAGACGCGTAAGCGGCAGCATCGCAGGGCCGCCGCAGCGTTATTCCAAAACTTTAGGAAGAGCTGCCCCAATAGTGGCGGGGGCGGTGTGTGGTTTCAGCACATAGGCGACAGGTGTGTCAGGACATAGGAGACACCAACGTGAGGGGGTCTTCCTGTGGGCATGGCGAGGTATCTGGTCGAAGCACACGTGCTGGAGGGCCGGCCGGTGGAGGAGCTCGCCGCTGCTCACGGAGTTCATCGCAGCTGGATCTACAAGCTCCTTGCCCGCTACCGCGATGGTGGCTACGAGGCGCTCGAGCCGCGCTCCAGGCGCCCCCGCTCCTGCAAGCACGGAACCCCACCCGAGGTCATCCAGGCCGTCGTTGAGCTACGCAGCCAGCTCGCCACCGAAGGCCACGACTGCGGAGCGCACACAATCGCCTACCACCTCGCCCAAGAACTCGTTGGGCCGCCGGCGCCGTCTGTCTCGACGATCTGGCGAATCCTAAGAAGAGAGGGATTGGTCACCCCGCAACCACAGAAGCGACCCCGCTCCTCGCTGATCCGTTTCCAGGCCGACCTACCGAACGAGATGTGGCAGACCGACATCACCCACTGGCAGCTCGCCGACGGTGAGCACGCTGAGATCCTCAACCTGATCGACGACCACTCACGGCTATTCCTGCGCTCCGAGGCATTCCGGACCGTCAAGGCCAAAGACGTCGTCGATACCTTCCACCGCACCGTCGCGATGCACGGCCTGCCGTTCTCGCTGCTCTCAGACAACGGCGCAATCTTCACGGGAACCCCACGCGGCGGGAAGGTCCTGCTGCAAAGCGAGCTCGAGCGGCTCGGAGTCGCGTTCAAGAACAGCCGGCCCTACCACCCCCAGACCTGCGGCAAGATCGAGCGCCTACATCAGACACTCAAGCGCTACCTAGACAAACGACCGCCAGCGAACACACTCCCACAGCTCCAGGGCCAGCTCGACGCGTTTGTCCGCTACTACAACCACATCCGGCCCCACAGGGCCCTCAACAAACAGACCCCACTACAGGCCTACAGCGCCCGCCTGAAGGCCAAACCAGCGATACCCGGCCCCGGCGCCCACTACCGGGTCCGCAACGACACCGTCGACACGCACGGCAAGGTCAGCCTGCGCCACATGAGCAAGCTCCACCACATCGGCATCGGCAGAGCCCACACAGGACAGCGAGTCAAGCTCCTCATCGCCGACCAACACATCCGCGTGATCACACTAGAGGGCGAACTGATCAGAGAGCTCACGCTCGACCCAACCCGCGACTACCAGCCCCTCACCCAACACTGAGCGCCGTCTACTATCACCCGAGACATCAGTCTCCGATGTCCTGCGACACAACATAAGTAGCGGGGGCGGGATTCGAACCCGCGACCTTCGGGTTATGAGATCGCCGGAGGGTGGTCGGGTTGGGTGAGGTTGCCCGTGTTTGCTGGGGTTGGCTCGGGTTCGCCGGGGGCGGATTTGCTCAAAACGGAACCTTGAACGGAACCTCGGGAGAAGGATCAACTGCCGCCGGACGGATCGGCAAGCAGCGCCTCAGCCCAGGCCACGGCGCTCACAGCCGCGGAGCGTGCGGCTGGCCGATCCAGCGCAGTCGGATCGCCGTAGCGAAAATCGGCTGCCCAGGGCGTGAGCCACTCCGTGTCCGACAGGCCCGTTGGAAGGTCTACGCCGGATTCGCGGACAAGCTGCACGAGGAACTCGAGATCGTGCGTGCGTGGCAATTCCACGTCGGAGAGTACGAGGGCGATCTTCAGCGCCTTCTCAACCGCCTGTTGAGCGTGAAAGCCGATGGGGCCGTCATCGACCTCCATGTCGTCGGCGAGCGCGCGGCAGACGTGGAGATCGCCGTTCGCGCGACGCAGCAACATCTCTGCGTACTCGACCTGCTCAGGACTCGGCGACAACGCGCCCCTCGCGCAGAGCGCGATCGACCATCGTGCCCTTGACCTTCGAACGCCGTTCGGCGAGAGCCTCGTCCATGACGATCACGTCGACCGGGACATGGAAGTCCTTCAGCGCACGACGGAGCCTGACGGCCTCGGCAGCGCGATCCGGAACATCGCACTCGATTACTAGGAAGTCGAAGTCGCTTCCCTCATCGGCGTCTCCGCGAGCATGTGAGCCAAACAGGATCACTCTCGCCGGCGCTGATGCGGCATCGATCAGCGCGCGGCCGGCGAGCTCGATCATCTCCTCGGCGGCGACTGCGTTCATCGCTGCCGTCCCACTACGGCGGTTTGATGCTGCGGATACCGGCTTCTTCACCATTCGCGCCGATTGTAAACCCCGGCCCAGTGATCCCCTCTCGTTCACTGCCACCGCGTCTTACAGGTTGGTGTCCTTGGATCCCTCCGAGAGCTCCCGCGCCCGGCGGGCAGCGAACTCGGCGACCTGCTGCTCCACTCGGCGCATGCCCTCCATCTCCTCCTCGATGCCCTCCGTGACTTGGGCCTCCTCGCCGGTCATCAGCACACCGCGCTCGCCCACGGTGTAGCGCGTGACGGCAATCGGGGTGACGATGCCTTGCAGCGTCAGATGGGCGACCGCCTCGTCTCGGTCGGTGCAGAGGATGAAGCCGACGGTGGCGCGATCCTCGTCGTGGGCGATGAGCGCGTTGACGGCGTTGACGTAGAGGTTCATCTTGCCGGCAAACTCAGCCCGGAAAGGCCCGATCTTCAGGTCGATGACCACGAAGCGGCGGGTCGGGTGGTGGTAGAAGAGGAGGTCGAGGATGAACTCCTCTTCGCCGATCTGGAGCGACTTCTGGCGTCCGGCGAAGTAGAAGCCCTCTCCCAAAGCGAGCATGAAGCGCTCAATGTCCCGCAGCAACGCCGCTTCCAAATCGCGCTCCTTGGACTCCTCCGTCAGATGCACAAAGTCCAGGACCACGGGATCGCGCGTGATCCGCTGCACGGCCTCTACGTCGTCAGCCGCCAGCGTTTGATCGAAATTGGTGAGGGCAGCACCCTGACGCTCGTGCAGACGATTGGCAACGGCCGCTTGGAGCTGTGCGTGCGACCAGCCGACCGCGCGCTCAGCGTACCATTCCTGTGCGTCGCGGTCCACCTTGGCAACCAGCGTCGCCACATGACCCCAAGGAAGGTCTCTCATACGGTCTGAGAGACCTTCCGGCCAAGCGGCCGCGAGCGCCCTCATCCGGTAGAGATTGGGAACCGAGTACCCACGCGCTCCCGGAAACGCCGCGCGCAGATCCGCCGACAAACGCTGCACGACACCACGCGTGCGACGTCCCAGCTCCGGTCCTTCCTGCTGCTGGCGCTGCAGAATCTCCAAGCCTATCTTCCAGTAGATCTCGATCAACTCGGCGTTGATGGCCCGCGCAGCGCGCGCCTGTGCGCTGAGGATGCGCACCTTGATGTCCTCGAGGAACTCCTCGTAGCTGCGCGATGGCGGCTCGGGAGCCTTGGCCGACCGTTGAATTGGCGGATCAGACATCTGTCTTCAGAGAGTACTGATCGCCTGCGTCGGTTCTCCGCTCTTGACCGTCGCCAAACGCCCGGTCGACGAACGCCGCACCGTGTGTCGGGTCGGGCGCATAGTGGCGGTAGATCTCGGTGGTCTTCGCGTCGGCGTGGCCCATCCACTCCTGGATCGCGCGCAGCGGCGCACCGGCGGCTGCCATCTGCGTGCCGAACGTGTGCCGCAGCTCGTGGAAGGTGATCTCACGCACGCCCGCGCGAGCGAGCGCGTCCTTGAAGCGCTTGCGCATCTTGGAGGGGTCGAGCACATGCCCAGTCTCGGGATGGCAGAAGACGAGGTCACCGTCGCCTCCGTAGCGCGAGCGCTGGCGCAGGGCTTCGAGCTCGCGGGCGAGCCGCGCGGCCATCGGGACCGAGCGGCCTTCGTGGGACTTGGGAGTGTCCATCCGCCCGCGCGTGAAGTTGTCCGCGACGCGAACGCGCCCGACCTGCCAGTCGATGTCCAGCCACTTCAGCGCCAGCAGCTCGCCCTGGCGCAGGCCGGTGAGCGCGGCCGCCAGGTACAGCGTCCGCTCGACGGCGCCGAGAGTGTCCTCAGGCACGGCGTCGATCAGCTCGTCCAGCTCCGCCGGCTGCAGGAAGCGGACGCGCTGATGGGGAGAGCGGTTCTTCTTCGGACGGTCCACGAGGGCCACCGGATTACTCGGCGCCCAGCCCCGCTTGATCGCGAACGAGAAGATCCCGTGCAGGAAGTTCAGGTGGTTCTGGACGGTCTTCGAGGACAGGCCCTCCTCGCGCTTGCGCTTGAGGTATCGCGCGACGTACGCCGGGTCGATCTTGTCGATCGGCCGCTCACCAAAGAACGGCACGAGATGCCGGCGCAGGTGCCCTCGGTAGTCCTGGATCGTGGAGTGCTTGCGCTCCATGACGTGCTCCAGGTGATCGACATAGGCGCCGCCGGCCTGCTCGATGGTTCGACGGGCCGCAGTGGGAACGATCACGTCGCGCTCGATCCGCTTGCGCAACTCCTTCTCGGCCTGCGCGCGCGTCAGCCCGTCGGCGGTGCCTTGGGTGCGCTTGAGCCCAAGCTTGCGCTTCACGCGCGCGCCACCCGACCACCACGAGCCATACCAGCTGACACGCCCGGCCTTGTCGGAGACCTCGAAGAGCCGCCCGCTGCCGTATGAGCGCCTACCGGCCATCACGCACCCCGGGATCGACGGGAAAGGGCGCCCGTGGCATTACCCCTCCCGGTTCTCCGCGAGCCACTGATCGAGCATCTGGCGTGTGAAACGGATGTGCCGCCCGACTCGCAGGCATGGCATCCGGCGGTCGCGCACCGCTTCGTAGACCCAGCTCGGCTTGACCGCCAGCAGTCGGGCGGCCTCTGTGGGAGAGAGGAGCGGGCCGTCGGCGAGCATGGCCGGCCGCTCCGGGGCTGGCGGTGATGCTGACATGGGGGCATGGGTGTGCCTCACTACGGTTGATGACCGCGAGCGGCCTCGAGCGGCCAACGAATTGGCCTTCGGGGGGAATCACCGGCCCCGCCCGCCGACCGAGCGCGGGATGACGGCATGTCCTTGGGGAATCTCGGCGCATTTCGTGGCCTCCGATCAGATGCAGACCATGTCGAGTTCGTCGATCCGCCGCAATGCTGTCGAAGGGTGAATGCGAGTGCGCTTGACGGGCCTGTTGAACGCACTGTGGAGTATAGCACTGTGAATGCTATACTGGTTCGTTAGGGTTTGGTCATGACGCCAGAGCAGCGCTTTGGGGCAAATCTCGCCCGAGCTCGCGAGAGACGCGGACTCAGCCAGTCACAGCTCGCCCGCAAGGTCGAGGTGGTTGACACCTACATCTCGCGTATAGAGACCGGCCGGGCGCAGCCATCCTTTCGTCTGATTCTCGGCCTCGCGCGTCAACTCGACATCACGGCGGCGGAGCTGTTCGCCGAAGTCGCGTAGCCGCCCTGAACCACGAGCCCTACCGGCCTCGGCCTGTCGCGCGATCCTGGTGTCTGCGACCGGAGTCCGCGAGGATGCGACCGATGACCCTGGATGGGCTTACCGGGGAGCGCCGCGGCCCGCGGGAGACGTCCAACCCGATGCCCGCCTCGTACGGCTCGCGGTAGGCAAGTGAGGGAACCTGCGCGCGCGTCGTGCGCATACGGCCGGCGAGTTGCATGACGCGGCGAGTGTCCTGTCCCTCGATGCCGAGCTCGTCGCGAGCGACGAACCAGTCGGTGCCCTGGCGGGCGCGGGACGCCTCAGCGTAAGCGGTCTCCTTGCTGGTCTGCCAGCCCCCGGACACAACGACTGAGCGCTCGACGGTGGCGCCCTGCTGGCGGTAGACGTGCTGCGCGTAGGCGAGCCGCAGCGAGTCGATGTCCTCGCCGGCAAGCCGTACCCGACGACCGGAACCATCCAACGCAACCGTCAACACGCCGTGCTCGTCGACGCGGGCTACCTCGCCACGAGTGCCGTTCTCCACGCGCGGCTGGCCGCGTGGGCGGTGCTGGGTCGTGAATGCCACGACATCGCCTTCGCGCAGCCCGTAGTGGGTGTGCTCAAGCGCGACCTCACGGTCGCCGAGTTCGCCGCGCTGTGCGCGGAGGTGCTGAGCGCGAGCATTGAGCCGGTCAATCTCCCTGTTGGAGGCGTCCGCGATCAATGCGACCTCACGGACGCCGTGCTTGTCAGCGAGCGTCATCCAATGCCGCACGGCGGCCTCGCCGGCCTCGTCGCGCGTGTCCGCGAAGTGCAGCTGCGCGCGGTTGAAGTAGTGCGCCATCGCCCGCTCCGGTTCTCCGGCCCGCAGCGCCGC
>DATBZG010000036.1:0-6717 GCA_036513335.1 Solirubrobacteraceae bacterium | reverse complement strand
GAGCAGGCGCGCGGCGTGCCCGGCCTCGACCTCCCGGGCCTCGACGTGGCGGCGGTGGCCCAGGCGTACGGCGTCCCCTCCCGTGCGGTTTCGAGCCAGGAGGAGCTCGTGGCGGCGCTGCGCGAGGACATCGCCCTGCAGGACGGGCCGCGCCTGATCCAGGTGCCGGTCGCCAGCGGCATGTGGCTGGACTAGCGGCGGCGAACGACCGTCTGCCCGCCGCCCGCGGGTGCCCAGACGACGCCGCGGAACGCCCAGCGCTCGCGCGGCGCGTCGGTGGGCACGAGCTCCATGCGTTCGAGCAGCACACGCAGCACGACGTCCATCTCCATGTGCGCGAACGTGGCACCGATGCAGCGGCGGATGCCGCCGCCGAAGGGGATCCACGAGTAGGTGTCGGGCAGCGTGTCGAGGAACCGATCGGGGTCGAAGCGGTCGGGGTGCGGGAAGAGCTCGGGGTCGTAGTGCGTGAGGCAGGCGGCCAGCAGAATGCGCGTGCCCACGGGCAGCCGGTAGCCGCCGAGCTCGAATGGCTTTCGCGTGTAGCGCCCTGCGAAGGCGATCACGGGACGCGTGCGCTGCACCTCACGGATCGTGGCCTCGCGCAGCGCCTTGCCGCCCGCGTCGACCTCCTCGACGAGCCGCTCCACGATCTGCGGGTGACGTCGCAGCCGCTCCAGCGCCCAGCTGAGGGTGTTGGAGGTCGTCTCGTGACCGGCCACGAGCATCGTTACGAGCTCGTCGCAGAGCTCGGCGCTGCTCATCGGGGTGCCATCCTCGTGGCGCGCCTGCACCATCAGCGCGAGCACGTCGGCGCGGCTTTCGAGATCGGGGTCGGCCTTGGCGAGCGCGATCAGCTCGACCAGCACCTCGTCGATCTGCCGGCGCAGCTTCTGGAACTTCGGCCAGGGCGCCCATGGGCCGAGGTTGCGGCGCAGCTCGGGTGAGAGCGAGACGCGCGCGCCGAGCGCGGTCCACCGCGGGATCAGCGCTTCGAGCGTCTGCAGGTTCGTGCCCTCGGCGCCGAACACGGCGCGCAGGATCGCGCGCAGCGTGATCCGCTGCACGGCGCCCGCGGCTTCGAACTCGACTTCCTGCGGCCAGCCGTCGATCTCCTCGGCGGCGATCTCGGCGATCATCGGCTCGTACTCGCGCATACGCTGGCCCTTGAACGACGGCAGCAGCAGCTTGCGCTGCTCCATGTGCTGCTCCTCGTCGATCCCCAGCATCGAGTTTTCGCCGAGCAGTTCGCGCAGCGGGCTGGCGGTCCCCGCGTGCAGCACGGTGGGGTCGGCGCGGAACGTCTGCTTGATCAGCTCGGGGTCGGACACGATCACCGTCGGCCCCAGCCCGATCACGCTGAGCGTGAACATCGAGCCGTAGCGACGGCGCGAGCGCTCGAGATAGGGGCGCTGGCGCGTGCGCATGGCGAGCGTCTGCACGCTCATCGGCAGGGTCGGTCCGGGCGGCAGACCGTCGATCGGCGCGAACGGGCGAGCGCCGTCCGCAGGAATCCCCGCGGCGGGGACCTCTACGGAGGCGGCGGCACTCATCGCAGCACCCCCTCGGCGGGCGTGCCGTCAGCGCTCGCGAGCCCGTCGAGCAGCAGCTCCGACTGGGTGCTCTGATGGCCGTTCTGCGCGTGAGGCGGCTGGCCGCTCACGGCGGACTCAGCCGCGGAGCCGGCCGCTGCATGTGCGGCTTGCTCGCGCGTGGTGAAACTGACGCCATCGTCGATCGGGCCACGCCTCAGCATGCGAACATCCTTGATGTAGTTCTGGTGCAGTCGCCAGGGCGCAACGGCCCCCTGTTTGGGCAGCGCGTCTACCGAGCGAAGCACGTAGCCGGATTTCAGGTCGATGATCGGGACCCGCGCCAGATCGTGCTCAGGTGCCTCGGGGATGCACACGGCGAGCCCGCGCGCGTCCATGTGGTTGAGCAACCGGCACACGTATTCGGCGACGAGGTCTGCCTTGAGCGTCCAGGAGGCGTTGGTGTAGCCGACTGTCAGCGCGAGGTTGGGGACGCCGCTCAGCATCATCCCCTTGTAGGCGACGGTGCTCCCGATCTCGATCTCGCGGCCGTCGACGGCCAGCTCGATACCGCCCAGCATCATCATGTTCAGGCCGGTGGCGGAGACGATCACGTCGGCGTCGATCTGCGCGCCGGACTCGAGGCTTATGCCGCGCTCGGTGAACGTCTCGATCGCGCCTGTCTCGATTGATGCCTTCCCGCTGGAGAGCGCCTGGAAGAGGTCGCCGTCGGGCACCAGGCACAGGCGCTGGTCCCACGGGCCATAGCGCGGGTTGAAGTGCGTGTCGAGGTCATACCCCTGCGGAAGCTGCTTGCCGACGAGTCCACGTAGGAGCTTTCGCATGATCCTCGGGGCTCGGCGGCAGAGCTGGTAGTTGAGCATCGCCAGGAGGACGTTCTTCCAGCGCACGATCGCGTAGGCGGTATGCGCAGGTAGCTTCTCGCGCAACACGTCCGCGATCGGATCGCGGCCGGGGAGCGAGAGGATGTAGCTGGGCGAGCGCTGGAGCATCGTCACGTGCTCTGCGCCACCGTCGGCGAGCGCCGGGACGAGCGTGACGGCGGTGGCGCCGCTTCCGATCACGACGACGCGCTTCCCGGCGTAGTCGAGCTCCTGTGGCCAGTGCTGCGGGTGCACGAGCTCCCCCGCGAAGCGCTCGCCGCCGGGGAAGGCCGGACTGTAGCCCTCGTCATAGCGGTAGTAGCCGGTGCAGCAGTACAGGAAGTCGCAGGTGATCTGCATGGTCTCGCCGCTGTGGCTGCGCTGCACCTGCACGGTCCAGCGCGCGTCGGCGCTCGACCACTCGGCGCGCAGCGCCCGGTGCCCGAGGCGGACCTTCTGCTCGATCCCGTGATCGTGCGCGGTGTCGCGGATGTAGTCGAGGATCGAGGCGCCGTCGGCGATCGACTTGGCGCCCTGCCAGGGCCGGAAGCGGTAGCCCAGCGTGTACATGTCGGAGTCCGAGCGGATGCCCGGGTAGCGGAACAGGTCCCAGGTACCGCCGATCGCATCGCGCGCCTCGAGAATCGCGAATGTCTTACCGGGACAGCGCTCGCGCAGCTGACATGCCGCGCCGACGCCGGAGAGGCCTGCACCGAGGATCAGCACATCGAGGTGCTCGGGTGTGCTCTGCGCGGGCATGCCGTCCGGTGCCATCTCCACGCACCCTAGCACCCCACTCGACAGGGTGTCAACAAAGCGGACGCCATGTTGAAGATAGGAGCACAGGGAGTATGCTTGCCCACATGAGCGCGACCCCAGTTGGCAATACGACTGCCCGCCCGGAGCCACCGCCCCGCCCCGGGCGCGGGCGGCGGGTGGCACGCGCCAGCGGCGAGGACCGCGAACGGGCGATCATGCAGACGGCCGAGCAACTGCTCCAGGAGCGCTCGCTGAGCGAGATCTCGGTGGACGATCTGGCGCGCGGCGCGGGCATCTCGCGCTCGGCCTTCTACTTCTACTTCCCCTCCAAGGATGCCGTCGTGCTGACGCTCGTCGATCGCATGGTGTCGGAGGCCGCAGCGGCGCGCGACGAGGTCTCCGAGCGACTGCTGGCGACCGACCCGCTCGCGGCGTGGCGCGAGAGCCTGCGCATCTTCTACGCGACGTTCGGCGCGCACCGCGCTGTGATCCGCGCGGCAAGCGAGCTGGGCTCCACGAACGCGGAAGCGCGGGTGGCGCACACGCAGATCCTCGAGGGGTGGGTGGCGGACGTTGCGGAGCGGATCCAGGCCGAGCGCGAGCGCGGGGCCGCGCCGCAAGGAGCGCCGGCGCGCGATCTCGCGGTGGCGCTCGTGCAGATGAACGAGCGCGTGCTGAGCGCGATCTTCATCGATGAGACGCCGGCGGTGCTCGAGGACAACGTGATGGAGGTGCTCGACCACATCTGGCTGACGTCCGTGTACGGGACGCCGCCTGCGCCGTAGCGCTGAGGACCTCCGCGCTGTGGCGCTTAGGGCCTTCGCGCCGGGGCGGGTCTCTCCTCAGCAGCGAGCCGCCAGACGTCGACGTCCCGGCCGAGCACGAGGTTCTCGATCGAGAGCGCGCGCCTCATCCCGAGCTTGATCGCCACCCGCTGCGAGCGGTGGTTCTCGGGGTGGATGATCGAGATCAGCTCGGCCAGGCCCAAGCGCACGAATGCGTCGTCGCGGGCGGCCACCGCCGCCTCCGTGGCCAGCCCACGCCCCCATGCTGTCCGATCCAGTCGCCAGCCGAGCTCCGGCCCCGGACCCGCGCCGGCCATGAACGACGGCACGCTCGCCAGGCCTGCGAAGCCGAGGAAGTGTCCCCGCGTATCTGGCTCGAGCGACTCGAGCGCCCACGGACCGTAGCCGTAGTGCTCCCAGTGCGAGACCATCGCGTCGAAGAAGGTGCAGACGCCGTGCTCGTCAAGCGGCCTGTTGAGGTAGCGCGCGACCTCCGGATTGCGGTTTATGCGCGCCATCGCCGGCTCATCTTCGGGCTGCCAGCCCCGCAGCAGGATCCGGTCTGTGCGCAGCTCCTGCACGGCTGCGCTATCGCGCATCAGCCTGAGCGCTCACGCAGCCCGTCCTACGTACTCGCGCAGGGCCGCCCGAGCGATCTCGCTCACCGACCGATGCTCCTCCTTGGCGCGGACCTTGAGCGCCTCTGCGAGATCAGGGTCTACGCGGATCTGTACCCGCGGGGAGACACCGGCGGCGCCAAGGGAAGGCCGACCAACCGTGACCTTGCTGGCCTTCGTCAGGTCATAGCCCTGCTCTGCCTCGTCAGCCAGAGCCTCGATTTCTGCCTCGGTGAGCTCCTCTCCAGACGCGGTTCTGTACAGCTCAGTCACGTCCTACCTCCTCGTATCGTCGTCTGTACTTGGCGCGCATGGGCATCGCGTGGATCACGAGTTGCTCGTCGCCTTCTAGCGGAATGGCCATGACCTCGAGCTCCTGTCCATGCTCGTCCTCCCCGAGATATACGACGCGCACTGACAGGGACACCGGACCGTCTGCGGGTGGAATCTCCTCGAATCTGACGCGATAGCTGACCATGACATGTCGGATGCTTTTCTTGGTGATCCGATGACGGGTGGCAGAGCGCGCGAAGCGCACCTCTGATCGCTCAAGTCTAGCATTTTTGTCTGACATAAGTAACTCCGTGGAACGATGGCTCACGCGCCCGGTCGAGAGCCGATGATCCGCATCGCTTGGGATGGCTCCCTCGGCCTGCGCCATCCCCGGCGTGTTCTTACGTCAAGCATCGATTTGGTAGACAGCCTGTCACGCACTGTCTATCCCCTCCCCCAGATCCGCGCGCCCTCGCGTGACGCCGGGCCGCTCTGCTCGTGGCTGAACGGCGCCGCGCGCTGGCAGCGATCGGCCTGCTCATCCTCGCCGCGGCGCTGGCGGCGGTGGGTTACGCCGCGGGGCTGTGGGGTGGCTCCGCGTCCAAGCGCTCGCCGCGCGCCCCACATCGCACCGTGGCAACGCGCGGCCCCGCATCGCCACGCTGCACGCCGCAAGCCCTAAATCGTTCTGCCGTACTCGCGGGTACCGGCCTGTCTGTGTCCCCACTGCCGGGCACGATGGTGGCCGAGCCCTCCACGCAGATCAGTCTGCTCGGTGCGCCCGCCGGCGAGATCTCTGACGTCCGCGTCGTCGGCTCGCGCACCGGTACGCACGCCGGCCGCCTGATCCCCTATTCACAGGGTGACGGCGACAGCTTCGTGGTACAGCGGCCGTTCGCCGCGGGCGAGCAGGTGAGCGTGCGCGGCACGGTGCGAGGGGCGGGTGCAAGCAAGTCCTTCCAGTACTCCTTCACCGTCGCACACGAGGACCCGCTGCCTGACATCACCGCCGCGTACAAGCCCAGCGTGCATCCTGTCGGCCTCCAACACTTCGATAGCGCTCCCGACCTGCCCGCGCCGACCGTGCACGTGAGCACCCCCGCCGGTCCTGGCTCCGAGCCCGGTGACATCCTCGCCGCCGTGTACGCCTCGGCCAATGGTCCTGGCGGACCGATGATCTTCGAAGCTGACGGCCAGCTCGTGTGGTTCAAGCCGCTGCCCGCGAAGATCTCCGCCACTAACCTCCAGCTGCAGAGCTACGACGGTCAACCGGGGCTCAGCTGGTGGCAGGGGAAGCTGTTGCCACAGGGTTTCGGCGAGGGCGAGGAGATCATCGACGACAGCGCCTATCGGCAGATCGCCGTCGTACGTGCCGGCAACGGACTGTACGCGGACCTGCACGACTTCCAGATCGACGCCGATGACACCGCATTGCTGACCGCCTATGACCCCGTCCACTGCGACCTCTCCGCTCTCGGTGGTCCGGCCAACGGCGCGGTCACCGACGGCGTCTTCCAGGAAATCGACCTGAAGACGGGGCTCGTGCGCCGCGAATGGCACGCGCTCGACCACGTGGCCATCTCGGCCACATACGCCAAGCTGGAAGCCGCCAAGGCCAGGACGGCCTTCCCGTTCGACTTCTTCCACGTCAACAGCCTGCAGCAGCTCCCCAGCGGCGAGACGCTCGTCTCTGCACGCAACACATGGACGATCTATGCGGTGAACAGCGCCACCGGGCAGGTGCTCACCCGCATCGGCGGCAAGCACAGCACCGTCGTGATGGGGCCGGGTACGAGGACCGCCTGGCAGCACGACGCGCACATGCTGGCGGACGGCGAGCTCACGGTGTTCGACAACGGCTCCGAAC
>DATBZG010000035.1:0-7742 GCA_036513335.1 Solirubrobacteraceae bacterium | reverse complement strand
GCCCTCGCGGTCGTAGTAGGACGCCAGCTCCACCGGGTCGCCCGCGTCGCGGATGTCCACGAATTCAATGCCCTTGACGACGCGCCCGGCGTCCACGTCCAGACAGGGGATCACGCGCTTGAAGTGCACCCGATCACCGTAGCGATCAGCCTGCCAGCGCAGCCTGCGCTTCCGCGACCGTGAAGCGTTTCTCGTACAAGGCCGTGCCGACGATCACGCCGTCGAGGGCGTCCAGTCCCAGCTCAGCGCGCAGACCCGCCAGCCTCTCCAGGTCCTCGCGGGTGCCAATCCCGCCGGAGAAGATCACGCTGCCCTGCCCCGCTTCGCGCGCCACCCACGCGACCTCGTCGCGATTGGCGCCGTCGAGCATCCCGTCGTGGTCGATGTTGGTGAAGACGAAGTGGCGCACACCACGCTCGCGCAACGCAGCGAAAGCGTCACGCGCGGGCACGTCGGTGCTCTGCAGCCAGCCGTGCGTGGCCACGTAGCCCTCGCGCACGTCCACGCCCACGAGGATCCGCTCGGGGCCGTGTGCCGCGAGCGCCTCGCTGAGCGCGTCGGGGTCGGTGAAGGCGACGGTGCCGAGAATCACTCGCGCTGCGCCGGCCGAGAGCGCCCGATCGACCGCGTCTGCGCTGCGCAGGCCGCCGCCGTACTGCACAGGTACGCCTGCGTCGGAGGCGATCCGTCGCAGCTGCTCGACGTTCACCGGCTCGCCCAGCTTGGCGCCGTCGAGGTCCACCACGTGCAGGTACTCTGCGCCGGCATCCACCCAATCGCGGGCCGCCGACAGGGGGTCCTCGTCATAGACCTTCTTCGCGTCGAAGTCGCCCTTGACCAGGCGCACGGCGTTGCCGCCGAGGATGTCGATCGCCGGGTAGAGCCTCACCTTGCGGCTGACGGCAAATCGACGCTCTCGCGTGCGGCGGACGCGATGCAGATGCGCGCGAAGCTCGCCAGCAGCCGCAGGCCTGCAGCGGAGGACTTCTCGGGGTGGAACTGCACGCCGTAGAAGGAGCCGTGCTGCACGGCGCTCACGAAACGGCCGCCGTACTCGGCGACTCCGAGGATGTCGCCCTCGTCGCTGGGCACGGGTGCGAGCGAGTGCACGTGGTAGAAGGCGCAGCTGCTCGGCAGATCCTTGACGAGTGGCGAGTCCGACTGCGTGAAGCTGACCTCGTTCCAGCCGATGTGCGGCAGCTTTAGCTCGCGGTGATCCAGGGCGCGAACCTCGCCGGGAACGATGCCAAGTCCGTCGGCGCCACCAAGCTCGCTGGAGGAGTCGAACGCCAGCTGCATCCCCAGGCACACGCCCAGCACGGGCGTCCCCTGCGCGAGGCGCTCGCGCAACAGCTCGTCCAGGCCGAGATTGCGGAGGTTCTCCATCGCGCGTGGAAACGCGCCGACACCGGGGACGATCAGGCCGTCGGCGGCGCGCAGGCGCTCGTGATCGCCGGTGACGCTGGCGTGCGCGCCGACGTGCTCGAGTGCCTTCTCGACCGAGCGGCGGTTGCCCATGCCGTAGTCGACGATCGCGATGTCCACCGGCTCGTCGATCAGCTTGGAGGGGGCGGAGCTCATGCTGTGAGCGTCCCCTTGGTGCTGGGGACTCCAGTCTCGGTGGGGTCGATGGCAGCCGCCTGTCGCAGCGCCCTGGCGAAGGCCTTGAACGCGGCCTCGATCATGTGGTGGGCGTTGGTGCCCGCTTCCACGCGCAGGTGCAGCGTCAGCTTGGCTGCGTTGGCGAGCGCGCGGAAGAACTCCTCCGTGAGCTCGTGCTCGAAGCCGCCGGTGGCGCCGGCGGGCAGATCGGCTTCGAACAGCGTGAACGGCCGTCCGGAGATGTCGATCGCGCAGCTGGCGCGCGCCTCGTCCATGGGCACGGTGGCGGAGCCGTAGCGGGTGATGCCCACGCGCTCGCCCAGCGCCTCGTCGAGCGCCTGGCCGAGCACGATCGCGGTGTCCTCGGCGGTGTGGTGCGCCCCGGTCTGCAGATCGCCGCTGACGCTCGTCTCCAGGTCGATGCGTCCGTGACGCGCGAGCAGGTCGAGCATGTGGTCGAGGAAGCCGACGCCCGTGGCCCGCGTGCCCGCGCCGGTCCCGTCCAGGCTCAGCGTGAGGCGCACGTCCGTCTCGGCGGTGGCGCGCTGGATCGTTGCAGTGCGGCTCATGTCGGCTGATTGTCGCGCACGCGGGCCTCCATCGACTCGGCGTGCACCTCGAAGCCCTCAGCGCGGGCGATCGGGGCTCCCGCGCCGGCGAGCTTGTTGACGGCGGCTCCGACTCGCACCTCGCCCATCGTGCGGCGGAAGTGCCGGGGCGCGAGCATCGAGGCGAAGCGCGCGGCGCCGCCGGTGGGCAGCACGTGGTTTGAGCCGGCGACGTAGTCACCGAACGCGGTGGCGCTGGCCGCGCCCACGAACACGCAGCCGGCGCAGCTGACGATGGGCGCGAGCGCCTCCACGTCGGAGCCGATCAGCTCCAGGTGCTCGGGCGCGAACGCGTTGGCCAAGGCCAGGGCGGCTCGGGCGTCGGCGACGTGCACGATCGCGAACGCGGCATCGCCCACCGTCGGGCGCTCCACGATCAGTTTTTCGAGTGTTGCGGCGAGCGCATCGCACGCCTGCGCTGAGGGCGAGACGGCTGCGACGAGGCTCCCCGAGCCGTGCTCCGCTTGCGCGAGCATGTCCAGCGCCGCGAGTCCCAGCTCGTGCTCGCCGGCGTCGGCGCCGAGCGCGACCAGCAGGTCGCTGGGGCCGGCGAAGCCGTCGATGCCCACCTCTGCGGAGAGCTGGTGCTTGGCCTCCTGCACGTACAGGTTGCCGGGGCCGACGATCACGTCCACCCGTCCCACTGTCTCGGTGCCGTGGGCGAGCGCGGCGATCGCCTGGGCGCCGCCCATGCGGTACACCCGCTGCACCCCACACAGGCGACAGGTGCCGAGGATCACGGGGTCGATCTGGCCGTCGGGGCCGGGAGGCGCGCAGACGACCACCTCCAGCACGCCGGCGGAGCGCGCGGTGACGACACCCATCACGACGGTGCTCGGATAGGGCGCGCGGCCGCCGGGAACGTACACGGCGGCGGCGCCCACGGGCACCTCGCGCAGGGTCACGCGCTGGCCCTGGACGAGATCGACGGCGGCGTCTCGTCCGACGCCGGCCTCGGCCACGCGCGCGACGTTGACGATCGAAACCTGCAGGCCGGCGATCAGCTCGCGTGAGAGGTGCGTGATCGCCTCGTCGAGCTCCTGGGCGGAGACGAGCAGCGGCCGCGGCTCGCTTCCTGCGGTGTCGAAGCGGCTCGTGTAGTCGAGCACGGCGGCGTCGCCCTCGTCGCGTACGCGCGCGATGATCTGGCGGACGTCCTCGGCCACGGATGCGCCGTCTGCGATCAGCGTACGCACCTGCGCGGCGGCGCCCGCGGGGCCGCCCAGGCGCTCGACGTCCTGCACGCTCAGGCGCTCGATCTGCATCTCAGGCGGGCTCTGGCGCGCCGCGTCCGCGCTCGGCGGCCGGGAGCTCGCGCAGCTGCTCCAGCAGCGCGTCGATGGCGGCGGCCTTCAGCTTGTGCGCGACGGGGTTGGCGATCAGCCTGGCTGTGCACACGACGATCTCCTCGCGCACGATCAGGTTGTTCTCGCGCAGCGTGGTGCCGGTGGCGGTGAGGTCGACGATCGCCTCGACGATGCCGGTCAGCGGCGCGAGCTCGACGGAGCCTTTGACCTCGACGATCTCCGACTGGCGACCGGTCTCTTCGAGATGGCGCGCAGCGATCCGCGGGTACTTGGTGGCCACGCGCATCACCCCCAGGCGCCTGAGCGCCTCGTGCGCGGGGTCCGGCCCGGCCTTGCTGGCGAGCACCATCGTGCAGCGGCCGAAGCCGAGGTCGAGCAGCTCGTACACGTCGCGCCCGCCCTCGGCGGATCGCTGCGCTGCTTGCTCGAGCAGCACGTCCTTGCCGGTCACCCCCAGGTCGGCGGCGCCCGCCTCGACATAGGTGGGCACGTCGGTGGGGCGCATGGTGATCACGCCGATGTCCTCGAACAGCAGCTTGCGGTCGTTGGAGCGCAGCTCGTCGGTGTCCAGGCCGAGCGCCTGCAGCAGATCGACGGTGCCGCCGAAAAGCGCCCCTCGGGGGACGGCGATCGTGAGGCCGTGCAGCGAGCTCACCGCGCCGGCTCCACGGGCTCGCCGGCGTCGCCTGGGCCGGACGGTCCGGCGAGCGCCAGCGCACCGGTGCCGCGCTCCTCGCCGGCGAGCGCGATGTGTAGACGGTCGACACCGAGGGCGAAGCCGACGGCGGGCAGTTTGCGCCCGAAGCGGCCCAGCAGCTCGTCATAGCGCCCGCCGCCGCCGATCGGGGCGCCGAGCGCGGGGTCATAGACGTCGAACACCGCGCCCGTGTAGTAGCCGATGTTGCGTACCAGGCCGAGGTCGAAGATGATCCGCTCGGCGACGGCCGGCTCGAGCAGCTCGAGCACGTCGCGCAGCCCTTTCACGGCGCCGTCGGCCGGTGCGGGCGCGTCGGCGAGCAGCTCCGGACCGCCGCGGCGCTGGGGCACGTCGAGCAGCAGCTCGGCCGCCTCGCCGCTGAGCCCCGATTCGGCGAGCAGCTCCTGCAGGCCGACGAAGTCACGCAGCACGAGCGCCTCCAGGAGCCCTTTGCGAACAGGCTCGTGCACCTGCAGGCTGGCCATCAGCGCAGGGAACAGCGAGGCGTCGCCGAGGCCGATGCGGTAGTCCTTCAGGCCGGTCGCGTCCAGCGCGTGGCAGAGCACGGTGAGCGCCTCAGCGGTGCCCTGTGGCGCGGGCGCGCCGACCAGCTCGATGCCCGCCTGCAGCAGCTCGCGCGGCTGTCCGCGCTGCGGCCGCACGCCGCGGTAGCAGTGCGCGAAGTAACAGAAGCGCAGTGGTGGCTCAGCCGAGGCATAGCGAGTGGCGACCACGCGCGCGATCGGCACGGTCATGTCCGAGCGCAGCGCGAGCACGGCGCCGGTCTCGTCGAACACCCGGTAGGCGGGGCGAGCTTCGGCCATGTCGGCACGGGCGAGCACGGACTCGTACTCGAGCGCGGGCGTGTACACCTCGCCGTAGCCGTGGCGCTCGAACACGCCGCGCAGGACGTCGGTGATCGCGCGCACCTCGCGCGTCTCGTCTGGGAGCACGTCGCGCGTGCCGCTCGGGATCGGGTGGATCATGTGACCCCCGGATTATGCGTGCACGGGCTCCGTGGCCACACGCTCGATGCGTGCGCCAAGGTCGCGCAGGCGCTCGTCGATGCGCTCGTAGCCGCGGTCTATCTGGCGGATGTTGCCGATCTCGCTGGGTCCGTCGGCGCACAGGGCGGCGAGCAGCATCGCCATGCCGGCGCGGATGTCGGGCGACTCCACGCGCGCCCCACGCAGCCGCCGCGGCCCGGTGATGATCGCGCGGTGCGGGTCGCACATGACGATGTCCGCGCCCATCAGGATCAGCTTGTCGGTGAAGATCAGGCGGTTCTCGAACATCCACTCGTGCACGAGGATCGAGCCCTCGGCCTGTGTGGCGAGGGCCACGGCGATCGAGGTCAGGTCGGCTGGGAACGCGGGCCACGGACCGTCCTGGATCTTGCTCTTGTACTCCCCCACGTCCGCCTGCACGACGAGCTTCTGCCCGCCGGGCACGACCACGTCGTTGCCCTGCAGCTCCGAGCGCAGACCGACGCGTTCGAACACGAGCCGGATCATGCGCAGGTCGCCGGGAACGGTGTCCTTGATGCGAAGTTCACCGCCGGTGACGCCGGCGAGCGCCATGAAGCTGCCGATCTCGATGTGATCGGGGGCGATGTCGTGGGTGCAGCCGTGCAGTCGCTCGACGCCGTCGACGGTGATCATGTTCGAGCCGATGCCGTGAATGCCGGCGCCCATCTTTACGAGCATGCGCGCGAGGTCCTGCACGTGCGGCTCGCAGGCGGCGTTGCCGATCACGGTCGTACCGGGCGTGAGCGCGGCTGCCATGAGCGCGTTCTCGGTCGCCATCACAGATGGCTCGTCCATGAACACGTCTGTCGGTCGCAGCCCGCGCGGGGCGCTGAGCACGATCTCGCCGTTGCAGTCGGTGAGCGCGCCCATCGCGCGGAACGCGTCCAGATGCGGGTCCAGGCGCCGGCGTCCGATCACGTCGCCGCCTGGCGGGGGCATCACCGCTCGTCCGAAGCGCGCCAGAAGAGGTCCCGCGAGCAGGAAGGAGGCTCTGATCGACTCCGCCAGCTCGGGCTCGATCTCGACCTCGTGCACGTTCGCGCCGCACAGCACCAGTTCGTTGGGCTGGCGCCAGCTCACCTGTACGCCGATCGCTATGAGGATCTCCAGCATGGCGTCCACGTCGCGGATGCGCGGGACGTTGCCCACGACGACCTCGTCCTCCGTGAGGACGCTGGCGGCGAGGATCGGCAGCGCACCGTTCTTGTTTCCTGCCGGCACCATCGTGCCCGACAACGGGACGCCGCCTTCGATGACGAACTTCTCCATGAGCTTTGGGCGCTGCCCGCTGGTCGACGGGGACCTACCCGCCCCACCGGTTGAACGCCTGGCAAGCGTAACAGCCATCGGACACAGAGTTCGCGCCCCGCCGCCATGCACCTGCATCGCCGCACGCGAGCCCGCGCGGCCGGCGACGGTCGCTCGGAATGCAAGTTCCATTGCAGCGGATCGTGCCTGGATCGCAGTCACAGAGCCAAATCTCGACCCGCGCACCAGTACGCACACACGTTCGCATCGTTGCCGTCCGATGGCCTTCCTATCTTACGAACACATGTTCCCCCCCACGCCAAAGAACAAGCTTGCGCAGCGCGCGCTCGGTGCTCTACGTGTGGCCCGCTCGTTCCTGTTGCTCGAGGACGACTACGAGGTCGACTGGGAGGTCGGCCAGGACGAGCGCACCGCCGTACCGCATCCGCACCGGGCGCCGCTGCGCGGAGGGTGCGCCCCGCGTCGCGCCGGCCTCGTGCCGGCGCGGCCGCAGGCGTGTCTTTCGCCGGTGGGCCGGGATCTCTACGCGTCGCATGCGGCTCGCGAGCGGCGTGCTGAGAACAAAGCGCGGTCGGCAGCCAATGCCGACGCTTGTAGTAACACGCGCAGCTTTCGCTAGTTCGCTCTGCTCGCTCGTCCGCTTCGGATGCGGCCGGTGAGTAGGTAAGTAAGCAGGCGTCTGCGCATCAGGCGATCGACACGGTTGGGAACGACGACGGGCCGCCCGAAGGCGACCCGTGTGTCTAAAAAAACCGGCGGCGTCCTACTCTCCCAGGCCCTTGCGGGCCAAGTACCATCGGCGCTGAGGGGCTTAACTGCTCTGTTCGGAATGGGAAGAGGTGTTTCCCCCTCGCCAAGGCCACCGGAAAAAGGTGAAAGACCACGCCCTCACGGTCCCTCAAAACTGCACAGTAGCCACTGCGGGTAACACACGCCCTTCCGGGCCTCTCACCCCGAAGGGTAAAAGTAAATCCGTCAAGCCCTCGACCCATTAGTACCGGTCTCCTTCGCACGTTACCGTACTTCCAGATCCGGCCTATCAACCTGGTGGTCTACCAGGGGTCTTACTCCCTCTAGGGGATGGGAGAGTTCATCTTGAGGCCGGCTTCCCGCTTAGATGCTTTCAGCGGTTATCCGATCCACACGTAGCTAGCCTGCTATGCCCTTGGCAGGACAACAGATACACCAGAGGTGCGTTCATCCCGGTCCTCTCGTACTAGGGACAAATCCT
>DATBZG010000034.1:0-3062 GCA_036513335.1 Solirubrobacteraceae bacterium | reverse complement strand
GCGCTCTGACAGCCAGTGCTCGAACCATTTCTGTGCCTCATCCGGTGGCACGAAGAACTCCATCTCCATCTGCTCGAACTCGCGCGTGCGGAAGATGAAGTTGCCCGGCGTGATCTCGTTGCGGAAGGACTTGCCCACCTGTGCGATCCCGAACGGCGGTTTCTTGCGTGAGAACTGCAGCACGTTCTTGAAGTTGATGAAGATCCCCTGCGCCGTCTCCGGGCGCAGGTAGGCGACCGATCCGGACTCCTTCACAGGTCCGATCGTCGTTTCGAACATGAGGTTGAAGTCGCGCGCCTCCGTCAGGTCGCACTCGTCCGTTTCGCCCGGGTGCTTCGATGGTTTGCGCCCGCACGCGAGCTCCTGCAGGTGGTCGGCGCGGAAGCGCTGGCCGCACGTCTTGCAGTCCACCAGCGGATCGGTGAAGCCGGCGAGGTGACCCGAGGCCTCCCACACACGGGGGTGCTGCAGGATCGCCGAGTCGAGCGCCACGATGTCGTCGCGCTCCTGCAGCATCGCTCGCCACCACTCGTTCTTCACGTTCGTCTTCAGCAGCACCCCGTAGTGGCCGAAGTCATACGTCGAGCCCACGCCGCCGTAGATCTCCGAGGAAGGGAAGACGAAGCCGCGGCGCTTGCTCAGCGCCACGATCTTCTCCATCGTCACCACGTCAGGCGTGAGCGGGGATGTGGGTGTGGAATCGGGCATGCGGGCTGCGGATGCTAGTCGAGCCTCCGCGCCCGCGCCGAGGAATCGGCCGAGCGCGGCCCGCCGCGGCGCATAAGATGGCGCGCCGTGGCGCGCATCCTGATCGTGGGCGGAGGCTGCCGGGGCCGGCAGCTGGCCGCCGCGATGGTCGGCGAGGGCTACGCCGTGCGCATCACCACGCGCAGCGAGGACGCACGCGCCGTGATCGAGGCCGCCGGCGCCGAATGCTGGGTCGGCACGCCCGACCGCCTCGCCACGTTGCGCGGCTCGCTGGAGAACGTGACGATTCTCTGCTGGCTGCTCGGCACCGCCGTCGGCTCCTCCGAGGAGCTGCAGGCGCTGCACACCTCACGGCTCGAGTTCTTCCTCACGCAGGCGATCGACACCACCGTGCGCGGCTTCGTCTATGAGGCGCGCGGCAGCGGGCCGTCGGCGGCGCTCGTGGGGGAGGGGGAGCTGCTCACGCGTACGCTCGTCGAGCGCAACGAGATCCCCGTCGCGTTCCTCACCGCCGATCCTCACGACGCCGAGGACTGGCTCGCTCAGGCGCGCGGGGCGGTCGCCTCGCTGCTCATCGGCGCATGATCGTCCACCGCAGTCAAGCTCGCCGACTTTGTGACCGATGTTGCGTGCATCATGGCTGTGGATCGCTCCCGTTACGGCCTCTCAATGTCCGCCCTGGGGGCGGTCGTGGTCGCGGTGGCCGCCTTCCTGCCGTGGTACCGCGTCAGCTCGATCGCGCATGCCGCCGGCGCCCACTCTTTGGCGGCGCGCGCGCTCACCGTCTTCAGCTCTCACCAGGCCCTGCCCGACATGAGGATCCTGCTGCTCGTTCTCGCGGGGCTCGCGATACTCGACACGCTGGTGCCGCTCGTGCGCACCGAGGGACCCGTGCCCGGGGGCGCCGGGGGCTCCGTTGCGCTGCTCGGCGTCGTCGCCGCGCTCTGCGCCCTCTATCGGATCGTCGACCCGCCGGCGCCCGCCGGCGACGCTCTGGCGCTGTCGCTGCTCGCCGGACCCTGGCTCGCGTTGCTGGGAGCGTTGGCGATGCTGCTCGGCGGCGTATGGCCCTCCCGCGTGGGCTCCGGCACGCGCTCTGAGGCGCGCATGCGCGGCGCTTGGCCCGGCGTTCACGGCTGAACGCGTCGCGCCGCCGTCCGTTGGTGTTGCTGGCTCCTTGAAGGCGGCGCTCCCGCGCTATCCTGATCTGTAAACCCTGTAAAGCCGATCAGGATTCCAGATAGTTTCCTCCTCCGATTCTCGTTACGGCTAACTGTCGAGAAAGGACCGACAAAAAATGACGCTGCACCTGGGCGACACAGCCCCCGACTTCGAGGCCGACACGACCGAGGGTCGCATCAAATTCCACGACTGGATCGGCGACTCCTGGGCGGTGCTGTTCTCGCACCCCAAGGACTTCACCCCCGTCTGCACGACCGAGCTCGGCTACATGGCAAAAGCCAAGCCCGAGTTCGACGCCCGCAACACGAAGATCATCGGCCTGTCCGTGGACGCGCTGGACAACCACGAGGCGTGGGCGAAGGACATCGAGGAGACGCAGGGCACGGCTCCCAACTACCCGATCATCAGCGACAGCGACTTCAACGTCTCAAAGCTCTACGGGATGCTGCCCGCGGACACCTCCGGCGACGCCGCCGGGCGTACGCCCGCAGACAACCAGACCGTGCGCAACGTGTTCGTAATCGGGCCCGACAAGAAGGTCAAGCTGATCCTCGTCTACCCGATGACCACCGGGCGCAACTTCGACGAGGTGCTGCGTGTGATCGACTCACTGCAGCTGACCGCCAAGCACAAGGTCGCCACGCCCGTCAACTGGCAGAAAGGCGACAAGGTCATCATCGCCGGCTCCGTCTCCAACGACGAGGCCAAAGAGACCTACCCCGACGGGTGGGAGGAGCCGCGCCCCTACATCCGCCTCGTCCCGCAGCCCAGCTGAGACGAGCCTGCTCGGAGCCCGCTAGGCCAGTGAGAGCTGGCCGGCGGGCCCGGTGCTCAGGCGTTCCAGCAGGTGCTGCAGGATGCGCGCCGTAGCGCCCCAGATGACGTGCTCGTCGAGGACGTACGCGTCCGTCTCGAAGGCGATGCCACGGCGTTCGATCGTGGTCGTGGTCGCTGAGGCGCGGACCGCCGCCAGAGGCAGCTCCAGCACCTGATCGACCTCCCTTGCCGACAGCGTCCACGCGACACCCGCGGGGATCGTGGCCACGAACGGGTGAATCACGTAGTTGGTCACGAACGTGGAGGTCGTGGGCAGCGCTCCCAGGAGCTTCACCTGCGCGCTCGAGAGCCCGATCTCCTCCTGCGCCTCGCGCAGCGCCGTTGCGCTCAGGTCA
>DATBZG010000033.1:0-35972 GCA_036513335.1 Solirubrobacteraceae bacterium | reverse complement strand
CTCGGCGGGCAGGTGCAGGCCGTCATAGAGCTCCACCGAGGAGATCTCCGCACGCTGCGCGGCGATCTCCACGGCAGCCTGCGTGATCTCGACGCCTGAGAGCGTGCCGCCGAAGCCGCGACGGTGGAGCTCACACAGGAGCGCGCCGTCGCCGCACCCGACCTCCAGCGTCGTGATCGGATCCCCGCCCGCTGGCAGCTTCCCCCGCGCGCACAGCGCGATCACGTGGTTGGCCTTGCCGACCGCGCTCAGGGCACGCCAGCGCGCGTAGCGGGCCGCCTCCGCGGGTGCGCGCGTGTAGGCGTCGTCGTAGAAGCGGACCAGGCCGGCGGAGTCCTCCACAGCGACGATTATGGTTGCCTCGATGACAGCGAGGCTCACGGCGTCGTTGCGCGCGACGCCGGCGACGGTTCCGGCGCTCGCGGCGATTGCGCTCTTCGTCGTCTGGGCAACCAGTCAGGCGGGCTACCCGGTCACGCATTGGGCGCCCGGTGCGGTGATCGTGCTGGCGCTGCTGGCGATCGCGCTGATCGCCGTCCCCCCACGCCTCGCCGAGGTGCCGCGCGCGGTGTGGGTCGCGCTCGCTGCGCTCCTCGCCTACACCGCGCTCAGCTACCTCTCGATCCTCTGGGCGACAGACACGGGCGTGGCCTGGGAAGGCGCCAACCGCACGCTGCTCTACCTGGCGGTGTTCGCGCTGTTTGCCCTATGGCGCCAGCGCGGCACGAGCGCGGCGTTGCTGCTCTGCCTGTGGACGCTGGCCCTGATCGTGCTGGCGGCGTTCACCGCCCTGCACCTGGACGCTGCGAGCGCCGGCGCCCTGCGAACGCTGATCCCCGGTGGCCGATTGGATTACCCCACCGGCTACCCCAACGCAAACGCGGCGCAGTGGATGATGGCGTTCTGGCCGGCTGTGCTGCTGGCGCGAACCGAGCGCCTGCCGTGGGCAGTGCGGGGCGTGCTGGCGGGCGGCGCCGTGCTGCTGGCGGAGGTGGCGCTGCTCAGCCAGAGCCGCGGCTCGCTGTACGCGACGCCCGTGATACTGGTGCTCGTGTTCGCGCTGCTCCCCGGGCGCACGAGGACGTTCGCGCTGCTCGTTCCGGTGGTCTGCGGGATCGGCGCGGCCGCGCCGGCGGTGCTGCGCGCCGACGACCTGCACAACGGCGCTGTCCGGAGTGCCGCCGTACACAGCGCGACGCTCGCGATGTTCCTGGCAGCCGTGGTCGTGGCGCTGGTGGTGTCGCTGCTTGGCGCCGCCGAGACGCGAGTGCGTGTCTCGCAGGTCTCGCAGGAGCGCATTCGCATGGGCGTCCGCGTCGCCACGGTCGTGGCGCTGGTGGCGATCGTCGCGGGCGGCCTGGCGTTCGGAAAACCGGTTGCGCGGATCGAACGGGGCTGGGACACGTTCAAGGGCGGCTACGCGAGCGACAATACGACCGGTAGTCGTCTGATCGGCGGTCTCGGCAGCAACCGCTACGACTTCTACCGCGTCGCACTGGACGAATTCCTGCACCATCCGCTCGTCGGGATCGGAGCGGACAACTTCGAACAGCAGTATCTCCTGCACGGGCGCAGCGAAGAGACGCCGCACTACCCCCACAGCGTCGAGCTGCGCACGCTGGCGCAGACGGGCCTGATCGGCGCGCTGCTGGCGCTCGTGGGTCTCGCGGCTGCGCTGCTGGCGGCTGCGCGCGCGCTCCGCGGCCCCGATCCGCTGGCGCGCACGGTCTGCGCCGCGGCTCTGGCGGGGTTCGCGTATTGGGTCGTGCATGGCTCGTTCGACTGGTTCTGGGAGTTCGCGGGTCTTGGAGCGCCGGCGTTTGCGTTGCTCGGGATTGGTTGTGCGCTTGCGCCGGGGCGCCCCGTTTCGAGTCCCGAGCCCGCACTCCAGAGTGGGGCACGTCGGCGCCGGCCCCTCGCGATCGCCTTCGGCGCGCTCCTGGCGCTCGTCTGCGCGGCGTCGCTCGTCACGCCCTGGTTGAGCAAGCTCGAGATCGAGAATGCGGCACGCATCTGGACGAGCAGGCCGCGGGAGGCCTACTCGCGCCTGAAGAGCGCCGCCGCCCTGGACCCCCTCGCAGACGAAGCCTTCCTGGTGGCCGGCAGCATCGCTCTGCGCTACGACGAACTGTCGCGCGCGGAACATCAGTTCTCACTCGCTCTCGGGCGAGATCCAGACGACGCGTACGCAACGCTCGAGCAGGGAGCGATCGCCTCAACGAAAGGCGACCGCGCGCAGGCGCTGAGGCTGCTGACTCGCGCCGCGTACCTGGATCCGCGCGAACCGGTGACGCGCCAGGCCCTGGAAACCGCGCGCTCGGCAGGCCGCGTGAGCATCGATCAGCTGAACGACGCGATCCTGCTCAAAGCCCAACAAATCGAATAACCACTGCACCCATTTCTCGCGAACAGCGGGGAAAAGGCTCGACAGTGACCACCGCGTTCGCTAGCTTGTATTTCAATCTCGTCAATTCGTCGAAGCGGCCAGTTGTCTTCTAAAGGCAGCTACCGGTGAGGCGGTGCGAATCGTCGTCATGGATGGAGACAGTTGGCTCGGGCTGGAACGGACATAGAGCACGGACGCATGACCGTTAGCCGCTCCCGGACTACGCTGCTCGCGCTGCTGGCACTGGCCGTTCTCTCGCTGGCGATGGCAGCGCCGGCGATGGCCGGCTCACTGCTCAGCGGCTACGGCGGGCCGGGGCAGGGCAGCCAGGCGATCCTCGGGTCCCAGCTGCTGAACACCCCCTCCGGTGGAGGGGGCTCCAATGGCGCCGGCTCGAGCGCTTCCGCACAGGGCGCCGGCAGCGCGGCGGGCGCCGGAAATGAGGTCCAAACGGGCACCTCATCGGGCACAGCACGTGGCCGCGCGGGCACGAAGCCCTCCGCGGGTAAGCGGAGCAAAGCCTCAGCTGGGCGATCGCAATCGCAGCGCGGCTCGCGGACAGCGGCGCCTGCTGTGACCTCGGTGACACAGAGCGCCAGCGTCAGCTCGCCCGCTCTGGGGCTCTCGGGCGCCGACCTGCTGTACATACTCATCGCCCTGGTCGCACTCGCCTCGACGGCCGTTCTCACGAGGAGATTCGCGCGTCCGCTGGGATGAGGCCGACTCACGCTCAAGGTGTGCGCCCCAAAACCCGAGTAAACAACTAGCGAACACAACAGCTATGGACAGCACACGAGTCACCCAGCAGACGTCGACGACGCTCCCGCTTCGCGGCGAGATGAGTCACGACGCGCCCGCGCCGCGGGCGCTGTGGCGCGCAAGCTTTGCCGGTCCGCTGCAGTGGGCGCTCGACGGCCCCGGCTGGCGGATCCTGCGCACGATCACCGACTTCGTCCTGCTGTGGGCGGCGGTCGTGCTCGCGCTCGGCGGTCCCAACGCCACGCTGCACGTGTCCTCAGCGCGTGCGCCGTTGCTGGCGCTGCCACCGCTGGTGATGATCCTCTTCTATCTCCGCGGCCTGTACCGCACTCGTCTGCGCGCGCTGGTCCTCGACGCGATCGTCCCGGTGCTCAGCGGCGTGTCGGTGGCGGCGATGGGCGTGGCCACGCTCGGGATGCTGCTCAACGGGGAGGTTCCTGCCCAGGACGACTGGGTGCGCGGGTGGCTGTTCGCCCTGCTCGGTGTCGGCTTCGGACGGATCGTGCTGGCGGGGGCGCAACGCTGGGCACGCAAGCGCCACCTCGTGGGCAAGGCCGTCCTGATCATGGGGGCAGGCGTGGTCGGCGCGCAGGTGGCGCGCCGATTGGAGTCACATCCCGAGTACGGCCTCGTCCCTGTTGGCTTCCTCGACGAGGACCCCCGCTCGGTGGCCGAGGTGGGCGGGCGAGACGTTCCCGTCCTGGGCACGATCGACGATCTCGACCAGACCGTCGAGCGCACGGGCGTCAGGCACCTGATCGTCGCGTTCTCCTCAGTTGCAGACGCACGCGTCAGCCGCCTGATCCAGCGCTGCCAGGAACTCGGTCTGGAGGTCTCCGTCGTGCCGCGGATGTTCGACACGATCAACGATCGCGTGGCCTACGAGACGGTCGGTGGCCTGCCACTGCTGTTCTTCAACGCCGTCGACCCAAAGGGCGTGCAGTTCGCGATCAAGCACGCGCTCGACCGCGTTCTTGCGCTCGTGCTGCTGGTTCTCTTCTCGCCGCTGATCGCGTTCGCGGTGTTGGCGGTGCGTCTCACCTCGCCCGGGCCGGCCCTCTTCCGCCAGCGCCGCGTCGGTCGCGACGGCAAGGTGTTCGACTTCTACAAATTCCGCTCGATGCGCCTCTCGCCTGCCGTCGATGACGAGGAGGAGGACACGAGCGCGCTGGGCTTCCTGCTCGCCGGTGACATCGCGCCGGGAGGGGTCGAGGGCGCAGACCGCCGCACGAGCGTCGGGCGCTTCCTGCGCGGCACCTCGATCGACGAGCTGCCCCAGCTGCTGAACGTGCTGCGTGGCGACATGAGCCTCGTCGGCCCGCGGCCCGAGCGCCCCGAGTTTGTTGAGCTCTTCAGGCAGGACATCATCCGCTACGGCGACCGCCACCGTGTCAAGTCGGGTATCACGGGCTGGGCGCAGGTGCACGGGTTGCGCGGGCAGACCTCGCTGGCCGAGCGGGTCGAGTGGGACAACTACTACATCGCTCACTGGTCGCTCGGCCTGGACCTGAAGATCCTGGCGCTGACCTTCGCGGCCCTGTTCCGCAACGCCGAGTAGCCGCGCGAGGGGCGCCCGCGTCCCTCAGATGCTTCGCTGTGCCGCGTGCGCGGGATTGGACTGGTACTGGAACACCCGCACCCTCAGGCCGGAGGTGCCGAGCACGCTCGGCAGGTGGATCGAGTACCTGTTGAAGCGGTTCAGGACGAATACGGACCTGTAGCGCAGCACGGTCCCCCGGAAGGCTTCCAGCTGCAGGTAGTCACCGGGCGGCCCGGAGCCCCCGGCGAGCACCCGCTTACCCTGGCGGCGCAGCTTCAGCGTGACGGGGCTCACGGCGCCGAACGGCGACGCGAACACCCTCGAGAGCGCTGTGAAGGACGGCTTACGCGCGCCTGAGGTCGTGAACGCGCCGAATTCTTCTCCCGGTGAGTCCTGGAGCTTGTAGACGATCGCCGCCGCAACGTAGGGCAGGCGCGAGAACTGGTGGAACATGTTCACCAGGTTGCTCGCCTGCGTGGTTTTCGTCACGCAGCCCTGTTCCTCCTCGATCTTGCGCTTCGGCCAGCAGCTGCTGAAGCCGAACTCGTCGAGCCACAGGCGCGTGGTGTCCCCGTTTGCCAGCTGTATTTCGTGCGTGTAGCGCAGCGCCGCCACCGTGAGCGTGTAGAAGTGCACCGCCAGGCCGTCGTAGTAGCCCTTGATCCCGTCCTGGTAGAGCAGGCGCAGGAACTTGCCGTTGACGCCGACGATCGAGCCGCCGAGCACCAGGACGCCGGGGTTGGCCTGCTTGATCGCCGGATATGCGGCGCGCAGAAGCGCCGTGTAGCGCGCCGCTTTTTCCGGCCCCGCGAAATACAGTTCGTTTGCCTGGTCGGGCTCGTTCCAGATTTCGATCGCCAGGAGCTGCGTGCCGTAGCGCTGCGCTAGATAGGCGACGAACGACGCGTAGGCGCTCGGTTCGCGCGGTGGCCAGGAGTTGGCGGTGGCCGAGCGCCCAGGGACGCAGCGTGCCAGGATCGCCGCGGGTGCCGAGGAGGCCCAGCAGGGCGTGTTCTCGACGAGCATCACGACCTTGATCCCGTCGGCTGCGGCGTCCGCCACGAGGCGGTCGGTGAACGCCAGTGCGCCTGGTTCCACCCGCCCCGCTTCCAGCGGCTCCATCACCGACCAGGGGACTTCCAGACGCACGACCTTCGCTCCCAGCCTGTTCGCGAGCGCGATCTCACTGTCGGCCTGCGAAGGCGGCGAGCCGTACCCGAGACCGCCGACTGTCACGCCGCCGAGGGGGGCGGACGCGGACGCGTGCGCTCTCGGGACGCGAGCCGACGCGAGGGCGGGGAAGAGCCACGCGATCACACACATGCAAAGGCTCGCCGCCACGGCGAGCCTCGGTACGCCTCGTCTCATGCCTGCACCTTAGAGGCCGTGGTGGAGGGTACGCGCGGGTGGGCTCTGCGGGCGCCAATCGCGGCTAGGCTAGGACGCGTGTCCCCCACGTGGATCTGGATGCAGGTGGCGATCGTCGTGTTCGTGGTGATCGGCATGGTCATCGCCATCGTCCGACTCGCCTAGCCCCGCTCAGTGTCCCCGGCGCAGACGCCAGCGAGATCTCGAGGGGGCCGTCGGATCGGGGAGATCGACGTCTGGTCGGGCGGGGATCGCGGCTCCGTTCAGAATCGCCGCAGGCACCGCGTTCGTCAGCCAGTCGGTCAGCGGGCCCATCCCCGCCTGCTCGATCTCGCTCGCCATCCCGGGCCGGCGGCTCGTCTCATCGTGCGCGTCGGAGGCGACGTTGTGCGCCAGCCCCTGCTGGAGGAGCGCGATCGCGAAGCGACGCGGCGCATCCCCGAAGCGGCCCACGAGCGAGCCCGCCGTGATCGATGTGAGGATGCCGCCCCGGACGAGCTCGGTGAGCATGTCCGGTTCTCGATGAAACGCGGGGCAGCGCTCCGGGTGAGCCAGCAGAATGCGATGGCCCTGGCGCTGGAGCTCAATCAGGATCGTGTCCAGACCGCTAGCCAAGGGCGTGAAGGGCGGCTCCACGAGCAGCCATTCTCCGCCCGCCAGCGCCAGCCGTGAGAGCTCGTCAGGGGCGATGTCGCCGATTCGCGTCATCGCGATCTCGCCGCCCGCCAGGATCTCGACCTCGATCTCCTCTTCGGTCAGCCTTTCGTTCAGCCGCGCAACTGCCGGCGCGATCGTGTCAGCCGTGTTGGGGTATCGCCAGTTGACGTGGGGAGTGGCGAGGATCGTTCGCGTGCCCGTCGACGCGGACGCCAGCGCGATTGCGATCGATCCCTCGATCGTAGCCGGCCCGTCGTCGATGCCGCAGAGCACATGGCAGTGAAGGTCGATCATGTGCTCTCCCAGCCTACGTCGGAGGGACTACGGCAAGCTGATCTACGGATATGATCGGCAACGCCGAACCCAATGGCTGAAACGCGGACGAACTTCGAGGAAGGACCATGTTCAAGGCGATCGTAGTCGGGACCGACGGGTCGGACACCGCCACGCAAGCGGTACGCAGCGCGGTCGAGCTCGCGCGGGCGGTCGGAGCCAAGGTCGAGCTGGTGAGCGCGTATGAGCCGGTGCCGTCGCAGCGTCTGCGTGAGGAACGCCGCGACGCGCCCGAGGACCTGCAGTGGGCGATCAACCCGCGCGAGGACGTCGAGGCGACCCTGGCGGCGGCCGCCGAGGTTGCGCGCGAGGCGGGCGTGCCTGTCGACGTGTACGCGCGCCAGGGCGATCCCGCGGACGCGATCCTCGATGTCGCCGAGGAGCAGGAGGCGGATCTGATCGTGGTGGGCAACAAGGGCATGACGGGCGCCAAGCGTTTCCTGCTGGGCTCGGTCCCGAACAAGGTCTCCCACCACGCCCCCTGCTCCGTGCTGATCATCCGCACCACCTGAGCCGCGCACGGGCGCAGGCTCACGAGCTCTGGCCGGCGCGCACGCCGGTCTCGCGCGTCGCAGCCCGCTTGTGCCAGGCCATCTCGATGGCCGCGGCCATCTCCCGCTGGAATCGCTGGCGCCCGAAACGCCTGGCGTTCTCGCGTATGTCCCGCTCGTCGAGCTCGAGGCGCTCGAAGCGCCCGATCGCCTCGGCGAGGCTGTCGGGCTGCTGCTCGGCGAACAGCACGCCCGTGCGCCCATCGAGCACCGACTCCCGCGCTCCGCCGACCCCGTATGCGATCACGGGGACGCCGGCGGCCTGGGCCTCTACGGGCACGATTCCGAAGTCCTCCTCCCCGGGAAACAGAATTGCCCGCGCGCCGCTCAGCAGGCGATCGCGTTCATCGTCGCCGACGCGGCCGAGAAACTCGATCGTGTCCAGCTCCCCGCCTGCCTCGCGGATCCCTCGAAGCGCGCGCCCGTCTCCGGCGACCTTCAGGCGTCGCCCGAGTCGGTCGCATGCTGCTACCGCGAGATCCACGCGCTTGTAGGGCACGACCCGCCCGAACACGAGGTAGAAGTCCTCTGCCGCGCGCTCCAGCTCCAGGAAGTGCTCGATGTCCACCGGGGGATGCACGACCTCGGCCGAGCGCCCGTAGTAGCGCTCGATGCGCTCAGCGACGTGGCGCGAGTTGGCGACGAACAGGTCCGGGGAGGCGGCGCCGGCGAGATCCTGGCGGCGCAGTCGTGCCAGCAGGCGAGGCAGCGCCAGTCGCGTGATCCTGCCGACTTCCTCTCCCTCGAGGAACCCCTCCTCCCACGCGTAGCGCATCGGCGTATGGCAGTAGCAGACGTGCAGGGTGCCAGCCGGCGTGCGCACATTCTTCGCGCAAGCGTGGTTGCTGGAGAGGACGAGGTCGAAGCCGGACAGATCGAAGGAGCGAAATGCGCGGTCCATCAACGGAAGCAGCTTCGGATAGTGGCGCTTGGCGCCAGGGATGCGATTCAGCGCGGAGGCGTGAACGCGGCGGTCGGTGATCATCGCCGGCCACGGCGCCGGGTCATAGATCGAGGTGAACAGCTCCGCTGCAGGAAACATGTCCAGCAGCTCGAGCACGACCTGCTCTGAGCCGCCCGGGATCGTCAGCCACTCGTGGACGATCGCGACGCGCGGCATGCGCGCGCGCAGATCCTCGAGCAGGTCGCTCACACGAGCTCGCTTGCCTGCTCGCGGCGTGGCCCGCGCGCCAGCACCCCGAGCAGCCCGATCTGAGCGGCGAGCACGAGCGTGAAGCGTGGTTCCACGCCGGTGAAGCTCGCGGTCGTGTCCATCACGAGTAGCCCCGCAATGCCGCATGCCGACGCGAGCGAGAATGCACGCAGCCACGGATCGCGCGATCTTCGCCACGCCTGCCAGGCGAGCACGATGCTGCCGAGGACCAGGCCGAGGTAGGCACACAGGCCGAGCACCCCGAGCTTCAGCCAGAACCACAGTGCCACGAAGTGCACGTATTCGCGCCCTCCTTCATGTTCGACAGACAGCGGCGCGGCGGTCGCCTGCCAGGGAATGCCCACCCCCAACCCCGATATCGGATGCGCTTCGATCTCCGCGAAGACGTTCTCGCGCTCGTCGATGCGGTAGCGATCCTCGCTGTTCGCTTCCAGCGTGCTCGCGGACAGCGAGTTCACACGCTTGACCACCGGCAGGTTGGACTGGAAGTTGATCGAGCCGAGCACCCAGATGGCCGCCGCCACAGCGAGGCCGCTGGGGATCAGCAACCGGCGCCCGGCGGGAGAGGTACCCAGCACGAGGATCAGCACCACGCCGAGCACCGAGGCGATCCAGAAGGAGCGTCGATATGAGAGCAGCAGGCAGGCGATCAGCAGCGGGCTGCTGAGCAGCACCCAGCGTGGCCGTGTCGTTTTTGCCAACGCGGCCGCGAGGATCGCGAGCAGGATGATCATCATCAGCCAGTTGGCTGTCGGTTCGTAGTAGGTCAGCGTTGAGGAGCCTTCGATCCCCCGGCCGAGGTGCATCGATATCTCCACCAGCCCGAGCACCGCCTTGATCGCGGCCAACGGGACCGTGGCGGCGAGCATGCGCTTGATCCGGCGCTCGTCGAGATCGAGGTTCGCCACCGCGACGGGCATCAGCAGCAGGTAGAAGAGGATGTGCTCGGAGAAGATCGAGTAGCGCACGCTCACGCCTGACTCGTGCCCGACGTATGCACCGCAGGCCATCGCGAGCGCAAGCATCGTCAGCCCGAGCGCGAGCGGGCGCGGGATCAGCAGCGGACGATTGTTTCGCAGCACGTCGAAGAGCGCGGAGATCACGATCAGACCGACAAGCAGGTCGAGCAGCGAGATGTCTTTGTAGACCTGTATGTAGAGCTCTCCGGTGAAGGTAAAGAGCCCGAAGGCTTCCCCCTCGCACACGAGCGCGAGGCCGACGATCAGCACGAGCGTCAGCACCGGGCGGGTCAGGAGGATCGCCGCCAGCAGCAGCGCAAGTGGGACGAGCACGCCCACGCTTCCAAGCACCCGGATCCCCGCCGCCATCGTCAGCGCCAGAAACGCGGCGATGGCCGTCGCGAGCAGCACGTCCCTGCGCCGGAGCGCGAGCAGCCTCAGCGATTGCGGCGCCACCGACTGCCCGCCGTTCACTCTGACGTTTGCTTGGCGGGGGTGCTGCTGGAGGGCGCGGTGAGTTCCTCCATGTCCGGTTGCTCGCGTCTCGGCTCGTTCGCCGGCTTGCTCTCCGCAGGACGGCTTGGCTTGCCCGCAGCGTTGCGGCCGGACCTCGGCTCGCGCCGGCGGCCTCTGGCCTGGGGGTTCTCGGCTGTCGGCCTGGCCTCCCCAGTCCGCTTGGCCTCCCCGGTCCGATTGACCTCGCCCGCCCGCTTGGCGTCGTTACGCGCGCCGGCGGCAAGCGCGGGACGCTCCGTCGCGCGTGCACCCTTCGTGCGCTTGGCGCGCCGACGGGCGCGTGCCCCGCCGGTGGGTTCGGCGGGTGCGGCTTCGTAAGAGCCGTAGCCGTAGCCGTAGCGGCTCGGATCCCGCACTCCCGTGACCGCCACGCCAACGGGCTCCACCTTGTGCTGATCGAGGATCGAACGGGCGTGGCGCATCTGCTCACGCGTGGTGCGGTCGATGCGGGCGACGATGATCGCGGCGTCGATCGCGGGATTGTCGAGCAGCACGTGCGTGTCTGCCACGGGGTTCAGTGGCGGTGTGTCGATGATCACCATCGTCTCGTCTCGGGCGAGCGTCGAGATCAGCGCGGTCACGCGCTCGGCGCTCAACAGCTCAGATGGGTTGTGGGGCAGCGTCCCGGAGGGCAGCACGAGCAGGTTCGGCAGATCTGGCAGCGGCCTGACGAGCAGCGAGCCGAGCTCACCCGCGCCGGTGATCGCCGTCGTCACGCCGCGCTCTGCACCGAGCTCCACCGGGCCGAACGTCTTCGGACGGCGCAGGTCGAGCTCCACCAGCACCGTCCGTCTCCCGCTCAGAGCGATCACATGGGCGAGGTTCATGGCGACCGTCGTCTTGCCCTCGCCCGCCACGGCGCTCGTCACGAGCAGCGTGTTGAGCGGTCGCGTGACCGCGGTGAAGCCGAGTGCGCTGCGCAGAATCCGATAGGGCTCGAGCAGCGGCGAGCCTTCATCGTTGAGCGTGTTGGTTCCCGGGTCGGGAATCCCCACAAGCGCCCGCAGTCGATAGCCGCGCTCGAAGTCCGCAACCGTCTTCACACGTCGATCCAGCGACTCCAGCAGGAACACCAGCGAGAGCGCGATCGCGATGCCGACGAGGAAGCCGATCACGATCGACTCCGACACGCCGCCGCCGCTGGGGCTGCCCGGCGGGGTCGCGCGTCCGATGATGCTCGTCCCGCTCGCCGCAACCGCCTGCAATGAGCTCAGCCGCAGGAGTGTCTGTTCGAGCGTCGCACGTTCGGGCGAGGTTTTTGGCAGCGCCGCGATCTCACCACGGATTTTGGCCTCGTCGCTGGAGATACCGGCGAGCTGCGATTGAGAGCGAAATTCTATGTATTGGGACGCAAAAGCGTTGGCCAGCGTGGCCGAGGTCTGCGGGTCGTGTGTCGTGGCGATGATGTTCAGGACATCGGCCGTCGGGGCCGCTTCGACCTTCACCTCTTCCAGCAGCTGGCTGGTGCTGTTTGCGATTTTCAGCTGTGCGCGGACGGCCTGCGCGACTTCGGCCGAGTGCGCGATCAGGACCTCGGTGTCCGCTTCGCGCTGCGGTTCGCTGCTCGTGTACGTCGAGATGTTGAGCGCGGAGTCCAGCAGCGTGTTGTTCTGAAAGGCGACGCTTGCGCCCGCGGTGTAGGTCTTGGCCTCGCGCTCGTGCATGACCGCGAACACCGCCACGCACGCGACCACGACGACGACGATCAGCCGCCAATGACGCCGGACGATCTCGAGGTCCGCGATCAGACCTTCCTGTTTGCCTCCGTCAGGGCTGCGCCGAGCGCTCTCGCTACTCGAGCTCATCGAGCTGACCAATTGGGTGCGGGTAGGCGCGCTTGCATGCCATTCGTCTCATGTACGGCTCCTATCGTCGGCTCGGCGCGGAGACTGAAGCGACGCCGGCACCTCTGACGGACCGGGTGGACGCAGCCAAGCGCATGATATCGACGGCATGATGGGCGTTTCTGCAGCCCTGGGCGCAGCCGTGCAAGACATGCGTCCATCTTGAAGCTCTACGTGGCGGCTCGCGCAGGTAAGCGTCGATAGCCGCCCCAACGGTGCTCCAGCTCGTCTTCGACGGCTGGGGCGCCGCGTCGACCAAATCCACAACAAAGGCACACCCGTCGCGAGGCGGGGCCGCAAAGCCAGGGGTCTGCCGCAGACAGCCCAGCTACTGAAGGAGCAATGATCGATGAGGAACTCCGTCCGCTTCCACCGGACCACGATGCAGGGGCCGCGCCGTCTGACGAGGACGCTCTGCCTGACCTTGATCGCGAGCGCGCTTGCGATGAGCGCCCTTGCCTCACCGGCGGGAGCACGTGAGCGCTCGCGTCACACCGCCTACGCGAGTCTCGCCCGAAGCGCGCCCGCAAACGTCGCAGTCGTCGGCACGCGCCTCGTGTGGTCCTCGGTGAGCGGCGCCAAGAGCTACATCGTGCGTCGTCGTGTCGATGGTCGCGAGACGCGCAGGACGAAGCTCGCGACGACCGCCGTCAGCCTGCGGCCGATTCGCGGTGCGACCGTCGTCTACAACGTGAGGACGAATATCCCCGGAAGCGCCTGGTCGCCGCCGATCACGATCGTCTACAACAGCCTCGGCGAGATCTCGAGCATCGATGGGGAAGAAGCTGCGGGGGAAGGCACGAGCGGCTCAGGCTCGAAAGGCAGCGCCCCCTCCGAAGAATCGACCCCGAGCGAAGGCGGCTCACCTCCGGTCGAAGGCTCGGGCGGTTCTGGTTCGAAATCCGAAGGCGAAGGCACGAGCCCGGAACCCGAAGGGACGACCGGCGGCCCGGAATCGGAAGACGAAGCTCCGCTGGCAGGCAAAAAAGCGCACTCGACAGGCTTGAAGGTGGGTCTCATCGGCGGGATCTACGGCTGGGGCGCAGCGGCCAGCGAAACGATTCGCAAGGCCACCCGGGTGAAGTACACGAGGATGAGCATCGGCTCGGAAGGCTGGAGCAGCGCCAAGGAAATGGTCGGCGATGGGATCACCCCGTTGATCCTCTACAACCCCACGCTGGCCGGCATGTCGCCTGCGGCCGTCGCAGAAGGCGTCAAGGCCTACATCTCTCACATGCACGAACTCGGGCTGACCGAAATCGAGCTCGGTAACGAGGTCTACTTCCACGGCTCCACGCCGTCGGAATACGCGGCGCAGTACCGGGCGGCCCACGAAGCGCTTGCCGGCAGCGGGATCACGCTGATCGCGGACGCCTGGACCGACACGCAGAAGTCCAACGGACAGTGGTCGGATTGGGAATACGGTGGAGGCTGGTGCGTGGTGTTCGTGCAGGCGCTCGGGTACGTCCCGGACGCTTGGAGCTTTCACCCCTACGGCCCGATGAAGGCGGACGGCTTCGGCTCCGGCGCCGACGCGCCAGGCTGGGCGACGGTGCCTCGCATGATCAGCTACATGAAGGCCGACCACGTCTACGCGCCGCTGAACATCACCGAGGTCGGTCAGCCCACCTACCAGGGCGATGACGGCAACACCGCCGTGAGCGAAGCCGTACAGGCCCAGGATGTGAGGCAGTACATCCGCCAGGCCTCGGAATGGGGACTGGCCTCGGTGTACCTGTACGAGGCAATAGACACTCCAGAAGGTGGCTACGGGCTGTACAAGTGGCCGCTGAAGGCAAAGCCCTCTGCAGCGGCATTCGCGGAAACCCTCGCTGAAATATCGACCCAGGGAGTCACCGCGAGCCTGGCCTCCCGTCGCGGGGCCTCGCTGATCAACTGACAATTGGTAGACTGCCGCGAATGACTCAGCCGGCCTCTGTGACGTTGCAGATCAACGTTGCGCCGGTGGATCTGCCGTATGCGATTCACACACTTCCTCACCAGCTTCGCCAGTGGGGCAAGCAAGTGCAGGAGATCCTGTTCACGTTCGATCTTCACAGAACCGCGCGCGGTGGGCATTTCGGAGAAGGTTGGGAGGAGCGCCGCGCGCCGATGCGCGATCTGCTCGATTCTCTGTGCGCCGAGTGGACGAGCGCGCGCGTGGCGGAGGTGGATTACTCACCCGAGAAGATGGTCGAAATCGCAGCCGATTTCACTGCCGGATCGCCGATCCCCGCGAAGGACACGAAGGGGGCGCCGTTTTACCCTTACTTCTACGGCTTGCACGAGGCACGAAGCGACCTCGTTTTTCACCTCGACTCGGATCTCATGTTCGGGGGCGGTAGTCAAACCTGGATCGACGAGGCCCGCCTCCTGCTCGCCACGCAACCCGACGTGCTCACCTGCACTCCACTCCCCGGGCCGCCCACAGCCGACGGAACGCTGCGCAGGGAGTCCGCGGCGCGCTTGGAGTGCGACTCCGTTGCTTACCGTTTCGAGCACCTGAGCACACGGTTGTTTCTCCTCGACCGTGGTCGGCTGCGCGAGCGGCTGCTTCCCCTGCCGCTGCTGGGGCCCGCGCGGGCGATCAGCAGCGCCAAGGCGCGACTGCATGGCAACCCGCCCTACGGGGCGGCTGAGCTCGTGATCAGCGACGCGATGGCGACGGCGGGTGTTCATCGCGTGGACATGCTCGGCTCCGCGCCGGGGATGTGGTCGCTGCATCCGCCGTACCGCTCGAGCGAGTTCTTCAGCGAGCTGCCGCGGTTGATCGAGCGGATCGAGGCGGGCGATGTGCCTGATGCTCAGCGCGGGGACTACGAACTCAACGACAGCATGTTCGACTGGTCGAGCACGCGTCGGCGCACGCTCGTGCAGCGCCTGTGGAAGTAGACCGGTCGCCGCAGACCGAGAGGGAAAGGTGACCTAACGTTGCCTTTCAGCCCGACTTTCGCTAACTGCTGAGGGCCTCGAGCGCGTCGTGGACGAAGCGCTCCTGGCTGTCGAGGTAGGGGCCGATCCGATAACGCTGTGCATGCGCGAACGCGCGCTCGACGCGCGCCGCCGTCTGCTCGTGCTCACCCAGCGTGCGCGCGAGGGCACGCGCCGCGCCGGCCGCATCGCCACGCGCGAACAGCAGCGCGTGCTCCTCGTCCGCCATGCCCTCGCTGATCCCCCCGACGTCGGAGGCCACGAGCGGCACGCGCGCGAGGGCACCCTCGATCGTCACCAGCGGAAAGGGCTCGTCCCAGGTGGATGGGACGATCATCGCGCTCGAACGGGCGAGCGTCGCCGTCACCGCCTGCGGCTGCTGTGGCCCCTGCCAGCGCAGCGCATCGCCGACGCCGAGTTGCGTGGCGCGGTCTCGCAGGTTGGCAGCGTATTCCTTGTCCTCCGGGCCGGTCAGCGTAAGCGTCGCCGTGATCTGGTGCTCAGAGCGCAGCAGCGCGAGTGCCTCTATTGCCACATCCACCCCCTTCACGGGTGTGATGCGTCCCACGAAAGAGATGTCAGGTCGCGTCGTGGGTTCACGCTGGACGGCTGCGTACAGGTCTCCATATCGCGGCACCGAGTGGTCCACGCGCTCGAGCACCGCGTCGATGACGGGTGGCATGTCCACCATTCTCTTAATCGCCTGAGAGTTCCATGAGATCGCGGTGCGCACCGGTGCGCTCGCATTCAGGCGCAGCGCTGGAAGCATGTTGAACGCACGGCATCCTGCCGCCCAGCAAGCGCGCGTCGGGCTGCGCTCTTCGGGTAGCAACTCGCGCATGAACTGATCTCGGCGGAACAGTCCGCCGAACCAGTGCTCACACACGCGAAAGGCAAGTGGCACGCCGCTGTCGGCGAGCACGCGCAACGCCGCTTGGGGGATTGACGCGCCGTTCCACGCGTAGATCAGATCGGGCTTCCACTCGAGCGCGCGGCGGGCGGTACGCGCAGCGTGAAGCGAGGCGAGCGGCGCGCGCAGCGCCCCGGACTGGTCGGGGCTCAGCAGTGCCAGCTCGCGCCACGTTCGCACTCGCGGGCCCGAGCTCTCCTCACCAACTGTGACGCCGTGGTCGTGTCCGCTTGTCACCACCAGGACCTCGTTTTGCTCTGCCAGTCGCTCGACCACAGAGGAGCACTCGACCTCATACCCACCCAGCGCGCCGGGGGGGTAGAGCGTAGAGACGACGAGGAAACGCACGAAGACCAACCCTAGCGGCCGCCTCCTAACCCATGCGCTACCGTGGGCCGTCCGTGCGTGTGCTGTTCTTCAACGAGGGCAACCTCGGCGGGTACATCATGGGGCAGGCTCAGGTTCAGACGGCGATCTCCGCTGGGCTCGCACAGGCGCCGGACATCGACGCGCGGTTCGCCACGTTGTCGCCGATGGGCCGATTGGCGAACGCCGTGGCGGTACGTCGCATCGAGCCGCTGGCGAGCCGGCATCTGGACTTCGACACGCTTCGCTGGCACCTGGTGCAGTCCCAACGCGCCCGCGGGCGCCTGAACTCGGAGCTCCGCCAATGGCCTGCAGACGTCGTTCATTTGCACACACAGTCGGTTGCACTGACGATGAAGGCGACGATGCGCTCGGTTCCGGTCGTGCTGTCGATGGACGCCACGACTGAGGACTGGCAGTCGATGCCGGCCTGGGCGCTCGACGATCGTGCTTCGTCGATCGCCAGGGCGCCTGTTCGGGCGCTCGAGCGGCGTGCCATGCGCAACGCTGCGCTGATCCTCGCCTGGACCCCCTGGGCCCAGCGCGGGGTTGAACGAGACGCGCCCGAGGCGCGTGTCGTGGAGCACCACCCCGGTCTCGACCTCGACCGGTTCGTGCTCGCCCCCAAGCGCGAGCGGACCCGCCCGCGGGTGCTGTTCGTCGGCGGCCGGTTCGTGGAGAAGGGTGGCGAGGACCTGCTGGTCGCACTCGGCGAGCGCCTCGGGCGCGACGTCGATCTCGACCTCGTCACTCCCACTCCGGTCGCCGAGCGTCCGGGTGTCCAGGTCCATCGGCTGCAGACCTCCGATCCGCGCCTGCTGGACCTCTACCAGCAAGCCGATCTGCTCGCTCTGCCGACATATGGGGATGCGACCCCGTGGGTGGTCCTCGAGGCGATGGCGTGCGGCACCGCTGTCCTCTCCACGCCGCTGGGCGGGATTCCCGACATGCTCGAGGACGGGCGCGCGGGCGCACTGGTGTCCTACGGCGACGTCCGCGCTCTCCGCGACGCGCTTGAAGGCCTGCTGGCAAACCCGGAGCTGCTCGCGTCGCTGGGCGCCCGCGCGCGAGAGCGTTGCGAGACGCACTACGACGCGAGAAAGCAGTTCGTGCGCCTGACCGAGCATCTGCGCGAGGCCCGCTCGCGCTTCGCCGCCCATCGCGGCTAGCGGCCGCGAAGCGCGCGGCGATCCTGCCAGCCGCGCGCTTAGCGGCCAAGCAGGATGCGCACGTCGGCGGGGCCGAGCGCGCGCAGGCCAAACAGCAGCGCCGGGTAGAGCAGGCAGGCCAGTGCCGTGAGCACAGCGAGCGGCGCTCCCAGCAACCGCGCCCCGTCGAGGCAGCCCGCAAGCACGATCGCCGCTATGAAGGTGCGTCCGACCCGTCCAGGCGGCGGCAGCGGCATCTCGAGCTCGCGCAGGATCAGCCACAGGCTCGCCACCACGACGATCGCCTCGGTGGCGAACGTCATCCAAGCCGCTCCCATGAAGCCATCGATCGGAACGAGGATCAGGTTGCCGACGACGTTGATCACGAGCGCGACGAGGCTGATCACGAGGCGTCGGCGCTGGAGCCCCAGCACGACGAGCAGGTTGTCGTTGAGATAGCCGAAGCAGATGAACACGAACGCGCCGCCGAGGATCGGCAGGGCCGCTGCCGCGGCGAGGAAGTCGTGTCCATAGAAGAGCCGTATCAGCGGCGTCGCTGCAACGCTCGCGAATGCAAGCGCGCCGAAGGACGCCACGGCCATCACCTCTGCGCTCAGCCTCGCAGTGCGGAAGAAGCGCTCGGGGTCGGTGGGCCAGGCGGCCGCCAGGATCGGCGCCAGCGTCGTCAGCATCGAGATCGGCACGAAGTGGGCTTGGTCGAGCACGTTGTAGACGCTGCTGTAGAGGCCGGCGGGGCGGCTGCCGCTGATCGTGAACACGATCAGCTGGTCGATCCGCGCGTAGGCGATCACCAACACGCCCGAGATGCCGATCGGCAGACCGTGGCGCAGGAGCATGCCCAGACGCGCGCGGGAGGGGCGAGGCCTTCGCGGGGCCGCTCTGAGGGCGGCCGTTGCCTGCACGAGCGAACCGACCGCGTTCGTACCGGTGAGCGCGATCGCAAGCACGATCATGTGTCCACCGCTCAGGTAGATGATCAGCACAGCCGCGGTCCAGAGGACGCTTCTGAGCGTCAGGACCAGCATCGGCACGAGGTTGTTGATGCGTAGCTGAAAGATGATCTGCAGCGCGCCGACTCCGTTGAACGGCATCGTCACCACCAGGATCAGTCCCGCGACGAGCATCTCGTGGCTGTGGTGCAGCAGCACGATCGCCAGCGCCGACAGCGCCACCACGGGCAGCAACATGTAAAGCCGCAGCAGCATCAGCGCTCCGAGCCATTCGTGCTCGGTCTCCGGCTCGCGGGCCGCTTCGCGGATCGCCACAGTCTCCATGCCGAAGCTCGCGAAATACCCCACGAGCGCGATCACCGCGATCGCGGCGGACCACTGCCCGTAGCCCGCGCTCCCCAGCGTGCGCGCGAGCAGCGCGGTCGCCACGACGCCCAGCGCCAGGTTGACGATGCGCACGCCCACCTGCATGACGATGTCCCGGGCGGCGCGCTGGCCGCTGACAGGGGCGGCAGGGCTCACATCGACGCTGACGACGGCCTCAGCGGGCGTGGCTTATCGCGGAGCCATGCATCTGAAGGTCAACCCCGCCAGCGGGCCTGAACGGAGCGTCCATATGCAGGCAATGTAGCGGCGGCGCCCGACGGGGTGGCCACCATGGGACATGGCACGGTCGTCTCGGATCGGCGAGGCCGCTACCCGGCTGAACGGGCACTCGCCGCGCGTTTAGGCATCATGGCGCCAATGGCAAGCCCGGAGCGAGACGCCGCGAAGACCGCGACGCTGACCGTCTGCATGATCGTCCACAACGAGGAGCACACGCTGCCCGACTGCCTCGCCAGCGTGGCATTCGCTCAGGAGCTGGTGGTCGTGGACTCGGGCTCGAGCGACCGTACCCGCGAGATCGCGCGAGCCGCCGGAGCTCACGTGCTCGAGCAGCCATGGCTCGGCTTCGCCGCCCAGCGCAACGTCGCGCTCGATCATGCGCACGGCGACTGGGTGCTCGAGCTCGATGCCGACGAACGCGTCAGCCTGGTGCTCGGCGCCCAGATTCAGCGCTTCCTGGCCGATGTGCCCGTCGGCCTCGACATGTGTGTCATGCCGAGGCGCGAAATTCTCGTCGGGCACTACCTCGGGGCATCGGCGAAGTACCCCAAGTACGGTCACCGGCTGTTTCGCCGCGATGCCTATCGTCACGACGAGAGCCGCACCGTGCACGAGGGGTTGACGCCGAACGGGGTCGTCCATCCATTCGAGGGTGAGCTGACCCATCTGCTGGCGAGCAGCTGGCAAGAAGCCGCGCGCGACACCTGGCGCTACGCTCGCCTGGAGGCAGGTCAGATGCAGGCGCCCAGGTCCTTTGCCGCGTACGTGCGCGGCGGCGTCGCGAGGCCGGCGGCGAAGCTGCTCTACAGGCTGATGATCGACGGTGGGTGGCGCGACGGCTGGCCCGGCTTCCTCAGGATCGGGTTCGACTGCGCGACCGACTCGATCGTCTGGACGCGACATCTGCTCGGCAGCCACGGCGTCGAGCGCGGGTCCTCGGGCGTGTCCGCGGGAGAGCACTACGGCTCGCGCAGGTTCCGACAGGGATGTCTCAGAGTTGTGGGCGTGGCGGTCGATAAAAGCGCCATGAGGCTCGCTCAGGAGTGGCTCGGAGACGCACGCGCGCGGGGCGCTGACGCCGTCCTGATCGGTCGATGCGAGGAGCACGAGGCAGACTCAGCCGTGCGCGTACGCCCGCTCGCGGGCCGCGGGCCGCTCGCGTTGATCCGGGCGCTCGACGCCGAGGAGCAGGTGCGCCCGATCGACGCGGTGGTTGCCTTCGGTCGCACGGCGGGCCTCCTCGTGCGCTGCGTCCCACCGAGTCTGCGCGGTGTCCTGCGGGAGATCACCGAGCGGACCGACCCTGCGAGCGTGAGCTGGGCGATGCGGACAGATGTCGCCTCCGACGCTCGATGACCACGCGCCGGGACCTATACCTGACGACGATCTCGCCCGCGCTCGCGGCGGGGCGGGACATGCGCGCTTACACCTGCGTGCGGGCGCTGGCGATGCTCGGCCCGGTGGACTTCGCCTACGTGCCGCACGACACGCAGGAGCCCGATGAGGCGTTCGCGTCGATTGAGAACGTGCGCTATCACAAGATCATTCCGTCGCGGGGCTTTCGCCGCGCGGTCGTCTATGCAAACAAGCGCCTGCAGGGCGTGCCGCCGGGGATGTGCCGCGGCACGAGCCCCGAGCTGATCGAGGCGGGCGAGGCGCTCGCCGAATCGCCCGATCGCGGGCGCGTGATCGTCGGCGATGTCAACGCCGCCACCGCGATGATGGGGCTCGCGCGCCATCGGCCCGTGATCTACAACGCGCACAACTTCGAGTCCGACTACGTGCGCAGCCCGACGGGACCCCATGTGCTCTCGCGCGCGCTCATACGTAACTACGAGCGCCGGCTCATCCGTGTGGCCTATGAGTCCTGGATGGTCAGTCGCGCGGACGTCCGGTCGGCGCAGGCACTCGTACCAGGCGCCCGCGTGCGGTATGTGCCGAACGTCGTCGACGTCCGCGCGATCCAGGCCACGCCTGCTCGCCACGGTCTCGGCGCGGAGGAGTCGGGGCGTCTGCTGATGGTCGGCGACTTCACCTACCCGCCCAACATCAACGGCCGCGAACTGCTCGCGCGATCGGTCTTGCCGCTCGTCTGGGAGAAGATGCCGGCTGTCAGGCTGACGCTCGCGGGACGTGGCATGGGCGATTGGCGCCCGCCGGACGAGCGCATCGAGGCGGCCGGATTCGTCGAGGATCTGGCGGTGCTCTACGGTCAGGCCGACTGTGTGGTCGTCCCGCTCGAGGACGGGGCCGGCAGCCCTTTGAAATTCATCGAGGCGCTGGCCTACGCGGTGCCGGTCGTCGCGACGCCAAAGGCTGCTCGCGGTCTGGAGGCGCGCGAGGGCGTGCACTTCCGCCAAGGCGAGGACGCCGCCTCGCTCGCAGCAGAGATCGTCGAGGTGCTGCGTGATGGCGGCGCCGCGATCGCGGCCGAGGGGCGCCTGCTGGCCGAGCGCGAGTACTCGATCGAGTCGCTGGCGGAGCGGATCGCTGCATGACGTCCACGAGCCGCTGGCTGGGGCAGGCGCTCGGCGCGCTCCTGGGCAGGCGCATGCCGTTCGTGCTCTGCTACCACGGCGTCGGACGCGTCGGGACAGGCGCGGATCCGCATGGCCTATTTCTCAGCAAGGAGCTGTTCGGCGAGCACATCGAGATCATCCAGGCGCAGCAGTACGAGCTGCTCGGGGTCGGGGAGCTGTGGCGGGCGATGCAGACGGGCGCCGCCGGCGAGCACCGGGCGTCGATCAGCTTCGACGACGGCCTGGTGCAGACGGCCCGCGAGGCGATACCTATGTTGTTGGAGCGGGGGGCCCGCTGCTCCATGTTCATCGCCACCGGTCTGATGGGCAAGCGCCACCCCGACCTCGACGAGGAGATGATCGTCAGCCGCGAGGAGGTCCTCGAGCTGGCGCAGGCCGGAGTCGAGATCGGCGCCCACACCGTCGACCACGTGGAGCTCAACGATCTCCCGTTCGAGCAGGCGCTCGATCAGCTGCGTCGTAGTAAGGCAACGTTGGAGGATCTGCTCGGCAAGGAGGTCACGTCGATGGCGTACCCGTATGGAAGGCCAAGGGGGCAGACGCCGCTGGCCGCACAGCGTGCGGGATACGAGCTCGCCTGTGCGTGCGCGGGGCCCGGTGCCTGGGAGCCTTTCAACCTGCCGCGCGAGCCGATCCATCCGAGCGCCACGCCTCTGCGTCTGCGCCTGAAGATGGCGGGGCTCTACGGTCCGCTGCATGCCGCGAAGCGAGGACGGGGGTGAGTCTCAGCGGCCGCGACATCGTCTGCGTGGGGTTCTCCGACTGGCACGCGGAGCTCCTGACCAACCAGCAGCACCTGCTCGTCCGCGCGGCCAAGCAGAACAGGATCCTCTTCGTCGAGTCGCTCGGGTTGCGTCGCCCGCAGCTGGCGGCGAAAGACATGCGCCGGATCGTGCGGCGCCTGAGCCGTGCGCGCAACCCCCTGCGCGAGATCGACGGCATCCAGGTGCTCTCGCCGCTGGTGTTGCCGCTGCACTCAAACCAGGCCGTGCGTACGTTGAACTCGTGGCTGCTGCGCCGCTACCTGCGCTACGCGATTGAGAAGCTCGGCATGCACGACCCGCTGTTGTGGTCCTTCGTCCCGCAGGCCGAGGTATTGATCGACGATCTCGCGCCCTCTCAGGTTCTCTATTACATAGACGACGACCACGCGGCCAAGGCGGGCATCGACGCCGAGAGCTTCCTCGCGGCCGAGCGGCGCTTCGCCCCGCGCGCGGACGCCGTCCTCGCGAGCGCGCCGGAGCTTGTGACACGGATGCAGGCGCTCAACGGGAACGTTCACTACGGGCCGAACGTGGCCGACACCGCCCTGTTCGCCGAGGCGCTCGAGGACGGACCGGTCGATCCGCAGGTGGCTGAGCTGCCGGGGCCGCGGATCGTCTTCGTGGGCGCGATCCTCGCGGCGAAGATCGACATCGAGCTGGTGGTCGCGCTCGCGCGCATGCGCCCGCATTGGAGCTTCGCGTTCGTCGGCCCGGTCGGTCCGGGCGACCCCCGCACTGACGTTCACGCACTGGGTCAGCTTGCGAATGTGCACATGCTCGGCATCCGCCCATATGAGCAATTGCCGAGCGTCCTGCGGGGGGCCGACGCGGCGATCGTCCCGTACCTGCTCGACGGCGAGATGCGCAGCGTGTTCCCGATGAAGATCTATGAGTACCTGGCCGCCGGGCGCCCCGTGGTCTCAACGCCGCTTGACACGCTGGTGGACGTGCCCGACGTGATCAAGGCGCGCGACGCCGAGCAGTTCGCAGCGCGTCTGGACGAGGCACTCGAGCGCGACACGCCCGACGCGCGTAGGGCCCGTTCGCAGCGCGCGCAGGGGCATTCATGGGAGTCCCGTCTGGATCAGATCGCTGCGGCGCTGGACAGCGGTCAACGCTGAAGGATCGGTTCGGTATCGCCGACACCGCTCAGGTGAGCGAGTTCGGAGGCCTTGGGTGACACGGGGCTCCCCGCCACGAACCGCGAGATCGCAAAGGATTCCGTCGTCGTGATTCCTGCGAGGTGAAATCCTGCAGGTGCGGCGCGCGGCACGACCGCTGCCTGCGGCGGGCCAACCGTGCGCAGGTGGCGCAACGCGATGAAGTCGACTTCGCGCACCGCCGGCACTGACGCGGCGGCGTCGCTCAACTTGCCCATGTAGATCGAGAGCGGGCCGGCCGAGAACGCTTCAGCGACGATCAGCCGGCTGGTTGTCGGCTTTCCCAGCGAGTGCGCTACGCCGCGCCAGTTGTCACGCTGGTAATCGGGGATCACGTTGGCGGCCACGATCATCGTCACGTAGATGGCGCACAGGACGGTGCCCAGCACAGCCCCAGCGCGTGGCGCTCTCGCAGCCCCCAGGCCGGCTGCGACGAGCACGGCGAAGGGCACGAAGAACGCCAGCATGTTGCGCCCGTCGTACACATCCACGACGTGTGTCGCAGCCAGCAGCAGAGGGAGCACGATCGCGCCCGCCGCGACGATCGCCGCATCCCGCGCGCCACGGCGCTCCGATCGAGTGCCGCGGCGTGCGACGAGCACGATTGCGCAGCCAACCAGCAGCAGGGCCAGCGCAAGCGCGAACAGCACCAGCGGGCCGTACGCGCCGACGGTGAAGATCTTCATGCTTTCGGCGATTCGCCGCGGCAGCGATTGCTGTTCGATCCAGTTGGTCTTGCCTTCGGCGCGCTGATGGATCGCGAGCGGCGCCAGCGCCAGACCGACGATCACGACCGCACCGATTGGAAGTACGACACGCCGCCAACCAAGGCGTACGATCAGGACCACCGCCTCGGCGATGAACAGGAACGCCGCGAAATAGTGAGCGAGCAGCGCCAGGCCGGACAAAGCCGACCACAGGGCGAGATGACGCGTGCTGGGCGTCCGCAGCGCACGCTCCCAGGCCACGAAAGCGGCTGCGCTGAGGAGCACCAGCAGGCCATACGCGCGCGCCTGCTGAGAGAAGAAGAACATGGACGGGCTCAGCGTCGTCAAGATCGCGGCCCACACCCCGGCACGTGGTGATATCTCGCGTCCCGCGAGGTACATCACGGGGATCGTGATCGTGCCGATCAGCGCGGACATGGAGCGGAAGCCGATCGGGCCCGCGCCGAACACCTTCGTCCACGCCCAGACGAAGATGTAATAAAGCGGCGGTGTCGACTCGCTCTGTGAGAGATGCGACAGCATGCCGCTGAAACCACGGTGAACGAGGGCCAACGTCGCCGACTCGTCGAGTTCGATGCTCGACACGTTCAGCGTCGCGAATCGCAGCACGCCGCCGAACACAGTGAGCGCGATCGCGAGCTGAGTAGCAGTGGGACGCCACGGCGTCGCGCGAGGAGCGACCTCGGCGACTGGGTGGCTGGGAGCAGTCAGGGGTGGCATGTGAGTTGGAGGGGGCGTGACGTATGCCACCCGCATTTTTCGGGCGGAGTTCTTATATCGGTGAGCGGAATCTCCAGCATTAGTGTACGGGCCGCATGCGCAGCGTGACAGTGCGACACGCTCTGTCGCTTACCCGGTGCGGGCGATATCGTGCAACCCGTGGACGAAATCCTGCCGGGGGTCTTTCACTGGACAGCCCTTCACCCAAACATCGGCAGCGAGGTTTCCTCTTACTGGCTCGAGCCCGCCGGCGTTCTGATCGATCCGCTGATACCGGCCGGCGAGGGCCTGGAGTGGTTCGCCGAGCGCCCCACGCACCCCACGGCGATTGTTCTCTCCAACCGCCACCACTACCGCGACGCCGGCCGCTTTGCCGAGCGTTTCGATTGTGCGGTCCACTGCAGTAGTGCAGGGCTGCACGAGTTCTCAGATGAGCAGCCTGTGCGTGGGTTCAGCTTCGGAGAGGAGCTCGCCGGCGGCTCGGTCTTGGCGTGCGAGGTCGACGCGATCTGTCCGGATGAGACCGCCCTGCATCTACCGGGCGCAGGTGCACTCGTGATCGCCGACGGCGTCGTGCGCGGCGGAGCGTACGGGCAGGGAGGCCCACTGGGCTTCGTGCCGGACTCGCTCATGGACGACCCGCCCGCAACCAAGCGCGGTCTGCTCGACGCTTACGCGCGGCTGCTCGGGGAGCTCGAGTTCGATCACCTGCTGCTGGCCCACGGCGGCCCTGTGCTCCACGACGGGCGCGCGCTCCTGCAGGATCTCGTGGACAGCGGCGGGCGTACGGCGTTCGAGTTTTAGCGCTCGGATTCGGGCGGACGGCGCTCTAGACTCGGCGCGAGATGCGGGGTAGGCGAGCAGCGGGGCTCCTGGGCGCGGCGGCTCTGACGCTTGCGCTCCTGGCAGCGGGTGAGGGGCTCGTCGGCGGCAGCACTGCGCACGCGGCACGGGCGCAGGAGCGCGCCTTCACCCCCGATCCGCTCGCCGGCTGGAAGCTGTTCCGCTTCGCCGACACGCCGGCGGCTGCGGCGGCGGCGGGCTTTCGCGCGCGCCGGATGACCCGCGACGCCGAGCTCATGGAACGCATCTCCTCCCAGCCCACGGCGGCGTGGCTGACGCAGGACGCGAGCCGCGTGCTGCGCCAGGTCACCTACACAACGAAGCTCGCGAGCCGCCAGGGCGCGGCCGCGGTACTCGTCGCCTACGACATCCCGGGCCGCGGCTGCGGCGAAAATGCCGGCGCCAGCGAAAGCCGCTACCTGCGCTGGATCGCAGAAATGGCACAGGGCATTGGCCCGCGGCACACGATCGTGATCCTCGAGCCCGACGCGATCCCGTTCGCCGCCGCCGGCTGTGCGATCAGCCCGAGGTTGCTCGGTCGCGCCGTGCAGACGCTCATCCAGGCGAGCGGCGCGCGCGTCTACATCGACGCCGGCAACCCCTCGTGGATCACGCCGCCCAGCCGGCTCGTCGCCCCCCTGCTCGAAGCGGACATCCGCCAGGCGGCGGGCTTCTCGCTGAACGTCGCGAACTTCCTGACGACGGCCGCGAACGTCGCCTATGGCGACGAACTCTCGAGACTGCTCCGCGGCGCGCACTTCGTGATCGACACGGGCAGGAACGGGAACGGTCCGGAGCTCAACGCCGCCGGTGCGGTGGTGATCTGCAACCCGCCCGGCAGGGCGCTCGGCGCGGAGCCCACGACGAACACCGGCATGCCTGGCGTGGACGCCTACCTGTGGGTCCTGCCGCCCGCCTCCTCAGACGCCGGCTGTCGGGCGGGCGGGTCGCGGTCTGAGGGATCGTGGCCGCGCTACGCGCTTGAACTGGCAGAAAACGCGACCGGGTCATAGGGGGTGTGGTGACCGGCGCCACAGACGTTCGTCGAAGCATCGCGCCTGCGCGTCTCCCACGAGATCAGCGCTCGAGGTCGAACGCCCGCTGTGCCTCGTCAGCCACGTGTCGAGCGATCGCCAGCGAGGACGTGGCCGCGGGCGACGGAGCATTGCGCACGTGCAGTGCGCGCTCGGTGTGCGAGAAGGCGAAATCGTCGAGAAGCGTGCCGTCACGGGCGAGCGCCTGCGCGCGCACGCCGGCGAACGCAGGTCGCACATCTGCCGCCTGCAGCTCGGGCACGTAGCGCGCCGCTGCGCGCACGAACGCTGAGAGCAGTGCCGCGCGAGAAAGCTCGGCGAGGCCAGTGCTCCACCACCTCCTCAGCATCCGCCACGTTCCGGGCCACTCGAGCGTGTCGAGCAGGTCGCGACGGCGGACGGTGGCGAGCCGGTAGGCGTCGCGGGCGCCGGCGATCAGCGCGGTCGGGCCGATCAGCACATCGCCGTCGATGTGCCTCGTCAGGTGTACGCCCAGGAGCGGCAGCGACGGGTCAGGCACGGGATAGATCAGCGCCCGCACGAGCGGGCGCCGCTCGGGCACCAGTCGCAGGTACGCGCCGCGAAACGGCACGATCCGCGGGTCCGGGCTCGCGCCGGCCGCCACCGCCAGGCGATCGGCCCACGCGCCTGCACAGAACACGGCGTGCCCGGCTGTGGTGGTGCCGTGGGCGTGGGTCAGCCGCAACGACCGCCCTTGGACGGCCACCCGCAGCACCTCGCAGCCGGTGGCAACGGAGCCGCCCGTGTCGAGCACGTCGCGAGCATAGGATCGCGCGACCGCCTGGAAGTCGGCGATGCCAGTGTTGGGTGAGTGGAGGCCGGCGATGCCCCGCGCGTGCGGCTCGAGCTCCTCGATTCCCGCGGCGTCGATACGTCGCAGGCCCGGCACGCCGTTGGCCCGGCCGCGCCGCTCGAGCTCCTCGAGCCGCGCGAGCTCAGCGCGATCGGTGGCGATGATCACCTTCCCGCAGCGCTCGCTGGGGATCTCGTGCTGCTCGCAGTACTCGTACATCTCGCGGGCGCCCTCCACGCACAGGCGCGCCTTCAACGAGCCCGGCGTGTAATAGACGCCCGCGTGGATCACGCCCGAGTTGTGGCCGGTCTGGTGGGTAGCGACCTGGTGCTCGCGCTCGAGCACGCAAACCGAGGCCAGCGGGTTGCGTCGGGCCAGCGCTCGCGCGACGGCCAGCCCGATGATCCCCCCGCCCACGACCGCCAGGTCACAGCGCTCGGGCGCGTGCGCATCCCGTGGGCCGGCGCCTGACATGAGAACGCGACTCAGCCGACCGGTGCGCCCGGCCCGCCGGGGGCGGTGGCTGCAGCGGCGTTGACCAAGCCCGCCCCGTACAGGGGTTCGTCGCCGCCGCCGCCGAGTTTCGTGGCCGTCTCGATCAGACGCGCGGTGATCTGCGCCGTGGTCGGGTGCGCACCGAGCACGCCGCTGGCGATGATCAGCGCCGCCGTCGCAGCCACGTGTGGCGTGGCCATCGAGGTGCCTTCATAGCCAGAAGGGATCCCGAACCTGGTGTAGGAGCTGCCCACGAACGTGACCTGGAAGACGTCCCTGCCGGCGGCTTCCTGCGGGCGGCAGTTCGGGTCGCCCGGGAGGCTCGCGTCCGCTCCGCCGCCGGGGGCCACGAGCGTGAGCTCGGGTCCGTAGTTGGAGTAGTCGGCGAGGCAGCCGTGTTCGGTGGTGGCGCCGACGGCGACCACGTCGGGCGCGCGAGCGGGATAGTCGACAGAGCGGTCGCCCTCGTTGCCGGCGGCGGCTACCACGAGCACGTTGTGGCGGTGGGCGTAGCGGAGTGCTTCCATCAGCTCGGGGATGTCCGCGGCGGTCACGCCCGGCGAGAACTCGAGGCTGAGGTTGATCACCTGCGCGTGGTGCTTGACCGCGAACATGACGCCTTCGGCGATCGTGGAGGCTTCGCCTTCACCGGCGCCGTCGAGCACCCGCACGGGCATGATCCGCGCACCGTAGGCCAAGCCGGTGAGCCCCTCGCTGTTGTCGGTGGCCTCGGCGATCGTGGAGGCGACGAACGTGCCGTGGCCGTTGCGGTCGTTCGCATAGGGGTCTTTCCCGATGAAGTCATAGCCCTTGACGAACGAGTACGGGTTGAGGTCGGGCGAGCGGCGGAACGGTCCCCGGTTGGAATAGGCGACGCCGGTGTCAAGGACGGCGATCGTGACGCCCTGGCCTCCGGCATGGCCGTCGGCGATCAAGTTCGCCCAGGCTTCGGGGGCGTTCACACTGAACGGCCCGTTGAAGTTCCACTGCAACTGCTCCCAGCCCGCCGGTTCGTGGATCTCGCCTTCGTCGTCCGGGACCCACGTGCCGGCGGCGTGTGCGGTGTAGTCCGGGACCGCCCATTGCACGCCATGCTCGCCACGGACGCGGCGCAGGGCACTCGTGACGCTCTCGCCTGCAGGCAGACGCAGCAGCTTGGTGTTGGCTTCCGTCGGTGTCGGGGTGACGGTGCCCTCGACGCGAGCAGCGACGGCGTGCACGGTCACGGGGGCGTACCTGACGAGGATCTCGTTGGGGGCGTAGGGGGCCGCGGCGCTCGCCTCGGACGTGGGCGCGCACAGGCCGCACGCGGCAGCGGCGAGGATCGACGCAAGCAGCGTCGCGGTCCGGCGCGCGGACGGACGGTAGGTTGGGCGGCCGGTGCGGGAGAGCATGAAGGTTTGGGTAATGATGATGTGCCCGGGGCGGACGCGAGGCGGGAGGCACTGTCGCAGACTTCGCGGGCGAGAACGATGAGCGAGCGCTTCTTCCCACGCGACGACTACTTCATGCGCCTGGCCCTGCGCGAGGCCGAGCGTGCGTTGGAACACGAAGATGTGCCGATTGGCGCGGTATTGGTGCGTGATGGGGAGGTCGTCGCGGCCGCGCATAACGAACGCGAGCTGCGCCAGGACCCCACCGCGCACGCCGAGACGATCGTGCTGCGCGAGGCCGCCGGCGCGGCTGGAAGCTGGCGCGTCCTGGATGCCGTTCTGTACGTGACGCTCGAGCCGTGCGCGATGTGCGCGGGTGCGATCGTGCTCGCGCGCGTTCCTCGCGTCGTGTTCGGGGCGAGCGACCCAAAGGCGGGGGCGTGCGGGAGTGTGCTCGACGTCCTCGGCGAGCCTCGGCTGAACCATCGCCCGGTGGTTGCCGGTGGGCTGCTCGCCCAGGAGTGCGGGGAGCTGATCAGCGCCTTCTTTGCTTCGCGGCGTTAGCTACGACAGGTTCGCGGCGCCCGCTAGCGCCCGCGCGACCAGCCGGGCGATTGTGGCGTACCGTACATGCAGTCTATGGCGGGCAGCGAGAGTATCGGCGTCGTAGGAGTGACGTCCGCGGCAGGCTCTGCGTCTGATGATCGCCGTTGGGCGGTCCTGGCCCTACTAGGTGTCGCGCAGCTGATGGTCGTGCTCGATTCGACGATTGTGAACATCGCGCTGCCCTCAGCGCAGCGGTCGTTGGGCTTCTCTACCGATAGCCGCCAATGGGTCGTCACGGCATATGCGCTGGCGTTCGGGAGCCTGTTGCTGTTGGGAGGAAAGCTTGGTGACCTGTTTGGGCGGAAGTGGACGTTCATCGCCGGACTGATCGGTTTCGCGGGAGCTTCCGCGATCGGGGGGTTGGCGCAATCCTTCGCGATGCTCGTTGGCGCGCGGGCATTGCAAGGTGCCTTCGGTGCGCTGCTTGCGCCCTCGGCGCTGTCGCTGCTAACGGTCACCTTTGCGGGCTCGGCCGATCGGGCAAAGGCGTTTGGCATCTTCGGGGCGATCGCGGGCGGTGGCGCGTCGGTCGGCCTCGTCCTCGGCGGGGTGCTCACGCAGACGCTGTCCTGGAGGTGGTGTCTGTACGTCAACGTGCTGATTGCGATACCGACAGTGCTGGTGGCGCTGAGGCTCTTGCAGAACCACCCGCCGGAGGGACGCCCGCGCATCGATATCCCAGGTGTCCTACTCGCGTGCGGGGGACTGTTCGCGCTGGTCTACGGGTTCTCCAACGCCGAGACGCACTCGTGGACGGCGCCGCTTACGATCGGCGCGCTCGCCGCCAGCGTGTTGCTGCTAGCCGCGTTCGTGGCAGTCGAGAGCCGCAGGAAAGACCCGCTTCTCCCGCTGCACATCGTGCGCGACGGCGCCCGCGGTGGCGCTTATCTGTCGATCCTGCTGGCGGGCGCCGGGATCTTCGCGGTGTTCCTCTTCTTGACGTATTACATGCAAGAGAATCTCGGCTTCTCTCCAGTGAAGACCGGCGTCTCGTTCCTGCCGCTGACCGCCGTGCTGGTCGTTACCTCCACGACTGTGCAGACCAAGGTGCTCTACCGCACCGGCGCAAAGCCGCTGATTGCCGTCGGGATGATGCTCGGCGTGATCGCGATGCTCCTGCTCACCCGCCTGGCCCCCGGCGCGAGCTATTCGAGCCACGTGCTGCCCTCGCTGCTCATCGTGGGTCTCGGAATGGGCTGCATCTTCGCGCCCGCGTTCAGTACCGCCACACTCGGCATCGACAGCTCCGAGGCCGGCGTCGCCTCCGCGATGGTGAACACCTCCCAGCAGGTGGGCGGCTCAGTTGGCACCGCGCTCTTGAGCACAATCTTCGCCAGCGCCACAACCGCTTACGTCTCCAGCCACGCCGGGATACCAGGCGTCGGCGACGCGGCTGCAATCCACGGCTACACGACCGCGTTCGCCTGGGCCGCTGGAATCTTCGCCGTGGGGCTACTCCTCTCACTGCTCATACTTCCGTCAAAGGCTAGGAGCAGCGCCTCGCCACCGAAGGAGGCCGCGCCGAAGGAGGCTGTGGATTACGGCGCAGCAATCCCGTCGAAAGGACCGGCGCCGGCGACCGCCATGTTGGTCACCGGACCCTGTTGTCACTTCGGTGTTATCCAGCGTGGTTAGGAACGATCAGCACCGGCCGTTGGGCGTGCGCCGAGAGGCCATGCGAGACGCTGCCGAGTAGGGCGCTGCGAATCGCGCCGCGTCCCCGCTGGCCGCAGACAATCAGTCGAGCGTCGATCTCCTCAGCGATCTCGCCGATTGTCCCGACGATTGAGATCTCGGCTTGCGCGATGCGTGCTGAGGCGTTATAGCCGTGCGCGCGGGCGCCCGCTGCACCCTCCTCGGCGATGCGTTTCGCGGAGGCGGCCTCCTGCTCGTCAATCTCGCCCTCGTTGGGTACGTCAGTCAGAAATGAGCCTGCTCGAACGAGGCTGACCACCGCCGACATCCACACGGCCAGCACCACGGCATCGGCAGGGTGCACTACGAGCTCGCCGGCGGCGCGCATCGCTGACCTCGAGCCGTCTGATCCGTCGTAGCAGAACAACACCGGTTTATTCATGGCAAATCCTCATCGTCGTCCTGATGAGCACACGATCTCCGCTGAGATGCACAGTACCTCAGCATGTCTTATCCAGCTCGATCGCTTGCTTTGCTACCCGGCGTTAGAGCGCGGCCTTCGATCGCCGTCGGCCGGCATACCTGCTGGGGTCCCGTGTCAGGCCGGCAGGCGCGGCGAGCGGGGCGACAGGGTCGAGCACGAACGACGGTGCGGACGCCAGCTCGGCGACCAGCGGCCACAGCTCCTCGTGGGTGGCGACGGCGCCGTAGGCGGCGCTGAGATGGCCGAACATGCCGCCCTCGCGCGAGCTGACCCGGTCGCCGACCTGCCGGTTCAGCCACGCCTGGTCTACCTGCGGAAGAGACCTCACAGCGTCGAAACCGTGGATCTCGCGCACGTTGAATTCGCCGACAGGTGGCAGCCACACGTAGTAGAACGCGACCGCGGAGCCAACCTCGACCGGCTCGAAGGGGCCAATGTCGAGCCCGAGGGCGAGGCGCAACGCCCATGTGATCAGCGGGGGTCCGCCGACACGCCTGAGCATCATCGGCACGATGCCGCCGACACGTCCGTTGACCTCGACGATGCGAGGGCCGACGGGCGTCTGCTTGACCTCGATGTGCAGCACGCCGCGCTCGACGCCGAGCGCGGCGGCCGCCCGCTTGGCGACATCGACGACGGCCGCCGAAGCGTCGGCGTCGAGGTCACTCGGGAGAAAGCCGCCGTTCTCGCGCAGCGGCGCGACGATCGGGAAGCGCCCGCTGATCGCCGCGTGACGCGAAACGCCATCGACCACGACCAGCTCCACCGAGACCATGTCCGCAACTGGCGCCACTCGGGTCTCGGCGAGGTCAGGTAGATACTCCTCCAGGATGAACTCGCGCTCGCCGGGGACGTCCTCCAGCACACCGAGCAGCTCGTCGGGCCCGCTCACGAGAAACGTCTCGCTCCCGCCCGATCCCCGCCGAGGCTTGAGGACCGCCGGCCACGTCATCTCCAGAGCCTCGGCCTGCACGCGCGTGCTCACCTCCGATTGGGTCACGGCGAGCGCGGCAGGCACGGGGAGCCCACCGGCACGCAGGGCGCGACGCTGCGCGAGCTTGTCGCGCAGCAAAAGTGCGGTTTGTGGGCTGTGGAACGGCAGCGCGAGCTCCCGCGCGAGCTCGGCCGCCGGTTGCTGGGCGGCATCCGTGAAGACAGCAATCCCGTCGGCGCGCGCCTCCCGCAGCACTGCGGCGTTCGCCTGGTGGTCGAAACCTCGGATGTCGAGGACCGTGCCAAGACGCGGCAGCAGGCGCGCCAGGGAGCTGTCGAGCGGCGCCGACCAACCCGTGACCCAGATGAGCTCACACAGCCCACCGGCTGACTCGGCGAGCTCGAGCGGCGAGAACGCTCCGGGCTCGTACATCACCGCGACGCGCGGCGCCCGACCGCGACCGTTCGCTCGGCTCGTCGTTTGCCGGTGCGTCACGCTAGACCGACTTCAAGATCGTGAGCAGCTGCCCGTCGAGCGCGTGGATGCGCTCGTTGGAGACCATCAGGCGGGCGGACAGGGCGTCGCGCAGCAGACGCCCGACCGCGTACTCGGAGTCGTTGCTGTACGCGTTGACGCCCACCACCTCGAGCACCGCCAGACAGATGCGAGGTGCCCGCTCGGATGCGTTGAGCTTGAGGTTGTTGAAGCGCAGAGAAGAGGCGAGCGTGCGCAGCGACGAACGATCGGTCTCCTCTTCCACCGCGGTGAAGTCCTCGAGCGCGGCTCGAACGTCGGAGCGAAACGACCACAGCTCGCTGAGCACGCGCGACATCGCGACGGCGGCCGGTTGCGGCGCACCGGGGTTCCGGCGCGCGGCGGCGCGCACGAACGAGTGTCCGCGCTCGAACGCCTCGGTCGCCAGACCGAGCCACACGTGCGACCACAGCAGGAAGCTCACCGGGGAGGTCTCACTCATCACGGTTGAGAAGAGCGTGGGAAGCACCTGCTCAGGAGCGCAGCGCCCGCGCACGGTGAACCCCGGAGAGCATGTGCCCCGCATGCCGAGCGTGTCCCAGCCGCCCGTCGGCGTCAGCTCAGTCTCCTCACGCGGGTGCAGGACGAGTACCTGGTCGGTCTCCTCTGAGGTCGGAGTGCGGCGCAGCGTCGTGAAGTAATCGTCGGCATAGGCTCCGTAGCTGACCGTCAGCGCCTGCTTGGTGAACTCGAGCCCTCCTCCGGCGCGCTCGGCGAGAGCGGCGATCGAGCGTCCCATGTCGCCGCCGGTGCCCATCTCGGAGGTCACCGAGGCGATCAGCCGCTGCTCCTCATGCAGCCGCCCGAGGTACTCGGTGAACCAAGGTGAGCCCTCGAGGTGCCGGACGATCGTGATCGCCTGGATCTGGTGCATCGCGAAGATCATTCCCGTGGCCGCGCAGTGGCGGCCGAGCTCGAAGCACGCCTCTGCGATCGCTCGAAGCGACACGCCCTGGCCGCCCAACGATGAAGGCACGTACGCCGAGAGCGCCTCGGCCTCACGCAGCGCCGTGATCGCCTCGGCGGGGAACCGCGCCTGTCGGTCTACGTCGTCGGCGTGCACGGCCGCGATCTCGACGGCGACTGAGCGCACCCCGCCAAGAAATGCCGAATCTCGGTCGATCATCACCACCTGACATCTCCTTGCTGGCGTGTCTACCCGGTCACCGCACGCGCGCGCGACGGGGAATCCGGTGAGCCGTGGCTCCCTATCTACTCGGCGCGGGAGCGCGTGGACTTGAGTGACCGGAGCCGGCGCGGCTAGGGAGTGGTTCTTTCCGGCTCCGCGCGCGGCGCCGGGGGCGTCGGACTGAGCAACTGGCGTCCGTGCAGCCGGAAGAGCAGGACAAACCCGGGCACGACGAGCAGCCCGGCTGCGGCGAACACGGCTACGAGCATCACGAGTGTCGCGTGCGGCGCCGAGCCGTTCGCGAGCGTCAAGCCGGTGCCGGGGAGCAGCGTCGGGTATTGCCCGACGCCCCATCCCCACACCACGGCGGCTACGCCGATCCCGGCGAGCGGGCGCAACGCGGTTGATCGACCGAGCGTGAGCAGCGCGAGGACAGCGAGCCCGCATGCGGCGCCAAGGATCAGCAGCGGCAGCGCGCGGCCGGTGAGCCCGTGGTAGAGCGCATGGTTGGATTGGTGAAGCTCAGCGAGGGTGGCGAGCGAGAGCGCGCCGGCGAGCACACCGGCGAGCGCCGCGCGGCGCCTGAAGTAGCGCTCGTTTCGGTGGTCACCGCGACTGGTCGCCTCGCCGATCAGGAAGATCGCGGCCATATAGCCGCAGACGGCGACGAACAGCGCACCGGTCAGCAGCGATGTGGGATTCGTCCAAGCCGCGAGCGTCGAGTGTTGGCCGCGGAGCGAGACCTTGCCAGCGGCAACGCAGCCGACCACGGTCCCCATGAAGAACGGCGTCAGCAGCGAGGAGAACGCGAAGATCGCGCCGAGCAGGCGTTCCCACTGCAGTCCTTGCACCTCCTTGCGGAAGGCAAAGCCCGCACCCCGGAGCACGATCCCCAGCACTGCCAGCCAGAGCGGGAGCGCGGCGATTGTCATCACGGCCGCGAAGGCGACCGGGAAAGCGGTCCAGAAGATCACGAGGGCGAAGATCAACCAGACGTGGTTGGCCTCCCATACAGGCGTGATCGTCTCGTCGATCAGCTGCCGGACCGGACGGCCGCGACGATCGCCGCCGGCGAGCAGGTCCCACAGTCCGCCGCCGAAGTCCGCCCCTGCGAAGATCGCGTAGATCGCCAGGACGGCAATCAGGATCGCTGCGACGAG
>DATBZG010000032.1:0-7286 GCA_036513335.1 Solirubrobacteraceae bacterium | reverse complement strand
TCCACGATGTCCTCCGTGGACATCGCCAGCGACAGCTGCGCGCGCAGGAAGTCCAGCGCGTCGTCCAGCGGCATGTCCAGCTGGCGGCGCATGGCCTCCTTGCCCAGGCGCATGATCACCGGCGACTTGCCCGCGAGCTTGTCCGCCCAGTCGGCCACCAGGCCGTCGAGCTCCGCATCCGCCACGACGCGGTTGACGATGCCTGCCGCGAGCGCCTCCTGCGCGCTCCAGCGCTCGCCCAGCAGCAGCAGCTCGTTCGCCTTCTTGCGCGGCACGTTGCGGTAGATCAGCGCCATGATCATGAACGGGAACGTCCCCACGTTGATCTCCGGCGTGCCGAAGCTCGCCTCCTCGGAGGCCACGATCAGATCGCATGCCAGCGCGATCCCCAGGGCACCTGCCAGCACGTGTCCACGTGCCACGCACACGCTCGGCTTGCCCAGCGCGCCGATCAGCTTGAACACGTTCACGAAGCGCTCCGAGCCGAAGTGCTTGTGCACCAGCGGCGCGTCCGCGCCGAAGCCGCCGAGGTTGGCGCCCGAGGAGAACGTCTTCTCGTGTGAGGAGGCAAGCACCACGCACCGCGCCGCGTCTTCCTCGCGGGCGCGTTCGAGCGCCTCTGTCAAGCCCGCCAACAGCTCAGGCGAGAGTGCGTTGCGCGTGTCGGGGTCGTTGAGCGTGATCGTGGCCACGCCTGACCCGTCTACGGCGTAGAGGATCTTGTCGGTTGTCGGCGCGTCGCTGGCCACCGGCGCATCGTAGCCGGATCGCCCCCCGGCGAGAAGTGAGCAGCGCTACTTTGCACTTCCCGGGCGCTCGCATGGCGGCGGATTGCGCATACGACGAACGGGCGGCGGCGCACCCGGTGGGCCGCCGCCGCCTCTCGTCGGCTGTTTTTCTCAGGGCCCCTCGCTAGGAGGTTTTGGAGCCCGCCTTCTTCTTGGCGAGCGCGTGCGCCTGGCTCGCGGTGAGCGTTTCCGATGCCGCGGGCGGCGTGATGGCGAGGATCGATTCATCCACTGCCAGCACGTTGTCGGTGACCTTCATGTGCACGTCACCGATGCCGAGCGTGAACACCGTTCGCACGGGAAGCCCGTCGGCCGCGATGAACGCTTCGACCGTACCCGAGAGTTTGAGGTTGAGCTTGCGGATGCGCGTCCGCAGCCCGGCCGGGAGGTTCGGGTCCTCGATCTTCGTCGGCGCAATCGTGCCGGCGAAGCCGCTCACGCTCTGACCGTTGACCGTGCTCGCGCCCAAGGAGCTCACCGCTGTCAGGCCCTTGAGCAGCGTTGCCGCACCCTTGTAGGTGCCGAGCGAGCCGCTCAGCGCGGTGCCGTTCTGGACGCTTTGCGATCCGCCAACCTCGTGCGAGTCCGTCTCCACCCACGGCCGGCCGCCGTCGCGCGCGGAGAGCGCTGGGTCGTCGACGTAGGTCTTTCCGTTCACGAGACGCACCGTGAGCGTTTTGCCCAGAACGGTCTCGGTGATCGTGGCCGCGGGAGGAAACGTGCTCTCTTCGCCCGTGAACGTGGCCGTCTGTTCCTTCAGCGCCAGGAGCTTGCGCGGCAGATGACCGCTGAGCGTGACTTCTCCGGAGGCGCGTGAGCTGGTCACGTTGAGTTCTTCCATCTTCGCCACCAAGGGGGTCAGTTCTTCTGCGGCAGCCGTGGTGCCCGCGGTTGGGGAGGCGCCGCTGCCCGTGTCCGCGGCAGCGGGCACCGAGGCGTAGGCGAGCAGAGTCGCGCTGCCCAGTGCGCTGGCGCACGCCAATGACAGTGCCTTCGATGTGATTTGTCTTCTTATTGGTTTCATACATGACCCCTTCCCTCGAACCCATGTCAGAAACACGAGATTGCGGGTACGGGCGGCTGCCGCGGCGCAGGGTGTGAGCGCGCATCCTGGTTCCCAGCAGAAAGTAAGCAGCTCTACTGTTTACTTTTGGGGTGCCCTGCGTTAGCGTCTGCAGACCACAGCGCCGGCACGCTCGCAGCCGCCGGCCACGACACCCAGCAAGGAGATCGCCCCCATGGCCGCCACCGCAGAGAGCGTCCGCAAGCCCGACTTCAAGAGCCAGCGCAAGCACTTCATCTTCACCGACGAGCACGAACAGCTGCGCGAGTCGATCCGCAACTTCGCCGTCAAAGAGCTGGCGCCGCACGCGGAGGAGTGGGAGGAGACGACGTTCCCCGACTCGGTGTTCTCGCGCATGGGCGAGCTCGGCTTCCTCGGCCTGGACAAGCCTGAGGAGTACGGCGGTCAGGGCGGCGACTACTACACGAGCCTGGTGCTCGCGGAGGAGATCACGAACGCCAACTCGGGCGGCCTGGCGATGGGCGTTGCCGTACACACCGACATGGCGATGCCGCCGATCCTCGCGTTCGGCACCGAGGAGCAGAAGCAGGAATGGGTCGTGCCGGCGATCAAGGGCGAGAATATCCTGTGCCTCGGCATCACTGAGCCGGACGCCGGCTCGGACGTGAAAGGGATCAAGACGCGCGCGGTCAAAGACGGCGATGACTACATCATCAACGGTTCCAAGACCTACATCACAAACGGTCACCGCGCCGATGTGATCGTGCTCGTCACCAAGACCGACACGGACGCGGGATACGACGGCTTCACGCTGTTCCTCGTGCCGATGGACGCCCCAGGCGTGATCCGCGAGAAGCGTCTGGAGAAGCTCGGCATGCACGCCTCGGACACGGCGCTGCTCGCCTTCCAGGACGTGCGCGTCCCCTCCACCGCTGTGCTCGGCCAGGTCGGCAAGGGCTTCTACCACATCATGTGGGAGCTCCAGGGCGAGCGCCTGATCGGCGCGGCCGGCATGGTGGCAGGTGCGCAGAAGTGCTTCGAACGGACGCTGCAGTACGCGCACGAGCGCAAGGCGTTCGGCCGCGAAATCGGCAAGTTTCAGGTGATCCGCCACAAGTTCGCCGAGATGGCGACGAAAATCGAGTCGGCCCACCAGATGACCTACATCACGGCATGGCGCTTCAACAACGGCGAGTACCCCGTACGCGAGATCTCCATGTCCAAGCTGCACGCCTCGCGCGTGCTCTGCGAAGTCGCCGACGAATGCATCCAGATCCACGGCGGCGCCGGCTACATGAAGGAGTACGGCGTCGAGCGCATCTGGCGCGACGCGCGCCTGAACCGCATCGGCGCGGGCACCGACGAGATCATGCTCGACGTGATCGGTCGCTCCTACGGGCTCTGAGAGTCGGCACGACGGATGCGAACTTCCGTCGTCGGGGCCAGGCGGCGACGCAGCCGGTTGTTGAGCAAACCGGCGGCCAGCGCCGGCCCCGCCACGCCGAGGAGCGTGGCGGTAACGGGCTGCTGGCGCTCGAACAGCCTCCGCCGCTCGGCCTGCAGAGCGTCAGGATCCTCACGATGACGTTCGTGGAGCGCGTTGAGCTCGTCCAGGAACTCACGCCGATCGCGTTCCTGCGGGGGCGTCAGCGGAGCGGGAGCGAGGCGGCGCGTCACCAGTCTGGCGCCCAGGGCCGCGCCGATCACCGCCAGCGTACGCCACAGCTCCACGCGCCGGCCCGTGCGCCGGTCGACGGTGCGCAGCCCGAGCAGCCGCTGACCGGGGCTCCCGAGTTGCTCGCGCAGAAGCTCCGACGCTGGTGCGAGCAGCGGCGCCCATCTCGTGGCGCGGGCGTTTGCGCCGAGCGACTGCCTGCGCACGAGCCAGACCACGCCGCCCCCGATCGCGGCATCAACGCCACCGGCGAGCATGCGCCGCCACCATGGGGCAGCTTCGACCAACGAGCTTTTCATGGGGGACATCTTGCATGACCGCGCCCGCTGACATCGAGCAGCCGCGCCTGCGACTCGTCACGATCCCGATCAGCCACTACTGCGAGAAGGCACGCTGGGCGCTCGATCGGGCAGGTCTGGGTTACCGCGAGGAGCGCCACATACAGGGCATCCACCGCCTCGCAGCCCGGCGGGCGGGCGGAGGCGCGACCGTGCCGGTGCTGGTCACACCCGAGGGCTCGATTGGTGAGTCGCATGAGATCCTCGTGTGGGTGGACGCGCACGTGACCCCCGCACTGCGCCTGTTCCCCGCCGAGCCAGGGCCGCGCGCCGAGGTGGACGCCCTCTGCCGGCGCCTGGACGACGTGCTCGGGCCTGCGGGGCGGCGCCTCATCTACGTGCACATGTTCCGCCAGCGCGAGCTGGTGTTCGCGTTCAACGATCAGGGAGTGCCCAGCTGGGAGGACCGCGCGCTGAGATCCGGATGGCCGTTTCTGAGCCGCTTCGTGGCCCGAGCCCTTGGGATCGTCCCCGGGATCGAGGTCCAGGACGAGGCCACTGTCTTCCACGAGCTCGATCATGTCGCGCAGCTGCTCTCCGACGGACGCCCGTTCCTGTGCGGGGAGCGCTTCGGAGCGGCGGACCTCACGTTCGCCGCGCTGTCCGCGCCCGTGATCATCCCGCCCGAGTACGGCATCGCGCTTCCCCAGCCCGACATCCTGCAACCGTCGACGGCCGCGCTCGTGAGGCGGGCGCGCGAGCATCCCGCCGGGCGCTTCGCGCTCACGCTGTTCGCCGAGCGCCGAGGAGCAGCCCCAGCGCCGGGCGCGGTGAGTACCGTGGTCGGCCGATGAGCCCGCCGAACCCGCCGTTCACTGCCGAGCACGAGGAGCTGCGCGCGTCCGCACGCGGCTTCATCGAGCGCGAGCTGGCGCCGCACGCCCAACGCTGGGAGGAGGAGCGCTGGTTCCCGGACGAGGTCTTCGGAAAGCTCGCCGCGCAGGGCCTGCTGGGGCTGAAGTACCCGGAGGCGTACGGTGGCCAGGGCGGCGACTACCTGCACGAGTCCGTGCTCATAGAGGAGCTCTCGCGCATCGGCTCCGGCGGCACCGCTGCGGGGATCGGCGCACACATCAACATCGCCACACCGCCGATCTGGAAGTTCGGCACCGAGGATCAGAAGCAGCGCTTCCTGGCGCCGGCGATCGGCGGCGTGAAGATCGGCGCGCTGGCGATCACCGAGCCGGGCGCCGGCTCGGACGTGGCGGCGCTCACCACCCGCGCGGAGCGCGTTGACGGCGGCTTCGTGGTCAACGGCGAGAAGACATACATCACCAACGGCGTGCGCGCAGACTTCATCGTCACCGCCGTGAAGACGACCCCCGAGGGCGGCCACCACGGCATCTCCTTCCTGATCGTCGAGCGTGGCGAGGGCGTCGAGTCCTCCAAGCTCGAGAAGCTCGGCTGGCACGCGTCCGACACGGCGACGATCAGCTTCCAGGACGTGTTCGTGGCGGAGGAGAACCTGCTGGGCGAGCTCCACGAGGGCTTCAAGCTGATCATGGCCAACTTCCAGTGGGAGCGCCTGGCGATGGCGCTGGGCGCCGTGGGGGCGATGCAGCTGGCGTGGGAGCGCACCGCCGAGTTCGCCCGCGAGCGCCAGGCGTTCGGGCGTCCGCTGTCGGGCCACCAGGCGATCCGACACAAGCTGGCCGACCTCGCCACCTCTGTGTACAGCTGCCGTTGCGTCACCTACGACGCCCTGCGCCGGTTCGTCGCCGGCGAGGACCCGCTGCGCGAGGTGACGATGGCCAAGCTGCTCACGCAGCGCGCCTGCTTCGAGCTGATGGACGCCTGCCTACAGATCCACGGCGGCGCGGGCTACATGAAGGAGTACTGGATCGAGCGCGCCGCACGGGACGCCCGCCTCGGTCCGATCGGCGGCGGCAGCGACGAGATCATGCGCGAGATCCTCGGGCGCGTGCTCGGCCTGTAACTGGGCGTCTCTCAGAGACGCATGAACCCGCTCGCGGGGGCGCGTTCTCAAAGGTGTCCAAACGTGTCTTGCACTGCTCAAGCATGCCCGCGGGACACCCGATACGCCTCGCATGGTTCCCCGGTGTGCCGTGCGCGTTGCCGTTCTCGCTGCTGCCTTCCTGGGCACGGGGGCGGTGAACTCGTGGGCGAGAACCGATCACTACACGAGCCACGAGAGCGCCGTGCACCACAGCTACGCGTCGCATCGCAAGTGCACGAACGCGGGCCTGATGCCCACCGCCAAGGACCTCAAGCTGATCCGTGCCGCCACGCTCTGCCTGATCAACCGCGAGCGCAGACTTCACGGGGAGCGCCCGCTGCGCCCGAACGCGCGCCTGCGACGGGCCGCGCAGGCGCACAGCACGAGCATGGCGTTCGACGACTACTTCCAGCACGTCGGGCCGCGCGGCCAGACGCCACTGGCGCGTATGCGTGCCGTCGGCTACGTCTCGCGCAGGGAGCTCAGCTTCGAAGTCGGCGAGAACATCGCCTGGGGAACGCTATGGCTGGCGACGCCGCGTGCGATCGTCGCCACCTGGATGGCCTCGCCGGGACATCGCGCCAACATCCTCGACCCCCGCTACAGGGAAACGGGGATCGGCGTCTCGCCGCACCCGCTCAGCTCGCGCGCCCACGGCCAGCCGGGGGCGATCTATACGCAGGACTTCGGTGTCGTGAAGCCCAGCTGAGCGCCGGCGACCCACCCCGCCACCAGCCTCCCGCCGTATATAACTTCGGCTCCCCAGATCAATCGAAGGAGACCTCAAAGCTATGGGAGTACTCGACGGCAAGGCTGCGATCGTCACTGGCTCGGCGCGCGGAATCGGACGCGCCACCGCAGAGCTGCTGGTCGCGCAGGGCGCTCAGGTTCTGATCAACGACCTCGACGGCGACATCGCCGAGCAGGCTGCCGGCGAGATCGCTGGTGAGACGGCCGTCTTCGCAGGCGACCTGACCAAGCCCGGCGCGCCCGATCAGCTCGTGCAGAAGGCGATCGACTCGTTCGGCAAGATCGACATCATCGTCAACAACGCCGGCTATACGTTGGACGCGCCCGTCCACAAGATGACCGACGAGCACTTCCAGGCGATGCTCGACATCCACACGGTGGTGCCCTTCCGCATCATCCGCGCGGCCGCGCCCTACCTGCGCGAGCCGGCGAAGAAGGAGCGCGAGGAAGGCAACGAGGTGTTCCGCAAGATCGTCAACGTCTCATCCACCTCCGGCACATTCGGCAATGCCGGCCAGGCCAACTACTCGGCCGGCAAGGCCGCCGTCGTCGGCCTCACGAAAACTGTCGCCAAGGAGTGGGGCCAGTTCAAGGTGAACGTCAACGCGGTCGCCTTCGGCTTCATCGACACGCGCCTGACGCAGGCGAAGGTCGACGAGAACACGATGGAGAAGGACGGCGAGAAGATCCAGCTCGGCATCCCCGAGCAGATGCGCCAGATGGCCTCCATGCTGATCCCGCTGGGCCGTCCCGC
>DATBZG010000031.1:0-33326 GCA_036513335.1 Solirubrobacteraceae bacterium | reverse complement strand
CGCACCCACGGCTACGGCCCGGCGGCTTCCCAGCGCGCCGATCTGTACCTGCCGAGCGGGTCCGGGCCGCACCGGCTGGTCGTCCTCATCCACGGCGGCTCGTGGACCGACCGCTACGGGCGCATCGTCATGCGCGGCCTCGCCGGCGATCTCCTCAGGCGTGGCTGGGCCGTGTGGAACATCGAGTATCGCCGCGTCGGCGGTGGCGGTGGCTGGCCGGTCACGTTCGCCGATGTGGCCGCCGCGATCGACTATCTGCCGCATCTGGGCGCGCCGCTGGATCTGGACGGCGTCACGGTGATCGGGCACTCCGCCGGGGGCCACCTTGCGCTGTGGGCCGCCGCACGCGACCGGCTTCCCGACGGTGCTCCGGGAAAGCTCGAGGGCGCATCGCCGGTGCGAGTCGCGCGCGTGATCGCGCAGGCGGGCGTCTGTGACCTCGCCGGCGCCTACCGGCGTTGGCACGGCGGCGCGGTCCGCGATCTGATGGGCGGCTCGCCCGAGGACCTGCCCGAGCGTTACGCGGCGGGCGATCCCATGCGGTTGCTGCCGCTGAGCATGCCGGCGCTGCTCGTACACGGGACGCTCGACGCGACGGTATCCGTAGAGCTCGCCCGCAGCTACGAGCGCGCGGCGCGTGCCGCCGGCAGCGAGATCGAGCTCGTGGAGATCGCGGGCGCGGCCGGCCGTCACCGCGCCCATATCGATCCACGCGGTCAGGCCTGGGCCGCGGTCGTCTCGCGGCTGTAGCTCTTCGCCGATTTTGGCAGCTGGACTCTCAAGCTCAGGCGGCGGGAGCGCCGATGGGGCGCGCGTGAGTCTCGTAGGGATCCACTGCTACGGCTGTGACAACAAGGTCTCCGTCGAGGAGACAGCCATGTCGCGCGGGCTGCAGGCCGCCGGCTGGGCCCTCGAGCACGGCCAGACCTTCTGCCCGAGCTGCGCACGTATGCGCGGCCTCACGGTCGCGCAGGACGAGCTCGAGTCCCAGGAGTCATCCGCGGCCGCGGCACAGACGCCCGGGGAGGTCCAGACGCTCGAGCCGTTCGCCTCCAGCACCGCTCTGGGCGAACCGCGTGGCCGCAGGACGTCCCGCCTGTTGCGGGCGAGCTTCAGCGTGCTGCGCCAAGACCCCGAGCTGCTGGTTTTCCCGGCTGTGGCCATGACTCTCACGCTTCTGCTCGGCGGACTTTCCTTCGCTCTCTCCGTCGGGCACGGCGCGAGCACGCACAACGCGAGCAGCGTGATCTTCTTCGCGAGCCTGCTCGCCGCCTATCCGATCACGTTCGTATCCCTCTATTGCGGGGTCGCGCTCGCGGCGGTGCTGGCCGGTCGCCTGGAAGGCCGGCCGATGACAGCCGGGGACGGCTGGAAGGCGGCGCGTGAGCGGATCGGGATCATCGCCGCCTGGACGCTGATGGTCTGCACCGTTGGCGCGGCGCTGCGCGTGATCGAGCGCTACGTGCCGCTGGGCGCCAAGATCATCGTCGCGATCGTCGATCTCTCGTGGACGCTTGCGACAATGTTCGCCGTGCCCGTCCTCGCCTACGAGGATCTCGGACCGGTCGATGTCCTGCGGCGCTCCTCGCGGATCTTCAGGCAGAGATGGGGCACGCAGGTCGGCGGGATCGTCGGGATCGGAGTCGCGAGCGTCTTCATCTACATCCCCTTCGTCGTGCTGCTGATCGCCGGCGTTCAGAGCGCAGGCGCGACCGGCGTGCTGCTCACCGTCCTCGGAGGCGGTGGCCTGTTCGCCGCGATCGCAGCCCAGACGGCCATGGATCAGGTCTTTCGAGTCTTCGTGTACCGCAGCGCCGTCGGCCTGGACACGAGCACGGGGCCGTTCTCCGATAGCGACCTCCACGCGCCGTTTGCCCGCAAGCGCGGGCTCTTCTCCTGAGAGCCTGGCTTTACGCGCAGTAGGAGCGGGCGAGCTCAACCAGCAGCCGCACCGCGTAACCAGACGCACCGTTGCCCACGTAAGCGCGCCCCAGGTCCCACGCGCTGGCGGCGATGTCCAGGTGCGCCCACGGCGTCTCGCCGGCAAAGTGCGACAGGAACGTCGCGCCCGTGATCGTTCCAGCCTTGCGGCCTTCCGGGGCGTTGTCGAGGTCCGCGTAGGTGCCCTTCACGAGCTCGTCGTACTCCTCGTGCATGGGCAGGCGCCAGACGATCTCGCCGCTGCGCTCGCCTGCCGCCGAGACCCGCTCGGCCAGCTCGTCGTCGTTGCTGATCAGACCCGCGTAGGTGGAGCCCAGTGCGACGAGCACCGAGCCCGTGAGCGTTGCCAGGTCGACGAGTCGCTCGGCGCCTTCGGCGCGGGCGTGGCAGAGGCAGTCGGCGAGCACTAGGCGGCCCTCGGCGTCTGTGTTGTTGACCTCGATCGTCTTGCCGTTGGAGGCCGTCACGATGTCCCCGGGCTTGACCGAGCGCCCGCTCGGCATGTTCTCCGTCGCGCCCACCACGGCGACCAGCTTCAACGGCAGCCGCAGTCGTGCGATCGCCGACACAGCCTCGATCACCGCTGCGCCGCCGGACATGTCGAACTTCATCTCCGCCATCTTCGCCCCCGGCTTCAGCGAGATGCCGCCGCTGTCGAACGTAACCGCCTTGCCCACCAGGCCCAGCGTCGGTCCCACAGGTGAGTCCTCCTGCGGGGCGGGCGGGCCGTCATACCGAATCGTGATCAGCGCCGGCTCCTGGTAGGAGCCCTGCGCGACGCACGCGAACGCGCCCATGCCACGGGCGAGGATCCCCTCACGACCCTCCACGTGGACCGACAGACCCGGCAGCTCGCTCTCGAGGGCCTTCGCATACTCACCGAGAGCAGTCGGAGTGAGGTCGTTGCCGGGGCGGTTCTGCAGGTCACGCGCGCGATTCACGGCCGCGGCGACGACAGCCGCCCCAGACACGGCGCGCTCTATCTCGCCCGTATCGTCCTGCGGCGTGGCCAGGATCAGGGAGCCCAGGTGCTTCGGCGCGCGATCCTCGTCGGAGCCCCCGTTTGCAGCGTCCGACTTGTACTGCTCGTAGCGGTAGTCGCTCAGCACAGTCCCCTCGACGAGGGCCGCCGCGATCGCCTCAGCCGAGGTCTCCCGCGTACCCTGGGGGAGCTCCCAGCAGAGCGTGCGTGCGGAGATCTCTCTCGCGCGGGTGCTCACCGCCGCAGCTGCCACGCGGGCGCGCTCGGCGTCGAACGCACCTCGGGCGCCCAGCCCCACAACCAGCCAGCGCCTGCCGTCCGCGTGAGTCAGAGCCAGCGACTTGAAGGACGCGCGCGCCTCGCCGGAGGACAGCAGCGCCTGGACCTCCGCGGGCGCTTGCATGGGAGGTCCCTCTCCCTCGAAGATCCCCACTGCGACCGTGTCGGCTTCAACTGTTCGGGCTGGCTGGGTAATCGCGGATATCTGCATGCGCGGGCACGATATCCGGGTTGTGGGCGATCCGTCGGTGGGCGGCGAGCGGCCATCCGTGGCTGTGGCGTACGCGGCCCCGGCGCGCATCGCCGGGCCGGTATCGGTTGAGCGGTCCACTACCATTCTCGCTCTCCCGTCCCACCCAGCGACCTACAGGAGAAGACCCGCCTTCATGCCCAAGACAGTGATCCTCGGCAGCGCGCGCACCCCCATCGGCAAGATGGGCGGAAGCCTTTCCACGCTGGACGCCACTGAGCTCGGTGGGCTGGCGATCGCCGCGGCGCTCGAGCGCGCCGGAGTCGAGCCTGAGCAGGTCGAGCACGTTGTCATGGGTCAGGTTCTGCAGGCTGGGCAAGGACAGATCCCCTCGCGCCAGGCGCAGATCAAGGCCGGCGTTCCCAAGGAGATTTCCTCCGAGACGATCAACAAGGTCTGTGCGTCGGGGCTGCGCGCGTCGGCGATCATCGACCAGGCGATCCGCGCCGGCGACATGAGCGTCGGTGTCGGCGGCGGCATGGAGTCGATGTCGAAGGCTCCCTACCTGCTGCCCCAGGCACGCTTCGGCTACCGCATGGGCGATGCCACGATGCTTGACGCGATGGTCCACGATGGGCTCACCAACCCGTTCTCCGGCAAGCAGATGTTCGTCGAGGCCACCGAGGTGGGCGACCAGCTCGAGATCACGCGCGCCGACATGGACCGGTGGGCGCTGCGCTCACACGAGCTTGCGCTGAAGGCGACCGACGAGGGGCGCATGTCCGAGGAGATCGTCTCCGTCACGATCAAGAATCGAAAGGATCCCGCCCACCCCACACTGGTGGAGATCGACGAGGGTCCGCGGCGCGACACCTCGCTGGAGAAGCTCGCGGCGCTGCCCGGGCTGGTCGGCAAGGAGGGCTCGCACACGGCAGGCAACTCGCCCGGTGTCAACGACGGTGGCGGCGCGCTCGTGCTCGCCTCCGAGGAGTGGGCGCAGGACAACGGCAAGGAGGCGCTCGCCGAGATCGTCGCCCACGCCCAGAGCGCCAACGACTTCGCCTACCTCGCTACGACTCCCGCAAGTGCTGCCAAGAAGGCGCTCGAGAAGGCAGGCCTGCAGCCCGGCGACATCGACCTGTGGGAGATCAACGAGGCGTTCGCATCCGTCACGCTCAACTCCATCCGCATGCTTGGTATCGACGAGGATCGGGTCAACGTGAACGGCGGCGCCGTGGCGCTCGGTCACCCGATCGGCGCCTCCGGCGCGCGCATCCTCGGCGCCCTCGTCCACGAGCTGCGCCGACGTGGCGGCGGTTACGGTTGCGCCGCGATCTGCTCCGGCGGAGGGCAGGGCGACGCACTTATCCTCAAGGTCTGAGACGGCCGTGAGCACTTCGCCATACGGCGTCCTCGCTCGCTCGCGTGCGAAGCACGCCACGCTCGCTGCGTCCTGCGGCGCCGGCCCGGTCGTGTCTGGCTCGACTCACGACCGTCTCAGCTAGCGGTGTTCGACGGATCGCCGAACGGTCAGCCGCGCGGCGCCGCGTTCTTCGATCTCGACAAGACCCTGATGGCAGGCTCCTCGGGGATCTTCTTCGCCCGCGCGGCGTACGAGACGGGGATGATCTCGCGAGGGCGCCTCGTGCGCGACGTCTACGAGAACCTGCGCTTTCGACTGCGTGGCTCGACCGACGACCGCGCTGACGACGTGCGCAAGCGGGTGGGGGAGATGATCGCCGGCGTGCGTGTGCGAGACCTCGAGCGCCTGACCCCGCGTGTGCTCGCGGGGGTGCTGCCTCGCCTCTATCCGCAGATGCTGGAGCGCGCCTACGCCCATCAGGACGCAGGCGTCCCCATCTACATCCTCACCGCCGCCTCGCAGGAGATGGCAGATCTGCTCGCCACGGTCCTGTACTTCGACGGCGGCCTCGGCTCGCGCTCTGAGATCGTCGACGGGCGCTACACGGGTAGGCCCGCCGGCCCGTTCAACTATCGCGAGGGCAAGGTGCTCTCGATGCGAGAGGTGGCCGCGCGCGAGTCGATCGACCTCGCTGCCTCCTACGCCTACTCGGACTCGGAGTCCGACCTGCCGATGCTGAGGGCCGTGCGCCACGCTGTCGTCGTCAACCCCGACCCGCCGCTGAGGCGGATCGCGCTCGAGGAAGGCTGGGAGATGATCGAGCTCGATCGCCTCGGCAGGCGGCTGAAGCTTCTCGCGGCGCTGGGCGCGGGTACCGCACTCGCCTCGCTCGGGCGCGCAGTGCTCGAACGTGGAGGGCAGGAGCGTCCCCGAGGCACTCGCGCCGCGCCCGCACGCGCTCGCGCCGTACAATCCGCCGCGGCCCGTCGCCGGCCCGGCTCCAATCGCCTCCGGCACGCACGCCGCTAGCGATCGCGCAGCACGCGCCACTCAAGCCGTCAGACACTTCAATCGAGATGCCCCAAGCCGCCCCAACCACACAGAGCAAGATCCGCGTCGTCGTCGCCAAGCCCGGACTCGACGGCCACGACCGCGGCGCGAAGATCATCGCGCGCGCGCTGCGCGATGCCGGCATGGAGGTCATCTACACCGGGCTGCACCAGACGCCCGAACAGATCGTCGAGACGGTGATCCAGGAGGACGCCGACGCCGTCGGGCTGTCGATCCTCTCCGGTGCACATATGACACTCGTCCCACGGATCGTCGTGCTGCTGCGCGAGCAGGGCATTGACGACGTCGTGATCGTCGTCGGTGGCACGATCCCCGCCGAAGACATCCCCGAGCTCAAGAGCCTCGGCGTCGCCGAGGTGTTCACTCCGGGGGCGCCCACACAGGCGATCGTCGACTTCATCCGCGGCGCAGTGGTGAGCCGCTGAGGCGGAGTTGGAAGGAGGCGGACTCGGCCTGGCACGGCTTGGCCGTCAGCCCGAAGGCACGCACCGTAAGAACCGATTGACTCGTCAGTCAACCGCGCGAGGCAGTAGGATTAGGTCCACATAGACCCCAAGGAGTTGCCTGAGAATGAAGATATGCGTCCTGGTGAAGGAGGTCCCGGACGCCGCCGTCGAGAAGAGAATCGATCCCTCGACGGGGCGTATGGACCGCAGCGGCGAGAAGAACCTCAATCCGTATGACACGCACGCCATCGAGGCTGCGATGCAGATCAAGGAGGGCGGCGCGGTTCCCGTCGAGGAGATCGTGGCCGTGACGATGGGCCCCGACAGCGCGGTTCGCGCGCTGCACAAGGCCGTATCGCTCGGAGCAGACCGTTCGGTCCATCTGAGCGACCCGGTGGTCGCCGGCTCCGACGTCGCTGCGACCGGCTACGCGCTGGCCAAGACACTGCAGCGCGAGAGCCCTGACCTGGTGCTGCTGGGCCAGCAGTCAGATGACGGCGAGTGCTACACGATCGGCGCAGTCGTGGCCGAGCACCTGGGCATGCCCTCGTTGACGCAGGTGATCAAGATGGACATCGAGTCCGAGGCTCTGCGCTGCGAGCGCCAGGCCGAGTACGGCTACGACACCGTGCAGATCACGCTTCCCGCGGTGATCTCCGTCGGTGACGCGATCAACGAGCCCCGCTACCCGTCGCTGAAGGCGATCATGGGCGCCAAGAAGAAGCCGCTCGACACCGTCACCGCCGCTGATGTGCAGATCGACGCCTCCAAGGTGGGCGGCGATAACTCAGCCGCGCAGTGGACCGCCGCGAAGGCGCCGCCGGCGAAGTCGGCCGGGCAGATCATCGAGGACGAGGACACCGGCGAGACCGTCGAAAAAATCGTTGCCTGGCTCGACGAGAGGAAGCTGATCTAAATGGCAAACATTCTCGTTTACGCGCTGCACTACGACGGCGCGATCAACAAGAACTCGCTTGGCGCTGTCTCCGAGGGCGCCAAGCTCGCCGCCGAGATCGGTGGGGAGGCCCATGCGATCCTGCTCGGCGAGAACGTCCCGCAGGACCTGGCCGCATCGCTCGGCAAATACGGCGCCAAGAAGGTGCTCGTCGCCGAGGGGCCCGAGGGCCTCGCACAGCCGCTCGTCGACGCGATGGCCGCGGCGATCACCGGCGGCGACTACAAGTACGCGCTGTTCGGCGGCGGCCTGCTCGGCTTCGAGATCGGCGCCGGCCTCGCCGCGCGCCTCGGCGCCGGCGTGGTCATGGAGGTCACCAGCGTGCGCGCTGAGAACGGCGAGCTGATTGCCGAGCGTCCGATTCTCGGTGACTCCTCGATCTCGGAAGTCAAATACCGCTCCGAGGTGGGGATCGTGATCGGACGCCTGAACGCGTTCGAGATCAACGACGCCAGCGGTGCTGATGCGCCGGTAGAGCAGCTGAGCTTCGAGCTCTCCGCTCAGGCACAGCAGGCGACGATGCTCACACGCGGCGAACAGCGCGGCGCGGACGTCGACATCGAGGGCGCGGACATTCTCGTCGCGGGCGGGCGCGGTCTCGGCAAGGCGGAGGGCTTTCAGCTCGCGGAGGACCTCGCCAAGGCATTCGGCGGCAACAGCGCCGTCGCCGCCACGCGCGCGGTCGTGGACGCCGGCTGGTATCCCTACGCCGCGCAGATCGGCCAGACGGGCAAGACCGTCGCGCCGAAGCTGTACCTGGCGGCGGGCATCTCGGGCGCGATCCAGCACAAGGTGGGCATGCAGGGCTCGGAGAACATCGTCGCGATCAACAAGGATGCCAACGCGCCGATCTTCGAATTCTCCGACCTCGGCATCGTCGGCGATCTCAACAAGATCCTGCCCAAGCTCACAGAGGCTGTGAAGGCAAAGAAGGGTTCATAGCGATGTCCGGACACGGCTCCAGCAACGGAAGCGTCATACCCGCGGCTTATCCACCGCCGGTCGACTCCCGCAAGGAGTTCATCAAGCGCGGCCTCGACTCAGAGGACGAGCTGATCGAGGTCGGCGTGGTGATCGTCGGCGGCGGCACCGCGGGCCTGGCGTGCGCAAACCGCCTGCTGCAGCTGCTGGGCGACGACCCGGAGATGATGGAGCGTCTCGGTGAAGTTCCCGTGGCGGTCGTGGAGAAGGCCAAGACATGTGGCGGACACAACCTGTCCGGCGCCGTCATGCGACCAGGGCCGTTGCAGGAGCTGTTTCCGGACATGACCCGCGAGCAGTGGCGGGAAGAGGGCTTCGCGTTCGGTGAGGTGGAGAAGGAGTCGGTGTACATGCTCACCGGTCCGAAATCAAAGATCTCAGTTCCGATTGCGGCGGTGCCGAACTTCAAGAACCACGGCAACGAGGTCGTCTCCGTCTCAGCGCTGGCGCGCTACCAGCAGCGCCAGGCCGAGGAGGCCGGTGCATACATCCTCACCGAGACCGCCGCCACGCAGCTGATCGTGGAGGACGGCGCCGTGGTTGGCGTGCGCTCGGGCGACAAGGGGCGTGGCAAGGACGGCGAGCCGCTGGGCAACTTCGAGCCCGGGACCGACATCAAGGCGCAGGCCACGGTGCTCGCCGAGGGCTGCTGGGGTCACCTCACGGGCGCGGCCATCAAGGAGTTCGATCTCGCGGTGGATCGCGAGCCACAGGTCTGGGAGCTCGGCGTGAAGGAGGTGTGGAAGGTCCCCAAGCCGCTCGACCGGGTGATCCACACGTTCGTGCAGCCGTGGCCGCTGAGGGTCGCGGCAAAGTATGGGCAGCTCGGCGGCACCTGGATCTACCCGATGAAGGATGAGAAGACGGGGGAGAACCTCGTCTCGATCGGGTTCGTCGTCGACCTCAACTACCGCGATGCGACGACCTCCGCCCACGACCTGCTGCAGACATTCAAGACCCATCCCCTCGTCAAGGACATCCTCGATGGCGGCGAACGCGTTGCGTGGGGCGCGAAGGCGCTTCCCGGGGGTGGTTACTGGTCGATGCCGAAGCTGTCGATGCCCGGCGCGCTGCTCGTGGGCGACGCAGGCGGGATGGTGGACACCGCGGCGCTGAAGGGCGTGCATCACTGCATCAAGTCGGGGATGCTGGCGGCCGAGTCGATTTACGCCGCGCTCAAGCGAGGCAGCAGCGACCTATCCGACTACGAAGAGACGGTCGAGAAATCGACGATCGGAACCGAGCTCTACCAGGTGCGCAACACGCGACAGGCCTTCCAGAAAGGTTTCCTCGTGGGCAGCCTGCTCGCGGGCCCGTCGATCATGTCGAAGGGCATGATCCCCCCGGGCCGGCAGGAGTGGCACCCCGATGACGCCGAGCCGATGTTCATCGGCGACACCAAGGATCGCTACCCCAAGCCCGACGGCAAATACACCTTCGACAAGCTCTCATCGGTGTTCATCACCGGCAACGCCACCCGAGACGACGCTCCCAACCACATCCGCGTCCAAAAACGCGTGCCTCGGGAGATTGCGGAGACGTGGCGATGGATGTGCCCGGCCGGCGTGTATGAGATTCCCGAGGACGCTCCTGAGCATGGCGAAGTGGATGTCATCGTCAACTACACCAACTGCGTGCAGTGCGGTGCGATCACCGCCAAGGGTGGACGCCTGACGACCCCCGAGGGGGGCGACGGGCCGCTCTACCAGATCACCTGATCGGCGCGTGCGGCTATGCGTACGGCGCCCCGTTGCGCCGGTGTGCGCTCATGCCCATCATCAAGCCGCGCTGAGCGCCGTAGAGCTGCGACCAGCTCGCTGCTCCGCGCGAGGGCAGCGCGCGGAGCGCCTGCGCGAGACCCGGGGTGGAGCTGGTCCCCACCGCTGAGGCCCACGCCAGGAACATCAGACGCCGCCCGCGAGGCAGATGCTCCATCAGCGCGAGCGTCTCGTTGTAGGTCGCGTCGCGGAGTTCGATCGAGCTGAACTGGCGCGAGTCGTCGATGCGCGGCTGTGGGAAATGATCGACGGCGATGCTCGGGTCATACACGACGCGAAAGCCGCGGCGACGGACGGCCAGGCACAGACCGAGCTCCCAGTGGTGCTCGGTGCCGATACCGCGCAGGCGTTCGTCGATCCGCAGGCTGCGCAGCAGCTCGCCTTTGACGCTCAGGTTGACGCCCTTCAGCACATCCACGTCGCGCGCCGGCCCCACGCCGAGGTGGTGGTTGCCGGTGATCCGCCCGAACCAGCTGATCGTGCCGACCGTGTGCACAGAGCCCTCCCACAGGCGGCCCTGTTTGTAGATCCAGTCGCGCCCGCCGACGGCCCCCATCTGCGGGTCGCTCTCATATGTCGCCACGAGGCGCTCCAGCCAGTCCTCGTGCGGGGCCGAGTCATCGTCCGTCAACGCCACCACCTCCCCGCTGGAGACATCGATGCCGGCGTTCATCGCCGCCACCACACCCGGCCGCTCCACCGTCACCAAGCGCACCGTCCCACCGCGTGCGCGTACCACGTGCGCGCTCGGCTCGTCCTCACTGCGCACGACGACGAGCGTCTCGTGCGGAGGAGTCCGCTGGCGCGCGAGCGCGTCCAGGCAGCGCGCGAGGCTTTCCGGCCGTCCGTAGGTGGGAATCACCACCGACACGAGCATCGGCCCATCCTTGCATGCCGCCACGGCCACCACGATTGGCGTGCGTGTCCGCTCGGCACAGCGAAACATGTGTGCATGCTCGGTGTTATGGACGTGCGATGACCAATACGTCAATCCGACGATCGCTGCCATGGCTGGCTGTGGCCGCATCTGCCCTCGCCTGTGCGGCCGGTGCCCAGGCGCGCTCCACCGGAGCCGGCCCGGTCAAGGTGGCGGGTATCGCCCGCAACCTCCAGAGCGGCACCTCCGGTTCCAAGACGGACGCCACCGTCACGCTCGAACAGTGCCTGACTTCGCTCGTACAGAGCGAACGCGCCGCGACGGTCGTCGGCGAAATGGTTGCCATCCCGGGAACGGCGCGCATGGAGATCAACATCGGCCTGCTGGAGAGAGACACCGGCGAAATCCAGTACCGCCCCGTCAGCGCACCGGGGCTAGGTGGCTGGCGTGGCTCTGTCCCGGGCGTCAAGAACTACACCTACATCAAGCAGGTGACGAACCTCGCTGCCCCCGCCTTTTACCGTGGCTCCGTGCGATTTCGCTGGCTGAACGACCGAGGGCGGGTGATCAAGGCGGAGGAACTTCGCACCCCCAGATGCGAACAGCCGGCGCCTCCGTCGACGAGCTCCGAAGCGCCCGCCGCGACCACCACGGGCAGCTCTTCCGCGGCGGCAACGTCGGCGCAGACCGACTGACGATCGCCGGCCCGCTAGAATCGAATTACGATGAAGACTGAGATTCACCCCAAATACGCAGCTGCACACGTACGTTGCACGTGCGGCAACGAGTTCATCACTCGCGCGACCCGCGACGAGCTGCATGTCGAGGTCTGCTCGAACTGCCATCCGTTCTACACGGGCAGGCAGAAGCTGATGGACACAGGCGGACGCGTCGAGCGCTTCCAGCGTCGAGTCGCCAAAGGCCGCCTGCACTCAGCGCAATCGCGGTCCGCTCAGTAGGCAGATGCCTGCGCGTCTGGCGGCCGACCGGTCCACGACCGGGCAGCTGACCAAACCAGACGTCGACAATGGCGCGACGGTGCCGGCGGGTGAGCCTCTGCTCGCCGCTGCTGCATCGATTCCCGTCTCGTCCGGGACGTTGGTCGAGGGCAGCGGCGAGTTGAGCGCCCAGCGCGACGCGCCCGTCGGCGGTCAGGCGGTGCTCGAGGGCGTGATGATGCGCGGCGTCTCGAACTGGGCCGTGGCGGTGCGCAAGCCAACCGAGGAGCAGTTGCTCGACGGAGACGGTGGCCCGATCGCCGCGATGGGCGAGGTCGAGGTCACGACCTTCCCGCTGGACTCCGCAATGAAGCGTCATCGTCTGCTGCGGCTTCCGATCATCCGGGGAGTGGTCGCGCTCGGCGGATCGATGGTCATCGGCTTCCGCGCCCTGGAGGTCTCCGCGAACGCACAGATGCCCGTGGAGGAGGCCGAGGAGCAGGAGGAGATCCCGCGCGCGGTGTGGGCCGGGACCGTGATCGTGGCGATGGTGCTCGCGATCGTGCTCTTCTTCCTGATCCCCGTCGGGTTGACGAGCCTGATCAAGCACCAGCTCGGCTCCTCGCTGCTGTTCTGGCTGGTCGAGGGGTTGATCCGCACGAGCCTGTTCCTCGGCTACATGCTGCTGCTCTCACGCGTGCGCGACCTGCGTCGCGTGTTCGAGTACCACGGCGCCGAGCACAAGACGATCTCCTGTTACGAGGCCGGCCTGGAGCTGACGCCGGAGAACGCCAAGCGCTTCTCCAGGCTGCACCCGCGCTGCGGCACCAGCTTCCTACTGGTGGTGATGATCGTCGCCATCTTCGTGTTTGCGCCGATCGGCCTTCCGGCCTGGTACTGGCTGATGGCCACGCGCGTGCTCGGGGTGCCCGTGATCGCGGGAATCTCCTTCGAGCTGATCAAGTTCGCCGGGCGCAACCGCAGGCGCCCGTGGGTTCGCGCCGTGATGTGGCCGGGACTGAAGCTGCAGCTGCTGACCACGCGGGAGCCGGATCTCGCGCAGCTGGAGGTTGCGATCGCCGCGCTGAAGGCGGTGCTCGCGCGCGAGACACCCGGCGAGCTCTCGGCGGCCGATCTCCTCGGCGTCGAGGTCGTCGCCTGACCAGACGGTCGGGAGCACTGCGCTGGGCGGCGTCCTCGCGCGCTCGCGTGCGAAGCACGCCACGCTCGCTGCGTCCTTGCCCAGCTTGACTCCCGACCGTCTGGAACCGGACCGCCGGGAGCACTGCGCTGGGCGGCGTCCTCGCTCGCTCGCCGGCGCCCTTGTACGCTCGACCGATGATCGAAGACCTCGTCACGCAGATCGAGACACGCTTCGCCGAGCTCGGTCAGCAGATGACCGACCCCGAGGTGATCTCTGACCGCGAACGCTACGCAGAGGTCGGTCGCGCATACAGCCAGCTCGAGACCGCGGCCAAGCTGGCCACGGAATGGCGCCGCGCACAGGACGACGCGGCCGGGGCGGAGGAGCTGCTGGAGGAGATGGGCGAGGACAGCGAGATGCGCGACGAGCTCGGCAAGGCGCGCCTGCGGATCGAGGAGCTCGAAGAGGAGATTCGCCTGGCGATGGTTGAGCCCGACCCCAACGACGACAAGAGCGTTATCGTCGAAATCCAGGGGGGCGCGGGCGGCGACGAGGCTGGGTTGTGGGCGGGTGACCTCTATCGCATGCTCACGCGCTACGCCGAGCGTCGAGGCTGGCAGACCGAGCCGCTGGACATCGGCGACGGCAAGTACACCTTCGCAATCAAGTCCCCGCCCACCACCCCCAACCAACCCGACGGCGCCTACTCGGTGTTCAAGTACGAGGGCGGCACGCACCGCGTCCAGCGGGTCCCGCAGACCGAGTCCCAGGGCAGGATCCACACCTCGACCGCGACCGTCGCCGTCCTGCCCGAGGCCGAGGACGTGGACGTGCAGATCGATCCGAACGACCTGCAGATCGACGTCTACCGCTCCTCCGGACCTGGTGGCCAGTCGGTCAACACGACCGACTCGGCGGTGCGTGTGACGCATAAGCCATCCGGCATCGTCGTCTCGATGCAGGACGAGAAGTCGCAGCTGCAGAACCGCGAGAAGGCGCTACGCGTCCTGCGCGCCCGCCTGTACGAGCGCGCGCTCGCAGAGCAGCAGGCGGAGCTGGCCGCCGATCGTCGCTCGCAGGTCGGCACAGGCGACCGGGCGGAGAAGATCCGCACCTACAACTACGGTGAGCGGCGCGTGACCGACCATCGCATCAAGCTCACAGTTCACAACCTGGACCAGGTTCTGGAAGGCGAGGTGGATGAGCTGACGGCCGCGCTGCAGGCCGATGAGAAGCGCCGGCGCCTGGAGGCACAGGCGCTCGCGTGAGCGGCCCGGCGGACAGCACCGCGCCACCACCGGCAATCGGCACGCCCGCTCGTGAGGCGCTCGATGGCGCCATCACCGCGATCGCCGCCGCGGGCTGCGAAACGCCGCGGCTCGACGCCGAACTGCTGCTCGCGGATGCTCTCAGCGTCGGTCGTGAGCAGCTGCTCACCGACCACGAGCTGATCGTTCGCGGTTCGGCCGTGCGCACCTTCCAGGATGCGGTGCGCCGCCGCTCCGTTCAGCGCGAGCCGGTCGCCTACATCCTCGGGCGTCGCCACTTCCGCCGGCTCGAGCTCGCCGTCGATGCTCGCGCACTCGTGCCACGGCCGGAGACAGAGCTGCTGGTGGAGGTTGGATTGGGCCTGGGTGCGGGTGCGCGCGTGCTCGACCTTGGCACGGGCTGCGGCGCGATCGCGCTGGCCTTGAAGGACGAGCGTCCCGACCTGCGCGTCTTCGGCAGCGATGTCAGCGAGGCGGCGCTCGAGCTCGCCGGGCTGAACGCGCAACGCCTGGAGCTCGATGTCGAGTGGCTGCACGCCGATCTGCTCGAGGACGCGGGCGAGTTCGATGCGGTTCTCTCCAATCCCCCTTACATCGCGGACTCCGAGCGCGCGCTGCTCGCTCCGGAGATCATTCGCCACGAGCCGCCACAGGCGCTGTTTGCCGGAGCCGACGGCCTCGACACGATCCGGAGGCTCACGGCACAGCTTGGTGAGCTGCCCGAGGTGCGGCTCGCCGCGCTGGAGGTCGGGGCCGGGCAGGCATCGTCCGTCGCCGAGATGATGCGCGCGGCCGGCTTCGCCCACCTGCGCTTCGAGCGCGACCTCGCACGCATCCAACGGGTGGTGGTCGGGGAGCGGGAGCCGTGATCGGCGCGCCGCTCGCAGGAGCCGACGTCCTCGGCCTGGAGCGTTGTCTCGCCGCCGATGGTGTGGCTGTGTTCCCCAGTGACACCGTCTACGGCCTGTGCTGCGACCCCGACAGCGAGCGGGCGGCGAGACGGATGTACACGCTCAAGGGGCGCCCCGCGGCGCGCCCTGCGGCGGTCATGTACTTCGCGCTGGAGACAGCGCTCGCCGACCTGCCCGAGCTGCTCGATGCAGAGCGCGAGGCACTCGCGGCACTGCTTCCCGGACCGGTGACGCTGCTGCTCGCAAATCGCCGGCAGCGCTTCGCGCCCGCGTGCCGGACCGATCCGGCGACGCTGGGACTGCGTGTGCCGCTCCTGAGCGAGCGCCTGCGGGCGCTCGAAGCACTGGCGGCCCCGGTGATGCAGTCGAGCGCAAACCTCTCGGGTGAGCCGGACGCACGATCGCTCGCCGAGATTCCTCCCAGCGTGCTCGCGGGCGCGGACCTCGTCCTCGACGGGGGCGAGCTGCCGGGCACGCCCTCGACGGTCATCGATCTGCGCGACTACCAGGAGCATCGACGCTGGCACATTCTCAGGCAGGGAGCCCTGCCCGCCGCCGATGTCGAGCGCCTGCTCGCGTGCTAGCCTCAAAACAGCTGCCGCGACTGGCGCCTGAGGTGGAAGCGACCACCGGGGAGCGGCCAGCGAAACCGCCGCGCGCCTGGGCAATCATGTCGTCACCGCCCGTCCAAGGAGAGCGCTGTGTCCGAGCTTAGCCCCGACTACTTCAACCGTCCCCTCGCCGAGGTCGATCCCGAGATCGCCGAGGTTCTCCAGGGGGAGCTCGAGCGCGAGCAGCGCACGCTCGAGATGATCGCCTCGGAGAACTTCGTGCCGCGCGCCGTGCTCGAGTGCCAGGGCTCTGTTCTCACGAACAAGTACGCCGAGGGCTACCCAGGGCGCCGCTACTACGGAGGCTGCGAGTGGGTGGACGTCTCAGAGCAGCTGGCGATCGATCGCGCCAAGGCCCTGTTCGGGGCCGAGCACGCCAACGTGCAGCCGCACTCCGGCGCCCAGGCCAACACGGCCGTCTACCACGCCCTGCTGACGCCCGGCGACACGATCATGGGGCTGTCCTTGGCCCACGGCGGGCACCTCACCCATGGCATGAAAATCAATGTCTCGGGACGTCTCTATGACATCGCCGCCTACGAGGTCGACCGCGAGTCGAGCCTGATCGACATGGACGAGGTCGCCCGCATCGCCCGCGAGCGGCGCCCCAAGATGCTGCTGGCCGGCTGGTCGGCCTACCCACGCCGGCTCGACTTCGCTCGCTTCAGGGAGATCGCCGATGAGGTCGGCGCGCTGCTGATGGTCGACATGGCCCACTTCGCCGGCCTGGTCGCAGCGGGCCTGCATCCGAACCCGGTCGAGTACGCCGACGTGGTGACGACCACCACCCACAAGACCCTGGGCGGGCCCCGCGCGGGGATCATCCTTTGCCGCGAGGAGTACGCCAAGAAGATCGACTCGGCGGTCTTCCCCGGCCAGCAGGGCGGCCCCCTGGAGCACATCATCGCGGGCAAGGCCGTGGCGCTGAAGATTGCCGCCAGCGAGCTGTTCGCCGAGCGCCAGCGGCGCACCATCGAGGGTGCCCGAGCGGTGGCCGAGGAGCTGCTGAAGGCCGGTCACGGCGTAAACGTCCTGACGGGCGGCACCGATGTGCATCTCGCTTTGGTCGACCTTCGCGACAGCGAGCCGGAGCTCACCGGCCGCCAGGCTGAGGATCGCCTGCACGAGATCCAGATCACGGTTAACCGCAACGCCGTTCCCTTCGATCCGCGCCCGCCGATGGAAGCCTCCGGCCTGAGGATCGGCACGCCTGCGCTGGCCACCCGGGGCCTTCAGGGCGAGGACTTTGTGGAGGTCGGGCGGATCCTCGCGGTAGCGCTGACTCCCGAATACGAGTCGCGGGCCGACGAGCTCGCGGAGCGCGTGGACGCGATCGTGGAGCGCTATCCGCTGTATCAGGGCCTCCCCGCAACAGCACAGGTGTAGATCGACGAGAGCGCGTGGGCGCCCCGCGGCGCTTGCGACCTCCCGGCCTGCGATGCTTTGCATGAGCCGATGGCGCATCCAACCGAGCTCGACGCGCTTTACGCCTTTCTGGCCGCCGCGGTCGTCACCGCGCTGCTGACCCCCCTCACGATGCGGTTCGCGAGGGTAGCCGGCGCGATCGACGAGCCGCGCGAGCGAGGGCTGTCCGATCGCCCGACGCCGCTGCTCGGCGGGCTGGCGATCTTCGCGGGCGTGCTGCTCGCCGGCCTGATCTGGCTGCCGACCGGATACGCGCGCGAACAGCAGCCGCAGCTGTGGCACGGCGTGCTGCTCGGAGCTGCGGTGATCACGCTGGTGGGCGCGCTGGACGATCGCTTCGAGCTGCACCCCATACTCAAGCTGCTCGGCCAGGTGCTCGCGGCGGTGATCGTCGTGCACTTCGGTGTGGCGGTGAAGGCGATCACGCTGCCCTTCGCCGGCAACCTCGCCTTCCCCAGCACGGGGCCCGCCGACGCCGGCCCGGTGCTGACCGTGATCGGGCTCGTCCTGATGATGAACGTGGTCAACTTCTCCGACGGCGTCGACGGACTGGCGGCGGGCGTTTGCATGATCATCGCCGCTGCGATGGCGGTTATCGCGTTCGACCTGGACCGCCAGCAGCCCGGCGTGCTCGCGGCGCTGACGGCCGGCGTTGCGCTTGGCTTTCTCATCTACAACTTCCCGCCGGCGTCGAGCTTCATGGGCGACTGCGGAGCGCAGCTGCTCGGCCTGCTGATGGGGGTGATCACGGTCGAGGCGGCGGTCAAGACCGAGGCGGTCGTGTCGTTCGTGCTGCCGTTGATCCTGCTCGCGGTGCCATTCCTCGACACGACCTTCGTGGTGCTCAAGCGCTTGAAGTACCGCCAGCCTTTCTACCGCGCCGACAGCGAGCACTTCCACCACCGCATGGCCCGTATCGGCTTCTCCAGTCGGCGTACGATCGCCTACCTGTACGCGTGGACGCTGCTGCTCGCCGGCATGGCGCTGGCGCTGCGCTTCGTCCCCTACAGCGACCACAAAGGGCATTACCACACCGGCTGGACGCTCGTGATGCTTGGTATCGGGCTGATCGTGGTCGCGGCCAGCGTGTACCTCGTCTACGTGCTCGAGATCCTCAAGTTCAGGCGCCTCGACGCGATTCGCCTACGGCGCTTGCGCCCGGAGGCCTCACCAGCGGAGATCGACATGGACGTCGCGAAGCATCTGGAAACCGGCGAGTTCGAGGCGGTGACGCACGTGGGGGATCGCGATGTGAACGTGCCCGAGGGCCCCGCTTCCGGGGCTGAGCAGCGGGTCGGCAAGCGGAAGATGGATCAGGATGGCGTAGGCGCAGGCAACGAGCGTGGCGGCGCGCAGGCGCCGATCACCGCAGACGGCCGCTAGCGGAAGCGGCCAGATCGCATACCACGGCAGCAGCCACGCGGTGCAGGCAAGCAGTGCCAGCGTGCTCCAGCCGGCAGCCACGCGCCAGTCCGTACCGCGCGCGGTGCGCCACAGGGCGTAAAGGAGCACCACCAGGAAGCCGGCGAGGTACAGATGGCGCCACCAGGTGGGTGTCCCGCTGAGCCCGATCAGCCGCGCCGTCTCGGCCGGCACGCTGTGCGTCGCCACCAGCTGTTGCTGCTCGCCGATCGCGTTGGCGAAGCCGAGCGCGTGCACGCCGAAGCCGATTACGCCGACGATCGCCACCGCGAGCAGGGCGGCCGCCGCGCTCAGCGCGACCCGCAGCCGCTCGCGCCTGCCCGATGCGCCGAGCACGAGGAACGGCAGCGCAAGACCCGCCGTGAGCTTCACGCCCACGCCCGCCGCCAGCGCGGCCGCTGCCGCGCGCGTTCGCCGGCTCGCCCCCGCGCTCAGCGCCAGCGCCGCGCTGAGTGCCAGCAACAGCAACGTGTCGTTGTGCGCGCCCCCCACAGCCAGCACCAACAGGACCGGGTTCAGGCCCAGGAACGCGGCTGCCCACGCCGGAGACTGGCCGAGACGCCCAGCGGCACGCGCGATCAGCGCGACTGCGCCGAGGCTGGAGACGACTGCGATTGCCTTGAACGCCCACAGGCCCCCCGCCAGCCCCAGGGGTGCGATCGCATAGCTCGCGAGCGTGAACACAGGACCGTACGGTGAGTTCTGAAACGGCCATCCGATGAACCGGAAGATCGGATCTGTTGGCGCTTCGGCCGCGAAGTGCGTATACGGGTCCAGTCCGTGTAGTGCCCCCAGCCGCGCGAACGCCAGGTAGCCGAAGGCATCCTGGGAGATCAGCGGAGGACCCAGCAGCAGGATCGCGTTCGCAAGCACGATCGCGCCGACGAGGGCGCCGACCGGCACTCGGCGCACCGTCATGAGCACAACCAGATAGCTGACGCACATGATCAGCATCAACGCCTGAAAGCCGGAGCTGGTGATGCCGATGCCCAGGCCGCGCAGGGGCCCCGCCATCCATGCCGGCCAGCCGCCGCTGCGGCCGGGTACGTACACCGAGGGCGCCGATGCAGCTCCCGCGCTGATCATGAAGACGCTTGCGACCACGCCAACCAGCCCAGCGGCGCCCAACGCTCCGGCCACGCTCGCGAATCCGTGAACACTGCCCTGGCCGGCCCCGTCCGCAGACCGTCCGCCGGCTTCCCGAGCGGTGGATATGGGGGTCGCGGCCGGTATGAGGCCCATTGTTGCGTCTCCCGGTCCGCGAGTGTCCTGCGCGAACGGTACCCTTGAAACGTAGCCGTGTCTCGGGGGTATAGCCGTGTGGGGGCACGCACGCGCCAAGGGCGCCCCTAATGCACATCCTTATGCGACTTCGCAACCGCAAGAGCAGATCAGGCCGGGCTCGGGATCCTTCCCGCGCGCGACGCGTGCTGATCCTCTCAGCCGACGTGGGCGAGGGTCATGCGGCGGCCGCACGGGCGCTGGCCGGACAGATCGAAGCATCCCAGCAGGACGCTGAAGTCACGGTCATCGACGGGCTCGCCGCCATGGGGCCTCTGCTGAGGCCGGTTGTTGAGGACGGCTACCGAGTGCAGCTGCGCTTCTTCCCGTGGACCTACACCCTTGTCTACTGGCTGCTCGAGCACATCCTTCCGATCCGCGCCGCCGCACGCCGCCTGCTCTGCCTGCTCGGTTCACGTCCGCTCGCCCGGGCGATCGCCGCTCACGAACCCGATGTCGTCGTCTCGACCTATCCGGCGGTCACCGTCGTGCTGGCGCGCCTGCGCCGCACGGGTCAGGTGCGCTGCCCCACTGTGGCCACGATCACCGATCTCACCGGGCTCTTCTTCTGGGCCCAGCCGGGTATCGACGTGCACCTGGTCATGTACGGGGAGTCGATGCCCTCGGTCGAGCGTATCGCCGGGCGCGGCAGCGTGCGTCTCGTGCGCCCGCTGATCTCGGCCGAGTTCCTGGAGCCACGCTGTCCCGCGGAGGCGCGCCGCGCGCTCGGGCTCCCGGAGGACGGTCGCACGGTCGTGGTCTCCGGCGGAGGCTGGGGGGTGGGGGACATCGCGGGCGCCGTCCGCGAGTTCACGAAAGTGCCAGAGGTGAGCAGCATCGTCTGTCTTGCCGGGCACAACGACCAGCTCGCCGAGAAGCTGCGCGGGGCGTTCGCGAGCGACGAGCGCGTGCGTGTGTTCGGGTTCACGAACAAGATGCCCGAGATTCTTGCCGCGGCGGACGTGCTCGTGCACTCCACGGGCGGGGTCACCTGTCTGGAGGCCAGAGCCGCGGGCACGCCCGTCGTCTCCTATGGCCTGCCGATCGGGCATGCGCGGCTGAACACGCGGGCGATGGCCGCGCTCGACCTGCTTCGCCTGGCCAACGACAAGGACGAGCTGCGCACGCACGTCCAGGCCAGCTTCGAATCCGATGACGAAGCCGGGAATGACGTCGGCGCAACGCGGCCGCGCGTCGAGGAGATCCCGCACCCGCAGGCCGTAGACGTGGTGCTCGACCCACCACGACGCGTACAGCCGATCCCGCTCTGGCGGCTACGCCTCGCGGCCTCGGCCACCTGGGTGGTGCTGCTGTTCGGCCTGGGCTCGTGGATGATGTCCACGGACGAGGTCACGGCGGTGGCTGCCAAGTTCCTGCACGTGCATCCGCTGGTTCGTGTCAGCACCGAGCAGCGAGATGTCGGTCTCATCATCCATGCACCTGATGCGCAGATCCCGCAGCTGGCGGCCGAGCTGGCGGCGCGCGGTATCCATGCCTCCTTCGCCGACGACTCCGGGGTGCCGCACGCCGCCAGGATCGCCAGGCTGCGCATGCTGAGCGACGAATTCACTCCCGAAGTCCCCGGCTCGGCACCGCTGCGCTGGGAGCGCACGCGCGGGATGCTTCGCTCACAGGCCAGGGCGCTCGGCCTGCACCATCACTTCTACTACCTGCAGCCGCTGGGAGGCCTGTCCATGGGCCAGCTCGTGCTCGCGCGCACCGATGGCGCGACCCCGATCAAGGGGGCTGCACGGCTGCACGCCGACAGCCGGCTGCCTCACCGGCCAATGCGAGCGGGGGATGTGGTCGTGGTCGAACTCTCCGGCTCGCCCGCCTCGGTCGAGGGGCTGGAACGGATCGTCTCCTGGCTGCGCTCCTCGGGGCTCGGCACCGAGCCGCTCGCCTGGTTGACCCGCTCGCCTTCCATCAGCGGGGCACCCCCCATCAGGGTGGTCAGCAAAGGGGAGCGGGCGAGCATCGCCGCCCCCACGACCAGCACGAGCAACGACACGATCAGCGGGACGCCGCCGAGCGGCGTATCGCTGAAGCGCTCGCCCAGCAGCAGCGGCGCGAGCACGACGGGCACGACCGTCTGAGTCACGAACACGACCGGCGCGACCTGGATCGCGGGGCGTGACTGAAGCGCGCTTGACTCGCTGAGCACCCCCACTGCCGAGGCGGCGGCGGTCGAAAGCCCCCATGCAGCCGCGATCAGGAGATGGTGGCTCGCGAGGTCATCGGATGCGAGCTTCGTCGCCACGCCACTCCAGCCGAATGCCAGCCCGGCGCCGACCATCGTCACGACCGCGCGCGGGCGCCCAAGCGCGCGCAGCAGGTATGGGAGCACGCTGGCCAACGCGAGCGCCACGAGCACGATCGTGATCGTCAGCGCCTCGCGCGAGTGATGCGTGTCGCGCGGCGGCGCAGTCAGGGCAGCGCCGAGGACGCCGAGCACGATCGCCGACATCGCGATGTGCTCGTAGCGCCCAGCGTGCTCCCCGAGCATGCGCTCTCCGATGAGCAGCAGCACCAGCAGGCCCGCGGCGAGCGCGGGCTGCACGACCACCAGGGGCGCGAGCAGCAGCGCGAGCACCTGCAGCGGCCAGCCGAGAATCGAGAGGCCGGTGCCGAGCAGCCAACGGGCGCGCTTGACCAGTCCCGCAACCAGCGCGATGCGCAGGTGCTCCTCGTGTGGCGCCTCCCTGGCATCCAGCGCCTGCAGGGCGATCCCTAGGCTGTAGAGAGTCGACGCCCCGACTGCCGCCCCGATTCCCAGCACCAGATCGACCATGTCCATCCCCGATCATCGCACCCCGGCAGCTCAGATCGTGGGCGCGCTGAGCGCCGGCGTCGTGGTCGGCTACCTGCTCCCCGGACTGGCCGGGGCGTGGGCGCCGCTGCGTGCGCCACTGGGCGTAGAGGACCGCACCGCCAGTGGGCGTGGCTACGGCTTGAGCTTCGATGACGGCCCGCACGCTCAGGGAACCCCGGCGGTGCTCGAGATCCTCGAGCGCGAGGGCGCTCACGCCACGTTCTTCCTCGTCGGCGAGCAGGTGCTCAAGAACCCGGGCATCGTCCGCGAGATCGTCGACGCGGGCCACGACATCGGGCTGCACTGCCACCGACACCGCAACCTCTTGCGTCTGACTCCGGGGCAGGTGCGCGAGGACATCGCCAGGGCTCAGGCGAGCATCGCAGAGCACAGCGGACGTGAGCCACAGCTCTACCGTCCGCCTTATGGTGTCCTGAACGCATCCGCGCTTCGGATCGCCCGTCGGCATGGCTGGCGTACGTTGCTGTGGAGCCACTGGGGTCGCGACTGGGAGGCTCGCGCAACCCCAGCCTCGATTGCCGCACGAGTCACCGAGGGCGCCGACGCGGGCGCGGTGCTGCTGCTGCACGACGCCGACGACTACTCCGTCGCGGACTCGTGGAGGCGGACGGTCGCCGCGCTGCCCAGCGTCCTCGAGACGCTCGCCGAGCGCGGGCTGGAGTCCGTGGCGCTCTAAACACGCCGGTTTGCGGCCCGGTTCGCGCACGCCTGTGGCCGCTGCGGCTGCGGATAACATCGACTGCTTGTCCACGGTCGCACCGATCGACGCAGGCACCCCCACCTCGATCCTCGGCGCGCCGACAGCCGCGTCGCAGGTCCACAAGCGCACGCGCTGGTGGCTCGAGGCGCTCGCGATCGCGTGGCTGTGCTGGATCTACGACGCGATCACGAACCTGGCGCCGCTGCGGCTGCACGCAGCGCTCGCACACGCGCAGGACATCCTTCGCTTCGAGCAGACGCTGCACATCGACCCCGAGCGCAGCCTCGATCACTGGCTCGCCGGGCACCACACGATCGGCCTGCTGGTCTCCGACTACTACGACAACGCCCACTTCGTCGTCACGCTCGGGCTGCTCGGATACATATGGTGGCGGCGCGCCGACATCTACCGGCCGCTGCGCAACACGCTCGTGCTGGCCAACGTGCTCGCGTTCATCGTCTTCTGGCAGTTCCCGGTGGCCCCGCCGCGGATGCTCGCCGGGTTCACGGATGTGGTCGCCGCGACACATGCGATCGGCTCCTGGCATACCGGGGCGCTGGCCTCACAGGCCAATCAGCTAGCGGCGATGCCCTCACTGCACATCGCCTGGGCGGTCTGGTGCACGATCGTCGTCTGGAAGATCGCCTCACGCCGGTGGCTGCGAGCGCTTGCTGTGATCTACCCCTTCGTCACGGCGTTCGCGGTGCTCTCCACAGGGAACCACTTCGTATGCGACGTGCTCGGCGGGCTGGTGACGATCTTGGTATCGGTGCTGATCGTGCGGCTGCTGGGCGGCCGGCTGCGGCGGCCCCCGTTTCGCACGATTCGGCGACCGTCGCTGTTCGCAAGGTCCGAACCACCTGTGTACGGCATGTCACAAAGTTGTTACGAAGTCCGAGATCAGCTAGACTAGCTCCGCCGCCGCAGACTGTTGAGGGACACTTCGACGGCTTCGCCGCTGCAGAGCGCGAGGAATTTCTCGTCTGTAGGGTGGCTCCACTTACATGCCAGACGACGACGTCACGGGGGATCCCATACGCCTGCCCGGCGCTGCGCCGGGAGACCGGCTCGACCCCGCACACTCCGACGGTCCGGCTCCCCCCGGAAGTGCTCGACGGTGATCCTCCGGGATCTCGAAATGGCCACCCAGACCCCCCCTCACGGATCCTCCCCCGGGGCAGGCGCGGGTGCTGTCCTGCCCCGGCGCTCGACTGTGATCCTCCGCTACCTCGACGTCGTGCTCGTCGTCATCGCCGTGCCCGTTGCGCTGGTGCTTGGAGCCCCTGTCGTGGGAGTGGTCGTGAGCGCCGCCGCTTGGCTGGTCCAGCGTGGGCTCGCCGGCGCCGGCCAGCGCTGGATTGCCGGTCAGGGGGACGATGCCCGCTTCGGCCTGAATCTGGTCGATGGGTTCGGGCGCATCTGGCTCCTCGCCGGAGCGATCGTGCTCGCCGCCGTGATCGGCGGACGCCGCGACGGCTTGGCTGCGGCGCTGCTGATCTTCTGTGCCTACTCGATCGCATTCGCGATGCGCCTTGTCAGCGGTCGACCGCAAGGAGCGCCTCAGCGATGAGCGCCGTCTCAGCAGCTCCGCCTGCAGGAGCGCCCTCTTCCCGCCAGGGGATGAGCCAGGGAAAAAAGATCCTCTACTCGCTCCTGGGAGCGTGGATCGGCGGGATCGTCCTGTTCATCATCCTGTTCGGCTTCAAGTCGCACAAGGCGCCGTCCGTCATCAGCGGCGTCTTCTCCCCGACCAACGAGTTCAAACTCGACACCTGGTTCAAGCTCGGCCCGATCGCGTTCAACAAGGGTGTGCTGTATCTGCTGATCGCAGCCGCCCTCACGATCGGCGTGATGACTTACATCTCCAGGCGCCTGCAGCAGCGTCCCGGTCGCCTCCAGGTGGCGGTCGAGATGTTCTACAACTTCACCCGCGGCATGTCGAAGGAAAACCTCGACGACGACATGCAACGCAAGTACTTCCCGTTGATCGCCACGATCTTCGTGTTCATCCTCGTCACGAACCTGATCGGCTACATCCCGCTGCCGGTCGACAGCGGCGAGACGTTCAACCTGTTCGGTGCCAGCATCCCGTCGTTCCAGATCTTCGCGGCAGACACGAACGTCGCCTTTCCCCTGATCCTCGCGCTCGGCGTGTTCGTCCTGTTCACCTACGAGGGGGTCAGGCACCACGGCCCGATTGGATACATCAAAAGCCTGATGCCGGGCGGCATCAAAGGCCCGATCGTGGGCCTGATCTTCCCGATCGAGATCCTCTCCAACTTCCTGCGCCTAATCTCGCTGACGGTGCGACTGTGGGCGAACCTGCTCGCCGGTCACATGCTGATCGCGTTCATGGGCGGCGAGCTGGGTGTGCTCGTCGGGGATCAGTGGGTCCAATGGCTGCTGCTGCCGTTCGGGATCGCGATCTACCTGTTCGAGGCCGTGCTGATCGCAGGCCTGCAAGCCTTCATCTTTTCCATCTTGACCGCCATCTATCTCGGCGGAGCGGTCGAAAGCCACTAACAAAACAAGGGAGCTATCGAGCAATGCCGTTTCTCCATCTTTTCAGTGTGATTCACCCACTGATCCTGACCGTCGAACCGATCATCAAGCAGAGCCAGGATGCCGGTCGTGCGATCGCGCTCGGCGTCGGCGCCGGTGGCGGCGCCGCTGGAGCCGGGGCGGGCATCGGAGCGGTGTTCAACGCTTCGATCCAAGCCAAGACTCGCCAGCCCGAGCTGCGCGCCGAGGTGGAGCGCGATCAGTGGCTCGGCTTTGCGCTCACCGAGGCGTGCTTCTTCTACGGCCTCGTAGGCGGCTTCATCGCCTTCTTCCTGTAGGCCAGAATGCTCCCTGCGACCACCATCCCACTCGCCTCGAGCGGCTCGTTCCTGATCTCCCCCAACGTGGGGCTCATGGTCTGGACGATCGTCGTGTTCCTGATCTCGCTGTTCATCCTGCGCAAGTGGGTGTTCCCACTGATCGGTGAAGCCCTGGACAAGCGCGCGAAGACGATCGAAGGCGACATCGACGCCGCCGCGGAGCTGCGCCAGGATGCCGACAAGCTGCTTGAGGAATACCGCGAGCGACTGAAGGAGGCCAGGGCTCAATCGGAGGAGATCGTGCAGCGCGCCCGCCAGACGGCTGACACGCACGAGCACGAGGCCCGTGATCGCGCCCAGGAGATCCTCGCCGAGGCCTCCAAGCGCGCGGAGCGTGACATCGAGGCCGCGACCAAGCGTGCGCTCGACGACATCCGCAGGGAGGTCGCAGATCTGACGATCATGGCCACTGAGAAGGTCGTGCGCAAGACGCTCGATGACGCCGACCAGCGTCGTCTGGTCGAGGAGGCATTGGGCGAGATGGACTTCTCCAGCCTCTCCTCGGGGGCGAACAACTAGTGGAGGAGCTGGCCCAGGTCTATGGCCGTTCGCTGTTTCAGGTCGCCCAGGAACAGGGGAAGCTCGACGAGCTGCGTGAGCAGCTCGGCCAGTTCGCGGACGCCCTCGACCAGCACCGCGAGCTCGCCGTCTTCTTCTTCTCACCCTATTTCTCCACCCAGGAGAAGCGCGATGCGCTGGGCACGCTGCTCGACGGCGCCGATGAGATCTTCATCAACTTCCTCGCGCTGTTGATCGAAAACCACCGTATGCCCGTCATCTTCCGCATCCGCCACGAGTACGAGCGTCTGTGGGATGAGGAGAACAGGACGCTGCCGGTACAGATCACAAGTGCGATCGCGCTCGACGACGCCACCACCGAAAGCCTCGGCAAGACGATCGGCGAACGCGCCGGACGCAAGGTCACGCTGGCCGCACGCGTGGACCCGGACATCCTCGGGGGCATCATCATCAGGGTCGGAAACTCGATCCTCGATGCCTCTATTCGAAACCGACTGGAGCAGCTGCGCAGGCACGTTGCCCAAGGAGCTTCTTGATGCAGATCAACCCCGACGAGATCACGAACATCCTCAAGAGCCGCATCGAGGGACTCGACAGCGGCACGGCCGAGCTGACCGAGGTGGGCACAGTGCTGTCGGTCGCCGACGGCATCGCACGCCTTCACGGCCTGGAGAACTGCATGTCCTTCGAGATGCTCGAGCTGCCCCACGGCGTCACGGGACTCGCGCTGAACCTCGAGTCCGACAACGTCGGCGCCGTGCTGTTCGGCGAGTGGGAGCGCATCTCCGAGGGCGACACCGTAAAGCGCACGGGCTCGCTGCTGGAGATTCCCGTCGGCGAGCAGCTGCTCGGTCGCATCGTCGACCCGCTCGGGCGTCCGCTGGACGGCAAGGGCGCGATCGAAGTCACGGAGACGCGGCCGGCTGAGTTCAAGGCGCCCGGCGTCGTCCAACGCCAACCCGTCACGGAACCGATGCAGACAGGCCTGAAGGCGATCGACGCGATGATCCCGATCGGCCGCGGTCAGCGCGAGCTGATCATCGGCGACCGTCAGACGGGCAAGACGGCGATCGCGATCGACGCGATCATCAACAACAAGGACACCGGCGTCGTGTCCGTTTACGTGGCCATCGGGCAGCGCATGGCGACTGTCGTGGCGCTCGCGCAGACGCTCGAGGAATACGGCGCGATGGAGCGCACGATCATCGTCGCGGCGCCCGCCGACGAGGCGGCTCCGATCAAGTTCATGGCCCCCTACGCCGGCTGTGCGATGGGCGAGCACTTCCTCTACAAAGGGCAGCACGCGCTCTGCGTCTATGACGATCTGACCAAGCACGCTTACGCCTACCGCCAGATGTCGCTGCTGCTGCGCCGCCCGCCGGGGCGCGAGGCCTACCCTGGCGACGTCTTCTACCTGCATTCGCGTCTGCTCGAGCGTGCGGTCAAGCTCAACGACGATCTCGGCGGCGGCTCGCTGACGGCGCTTCCGGTGATCGAGACGCAGGCGGGCGACGTCTCCGCGTACATCCCGACGAACGTGATCTCGATCACCGACGGGCAGATATTCCTCGAGTCGAAACTGTTCAACTCGGGCGTGCGCCCTGCGATCAACGTCGGCATCTCGGTCTCGCGTGTTGGTGGAAACGCGCAGATTGGCCCGATGAAGAAAGTCGCGGGGCGGATCAAGCTCGAGCTCTCGCAGTACCGCGACCTGGAGGCCTTCGCCCAGTTCGGCTCAGACCTCGACGCCGACACGCAGCGCACGCTGGCTCGAGGCGAGCGCCTCGTGGCAACGCTCAACCAGCATGAGCGCGCGCCGCTGCCGGTAGAGGATCAGACGGTGCAGATCTACGCCGCCACGAACGGCTACCTGGACCGGCTGAAGGTCGACCGCGTTCCCGCGTTCCTACTCGAGGCCACCGAACGCATGCACTCCCAGCACGGCGAGCTGCGTGAGCAGATCCGCGGCGGCGACTGGTCCGACGATGTGCAGGGCAAGCTGCGCGAGATCCTCGACACGTTCGCCGAGGACTTCGGCTACGACCTCGACGAGGAAGGCCAGCCGTTCGACGACGATGCGCTTCCGAGCAGCAGCTCGCGCGAGGCGCAGGCCGAGGACGAGCGTGAGAAGGAGGCGCAGCCGGCCTAGCGCCGGCTGCCGTAAACCGCCATGGCATCTCAACGCGACGTCAAGAACAAGATCGCGTCGGTCAAGAACATCCAGAAGATCACCCGCGCCATGGAGATGGTCGCCGCGGCACGCCTGCGTCGCGCTGAGCAGCGGATCGAGGCGCTGCGTCCCTACGCGGACGCGCTCGCGCGCATGACCCGCCAGGCGGCTCAGGCCGCCGGCGCAGAGGCTGCTCGTGTGCCGCTTCTGCGCGAGCACGAGTCTGAGTCGACCGTCGGGCTATTGCTGGTCACCGGCGACCGCGGCCTCGCCGGCGGCTTCAACTCACAGATCATCCGTGCCGGCGTGCGCCTGTCCGGCGAGATGTCCGAGCAGGGGCTCAGCAGCAGCTGGTATGCGACTGGACGCCGCGGCGTCTCCTCGGTGTCCTTCCGCGGGCACACGCTCGAGGGCGCCTACACCGGTTTCGCCGACAGGCCCGCATACGCGGATGCGCGCACGATCGCCGACGACCTGATCCAGGCCTATCTCGACGATCGCGTCGACCGCGTGGAGATGCTCTACAACTCATACGTCTCGCCGCTCACCCAGACGGTCACGCGCCAGACGCTGCTGCCGCTGTCAGGCGAGGCTCTCGGTGCGGATGACGGCCAGTCCACGGCTGATGGGGATGCCGTACGCACGCCCGTCGACTACGAGCCCGACCCGGAGACGATCCTGCGGCGCCTGGTGCCGGATTACATCGAGATCTCGATCTATCGTGCGCTCGTCGAGTCCGCCGCCGGGTTCTTCGGGGCGCAGATGACGGCCATGCGCAGCGCATCGGAGAACGCCGGCGAAATCATCACCGATTACACGCTGCAGATGAACCGCGCACGCCAGGCCGAGATCACGCAGGAGATCATGGAGGTAGTAGCCGGAGCGGAGGGCCTCAGCTAGATCCGAGAGACCCGACCGGCACTGCCATCATCAAAGAGAACTTGAACGGATAGACAGGAGAGTCAGAGAACAATGGAGGCCAGCATCGTCACAGAGCCAACAACCACCGCCGCCGGCGCCAACGGCGCGCCTGCCGAGCGCAACGTCGGTCGCATCGAGGAGATTCAGGGCGTCGTGATCGAGGCCGTCTTCCCCGATCGCCTGCCGGAGATCAACCACGCGATCACGATCGTCCGCTCCGCCGCCAACCGCGAGGAGGAGGCTCCCGGGATCAGCGCCGGCGCTGAGGAGGATCTGCTCGTGTGCGAGGTCCAGCAGCACCTCGGCGACGACCGCGTGCGCGCGGTGGCGATGGACACGACCGACGGCCTGTCGCGAGGAACCGAGGTGCTCGACACGGGCGCTCCGATCATGGTTCCCGTGGGCGAGGTCACCCTCGGGCGCATCTTCAACCTGCTCGGCGAGCCGATCGACCTGGGAGAGCCAATGCCGGCGGACGTCGAGCGCCGCGGCATCCACCAGGAAGCTCCCCGTGCGGAGGACCTGACGCCCACCACCGAGATGTTCGAGACTGGGATCAAGGTCATCGACCTGCTCGCTCCGTACGCCAAGGGCGGCAAGGTCGGGCTGTTCGGCGGCGCAGGCGTCGGCAAGACCGTGCTGATCCAGGAGCTCATCCACAACCTCGCCAAGGAGCACGGCGGTCTGTCTGCGTTCTGTGGCGTGGGCGAGCGCTCCCGCGAGGGCAACGACCTGTGGCTGGAGATGAAGGAGTCGGGCGTCCTCGACAAGACGATGCTCGTGTTCGGTCAGATGAACGAGCCTCCGGGAGCGCGCATGCGCGTCGCGCTGTCCGGTCTGACGATGGCCGAATACTTCCGCGACCAGGGCCAGGACGTGCTGCTGTTCATCGACAACATCTTCCGCTTCGTCCAGGCCGGCTCCGAGGTCTCGGCGCTGCTCGGGCGCATGCCCTCGCAGGTCGGCTACCAGCCGACGCTGGAGACCGAGATGGGCCAGCTGCAGGAGCGCATCACCTCCACCAAGCGCGGTTCGGTGACGTCGATCCAGGCGATCTATGTGCCGGCCGACGACTACACCGACCCGGCTCCGGCGTCGGTGTTCGCCCACCTCAACGCCACGACCGCGCTGTCGCGGTCGATCTCCGAAAAAGGCATCTACCCGGCGGTCGACCCGCTCGACTCGACATCGACGATCCTCAAGGCGGACATCCTCGGCGATGACCACTTCCGCGTGGCCAACCGCGTCAAGGAGGTCCTACAGCGCTACAAGGAGCTCCAGGACATCATCGCGATCCTCGGCATCGACGAGCTCTCCGACGAGGACAAGCTCACGGTGCAGCGGGCGCGGCGCATCGAGCGCTTCCTCTCCCAGCCGTTCTTCGTCGCCGAGCAGTTCACCGGTACACCCGGCTCCTACGTGCCGATCGCCGAGACGATCAGGGGCTTCGAGGAGATCCTCGACGGCAAGCACGATGAGGTCCCCGAGAGTGCCTTCTTCCTGAAGGGCACGATCGACGAGGTAGTGGAGGCGGCCAAGAAATAATGGCGCACTCCAAGTTCCCAGCGGAAGTGCTGACGCCCGAGGGCGAGGTGTTCTCGGAGGAGATCGAAATGCTCTCCACCTTCACCACGGTCGGCTCGATCGCGATTCTCGCCAACCACGAGCCGTTGCTCGCGCGTCTGGAGCCAACTGAGTTGCGCCTCTATCGCTCCGAGGGTGAGATCGTGCGTTTCGCGCAGGCCGAGGGCTATCTGCAGTTCGCGCAAAATCGGGTACTGGTGCTCGTCGAGGAGGCGATCGCGCCCGAGAAGATCGATCGCTCGACGTTCGAAACGAAGCTTTCCGAAGCGCGCGAGACCGTCGAGCGTGCACCGGAGGACAGCGAGGAGCGCGCGCGGGCCCTGCGCGACGCCAAGCGCTACGAAGCGTTCCTGGCTGTCGGGCAGTAGGGCAGTAGGGCCGGCCGCGGTACTCACGACGCCTCGCGCCGGCCACACCTACTAGCCTTCCCGCTTCGCATGAGCACCAACCCCGAGCCCATTGGAGTGATCGGCACCGGCTATGTAGGCCTCGTAACGGCTGCCGGCTTTGCGGAGCTTGGCGGCGAGGTTTGGTGCGTGGATATAGACGAGGCGAAGATCGAGCGTCTGCGCCGCGGTGAGGTCCCGATCTACGAGCCGGGGCTGGCGGAGCTGCTGGCGCGCAACGCCTCGCGCATGCACTTCTCAACCGAGCTGGCCGATGCGCTGGAGCACGCGCGTCTGCTGTTCGTGGCGGTCGGCACGCCCCCGACCTATTCGGGCGACGCGGATCTCTCAGCGGTGCACGCTGTGGTCAACGCGATCCCGGCGTCCAAGGAGCACGCGCTCGTGATGAAGTCCACCGTGCCGTGTGGAACGGGAGCGTCGCTGATGCGCGTGTTCGGCGAGCAGAAGAAGGACGGGCTTGGGTACGTCTCCTGCCCGGAGTTCCTGAAGGAGGGCTCCGCCGTGGAGGACTTCCTGCACCCGGACCGCGTCGTGGTCGGCGCCGATGACGGTTGGGCGGGCGACGCGGTCGTCGAGCTCTACGCGCCGCTGAACGCGCCGCTGGTGCGCACCGACATCGCCAGCGCGGAGATGGTCAAGCTCGCCTCCAACGCCTTCCTGGCGACGAAGATCTCGTTCATCAACGAGATCGCAAACGTCTGCGAGGAGACGGGTGCCGACGTGGTGGAGGTTGCGCGCGGGATGGGACTGGACGATCGCATCGGCTCCAAGTTCCTGCAGGCGGGGATCGGCTTCGGCGGCAGCTGCTTTCCCAAGGATGTCGATGCGCTGAAGCAGCTGGCCGGCAACTCCGGCTACCACTTCCAGCTGCTGACCGCCGTGATCGAGGTCAACGATCTGCAGAAGCGCCGTGTGATCGGCAAGCTGCACAAGCACCTCGGCGGGCTGGCGGGCAAGCGCGTGGCGCTTCTCGGCCTGGCCTTCAAGCCGAACACCGACGATATGCGCGAGGCCTCCTCGCTGGTTCTCTCCGCGCGCCTGCAGGCCGACGGCGCGTCGGTCGTGGCCTTCGACCCCGTTGCCGAGGAGCAGGCCCGCGCACTCGTCAGGGGCATCAGCTTCGCCGACTCGCCGCTCGGCGCGGTCGAAGGCGCCGACGCGGTTGTGCTCGTCACCGAGTGGCGCGAGTGCCTGGAGCTCGACTGGAAGCTTGCAGCGCAGGCGATGAGCGGGGCGCTGGTCGTAGATGGGCGCAATGCGCTGGACCCCGCGACGATCCGCGCCGCCGGTCTCCTCTACGAGGGCATCGGACGGCGGTGAGAGCATCCAGGCGGTGATCCTGGTGGGGGGGCAGGGGACGCGCCTGCGCCCGCTCACCTCGAACGTGCCCAAGCCCGTCGTGCGGCTTGTGGACCGGCCGTTCATCGCGTTCATGCTCGAGTGGCTG
>DATBZG010000030.1:0-8448 GCA_036513335.1 Solirubrobacteraceae bacterium | reverse complement strand
GAGGGGACGATCGTGATGGTGTGCGCGTTCACGGCGAACCGTGACCTGCGCGAGGACGAGCGCGGGCGGGGCGGCGCGGACAGCTTTGACATCGCGGCGGACAGGGGCGGCGCGCGCGAGCTGACGTTTGGCGCGGGCGTGCACTACTGCGTGGGCGCGAACCTGGCGCGGGCGGAGCTGGGCGAGGCGCTGGCGTTCCTGGCGCGCCGCGTGCGCAGCCTGGAGCTGGACGGCGAGCCGGAGCTGGAGAGCATCACGGGCATCTACGGCCTGTCTCGCCTGCCGGTCAGCTTCCAGCTCGTTTGACGGGAGACGCGTTCGCGCGTCCCCCCTCCAGCGTGGCGGGCGCCGGTCACGACAGCTTCGGGCGCTGCATGGCCTGGAAGGTGGAACAATTTGGAGGGGGGCCATAGAGGGCCTTCGGCCGACATGAGGGTGAGATGGTGTCTGCGTTCGAACGGATATCGAAACGGGCGAGCAGGGCGAGCGTGCCGCTGGTGGCGACGCTCGCGCTCGCGGGCATGGCCGCCGCTGGCGGCGCGGCGGCCCCGGCGAGTGCGGTGGCGGGGCAGTACCACGTGTACTCGTGCAGGACGCCGGCGGGGGAAAGCGCTCCGGCTGATGGGTGGAGTGGCGCTGTCGCCGTCGAAGGAAAGACCGACGACATCGCAACCAACTCGTGTGCTGACGGAGGTGCGCTAATTGCTGCACTTGGCGACCAGACCGATCACATCGCCAACACAGATCGTGCGAGGTGGTCCTTCGAAGTTCCTCTAGGAGACGAGCTGGTGGCGGCGACCTTGTGGCGTGCGGGATACGTGCACGGGACCAGCAGCGAAACTGGCTCCTATCAGCTCGCGCTCGCCGGTCCGGCTCTCACAAACCCATTCGACGAGTGCGTCTTCGGCACTGGATGTGACGATCTGGGAGAACCAGGATCGCCAATGGCTGGTGTCAATCGCTTCGTGGTTCCGTCGGCGAACCTGGGTTCTCATCTCTACGCGGAAGCCTCATGTGGAGCTTCGCTGCCCGGCGGCGAATGCCAGAGCACGCCCGGTGATCCGAACGGCTACTCGGCTGTGCTCTACGTCTACGCAGCCGATGTTCTTCTTGAACAGAGCGCCGCGCCTAGTGTTTCGAACGCGAGCGGAGCGCTGGCGACGGCACCGACGGTTAGCGGCGTAAGCGATGTCGCGTTCAGCGCGAGCGATCCTGGCTCAGGTATCTACGAGGCCGTGTTCACGGTCGACGGCCAGGTCGTGCAGCGCGGCGTTGTAAACGAAGAAGGCGGGCGCTGCAGGAGCGTGGGTCAGACGACGGATGGGCTGCCCGCGTTTGTATATCTCCAGCCCTGCCCCGCCTCTGTGAATGCTGTCGTGGGCTTCGAAACGACGAGAGTTAGTAACGGCACGCACAGCTTGGTGGTCAGCGTGACCGACGCGGCGGGCAATTCGGCGACTGTGCTTGAAAGGGCCATCACCGTCGATAACCCGACCCCACCAGGTACCCCTAGCCCTAACGGCACGAACGCGTCGGCGCAGGCAACGATGGCGCTGGCGTGGGAGGGCTCGAGGAAGGCTCGTCTCACGACCGCCTACGGACACGGCGAGACGATCGTCGGCCGCCTCACGGGACCGGGCGGAGCGCCGATCGCAGGGGCGAAGATCGATGTGCTGGCGACGCCGGCCTACGCTGGCGCGCGGGTGGCGGCGATGGCGAGCCCGATGACGGGGCCCGACGGACGCTTCACCGTGCAGATCCCAGCAGGCGTGTCCTCGCGCTCGCTGCGCTTCGCGTACAGCAGCACGATGGGCTCGTCGCCGGCGGTGACGAAGACGCTCACGCTGACCGTGCGGGCGGGGGTCACGCTGCGGATCGCGCCGCGCGTGGCGAGCGTGGGGCGCAGTATCTACTTCTCCGGTCATCTGCGCGGCGGCCCGGTTCCGAGCGGCGGCAAGCTGCTGGTGCTGGAGGCGCGCTCGCCGGGCGGCACGTGGCTCGAGTTCGACGTCGTCCGCAGCGACGCGAAGGGCCGCTATCACGCGAGCTATCGCTTCAAGTTCGCTGGCCCTGCCAAATACCAGTTCCGGGTGCTGTGCGAAGCGGAGGCGGACTACCCGTTCGCCACTGGCTCTTCGCGCGTGATGGGCGTGTTCGAGCGCTGACGAAGGCCGGCTTGGGAGTGATCGGCGGTCCCGGGCGGCATTGCAAACATGTCCAAAACGCTTGCCAATGATGGTCCAAAGCGCTAATGGGATTGCTGCTGACAGCCGCCCTGCAGGTGATCTCGGTCATGGTGTACACGATTTGGTACACTTTGGCTTATGACCAAGACCATCCCAGTACGCGAGTTTCGGAGCAACCTGGCTGAGCTACTTAGCGATGTAGCTGACCGCCGCGATCACGTCGTCGTGACGCGCAACGGGCGGCCGGCGGCGGCACTCGTCCCGATCGATGAGTACCAAGCACTCGAGGAGACCGCCGAGGTTCTCTCGGATGCAGCAACCTTGGAGTCGCTGCAGGCGGGTCTCGATGAGCTCGCGCGCGGTGAGACGGTCGAGTTCAGCGATCTGCGCCGTGAGCTGGCGGAGAAACGAGCTGCGAGATAGCCGGTGGCGCGACTGATACTCGCGCGTCGCGCCCGTACAGAGTTGCTCGCACTCGACTGGCCTCTAATCGACGCTGCCGAGGAAGCTCTTGCGCTGCTTCAACGCGAACCGCACGCCGGTTACCCACTGCGTGGCAGGCTCCGTGGCCTCTACTCGCTACGAGTCGGCTCGTACCGGATCACGTACCAGCTCTCGGACAACGACAAGACAGTTCGCGTCGCCACCATCCGCCACCGCTCAGTCGCCTACGGCAGCGATCCGCGCTAGCCAAATTCTTATGTGAGCGGGAAGGCTTCTACGGCTACCTGCTGTATGCATAGGTGTTAGGGGTGCGGTTGACGCATGGCAGTTTCCCCGGCGTGCTCCTCGGCAACGAGCCGATCGGTTGGAGCGGCTCGAACTGAAAGGCGGAGGATTGAGGACGATCGAGGGACCTGGGCGAGCGGGCCATGGCATCGCTGTGTCGCTCGCTGTGATGGTGTTGGCACTGCTGGCGGGGATGACACTTGCAGCCACCGCGGCCGAGGCCACCCCCGCGGTGGCGGTCTCGCCCCTGAACGGCACCCCGGATGCCTCGCCCGACGCCCAGATCAGCTTCCTGGGCGTGCCGGCTAAGGAGATCTCCGGCATATCGGTCGTCGGCTCGCGTAGCGGTAGCCACAGCGGCAAGCTCGAGTCCTACGCGAGCAGCCCGGGGGCGAGCTTCCTGCCGGCGCGAGGGTTCACGCAGGGCGAGCGCGTCACAGCAAGCGCGACCGTGGGGCCGAAGGGTCACACGGCGCGCGTGAGCACGACCTTCACTGTCGCGCGGCTGCCCGACTACCACATCATGGTCAAAAGCTTCACTCCGCTGAGCAAAGCGGGGCTGGTGCAGAACTTCGTCTCCGCCCCCAACCTGCAGCCGCCGATCGTGGAGGTCATCGCCCACTCGCCGCAAGCCTCGCCTGGCGACCTGTTCGTCACGCCCACGCATGGCTACGGTCAGTCGGGCGCGATGATTGCCAACAGTTCGGGCGGGCTCGTCTGGTTCCACTCGGCGCCGACCGGCGAAATCGACACGGACCTGCAGGCCCAGACCTACGAAGGCAAACCGGTCCTCACCTTCTGGCAGGGCGAGGTTCCCGAGCGCCTGGGCGTGGGCTTCGGCAGGGATGAGATCTACAGCACCGCGTATACCCCGGTCGCCACGGTGTCGGCCGGTAACGGGTACCACGCGGACCTCCATGAAATGCAGATCACGCCGCAGGGATCGGCCTTCATCACGGCGTACTCGCTCGTCGACGCCGACCTGTCCGCCGAGGGCGGCTCGAGCAACGGCATCCTGCAGGACGCCCTCCTCCAGGAGATCGATATCAAGACGGGCTTGGTGATGTTCGAATGGCACGCGGACGGGCATGTGGCGCTGAGCGACTCCTACTCCTCGCCCTCGTCGTATGACCCGGGCCAGCCCTGGGACTTCTTCCACATGAACTCCATCTCCGTGGACCCGTGGGGCGATGGCAACTTCATCATCTCCTCGCGCAACACGTGGGCGGCGTATGAGATCAACCACGTCAGCGGCGCGATCATGTGGCGACTGGGGGGCAGGCACCCGAGCTTCAAGATGGGCTCGGGCACCGGCTTTGCCTGGCAGCATGACGTGCGCTGGCAGCCCGATCACACGCTCACGCTGTTCGACGACGGCGCGGTCCCGAAGGTGCACTCGGAGTCGCGCGCGATCCGCGAGAGCATCGACTGGGCGAATCGGTCGGTGACGCTGGTCGGGCGCTACGTGCACACCCCGCCGATCCTCACCGGCAGCCAGGGCAACGACGAGGTGTTGGCGGACGGCGACTCGCTGGTGGGCTGGGGCGAAGAGCCCTACATCACTGAATTCGACGCGGCCGGACAGATGCTGTTCGACGCCCGCCTCCCCTCGCCTGGGCAGTCCTATCGCGCATATCGCTTCGAATGGAACGCCCAGCCCGCTTACCCCCCATCGTTGGGCGTGCGCACCAGCGGGGAAGCGACCACGTTGTACACGAGCTGGAACGGCGCCACCGACGTCACCGGCTGGACGATCCTCGCAGGCGAGTCGCCGACGACGCTTGCGCCCACCGCCACGACGCCGGCAACCGGCTTCGAGACCTCGATCCCGGTCGCCGGCGACGTCGCCTATTACGCCGCGCAGGCGCTCGGGTCCGCTGGGCAGGTGCTTGGCACCTCTGCGACCGTAAAACGGTAGGCCGGTAGTTCTGGTGGCGGGTTGCGGCGTGAGCCGCGTGTCGTGCCGCTGCTCTTGGCCTGCGACGATCCCGGCATGAGACCCGAATCCGACAGCCTCTTGACGCGCGATGAAGCGTCCGTGGTGATGCGTGAGGCGTGGGCGACCCCGAGCCTGCCACCGCGTGTCGGGCTCAACGCGATCTTCCTCGAGCCAAAGATGGGTGGCCTCGACACCTATGTTCGCGCCCTCGTGCCGGAGCTCGTGCGTCTCGCGCCAGAAGTGAAGTTCAGCGTCTTCTGCAACCCTCGTGGACGGGACTATCTGGAGCGGGAGGGGTGGGGCGACTCGGTCGAGCTCGTGACGCATCCGCTCCTTGGCCGGCGCGGACTGAAGGCGATCACGGAGCTGACCGTGCTGGGGGCGATAGCGGGACGACGTGTGGACCTCCTTCACAGCGCAGGTATGACCGCGCCCCTGCGGACGAGCGCGGTCAACGTGGTGACGCTTGCGGACGTCACGTGGATCGTCGCGCCGGAGCCCGACGAGGCGGGCACCGTGCGCCTGTGGCGTCTGGTCGTGCCACCCGTCGCGCGCCGCGCGGATCGCGTGCTGGCTCTTTCGGAGGCGGGAGCCGAGCACCTGGTCCAGTACCTGCGCGTGCCGCGCGAGCGCATCGACGTCGTCCCGCTCGCCTCAGGCGGCAGCGATCTGCTGACCCCGACTCCTGCGGCCGAGCTGCGTAAGCGGCTGAACCTGTGTGAGGGCCCGGTCATCCTGACGGTGTCTGCGAAGAAGGCCAACAAAAACCTGCAGCGGCTGATCCGCGCGATGGTCGGCGTGCTCGCGCACAGCCCCGACGCGGTGCTCGTCATGCCGGGAAATCCGACGCCGCACGAGAACGAGCTGCGCAGGCTTGCCGACGAGCTGGGTCTGACTGGCAGCGTTGTCTTCCCCGAGTACGTCGATGCCGCCGACCTGGAGGGCCTGTACGCGCTCGCGAGCTGCTTCGTGTTCGCGTCGATCAACGAGGGCTTCGGTATCCCGATCCTCGAGGCCATGCGACGAAACGTGCCCGTCGCCTGCTCGCGCGCCTCGGCGCTTCCAGAGGTCGCGGGCGATGCTGCACGGTACTTCGACCCCTACGACGTGCAGGACATCTCCAACGCGCTCGTGGAGCTGCTCGACGACCGCCACCTCGCCAGCGAGCTGGCCGCTCGAGGTCGTCGGCGCGAGGCTCAGTTCACGTGGGGGGCGACCGCTCGAGGGACGCTCGAGACCTACTCGCGGGCCTGGACGGCGTTGCGGTGAGCGTTGACGCGGACGTCGACGCAAATGTTCTGGACACCGCGGCTGCCGGGAGCCTCATCATCCGCGGCAGCGTGCTGCGTTTCGCCAGTTTCGTGGCCGTGGCGTTGCTGTCGGTGCTCTCCGTCGCACTGCTCACCCGCCATCTCGGCGTCGAACGGTTCAGCGAGTACACAACGGTGCTGTCCCTCGTCGGCATCGTGGCGGTCGTGACCGACGCCGGGATGTCGAACCTCGGCATCCGCGAGTACGCGGTGCGTAGCGGTGCCGATCGCGACGAGCTGATGCGCGATCTTCTGGGACTGCGGGTGACGCTGACGACGGTCGGAGTGCTGTGCGCATTGGTGTTCGCCCTCGCCGCCGGATACAGCGATTCGCTGTTCGCCGGTACGTTCGCGGCGAGCATCGCGACTGTCGCGCTTGTCTTCCAGCACACGCTCTCGATCCCGGTCGCCGCTGAACTGCGCCTGGGCTACCTCTCACTGCTGGAAGTTGGCCGTCAGGTTCTTACGGTTGCCGCGATTGTCATCCTCGTGTTGCTCCGCGCGGGTGTGCTGCCGCTGTTGACGATCACGCTGCTTGTCAACCTTGTGCTGTTGGTGCCGACCGCGGCGCTCGCTCGAGGGCGCATCTCGGTTCGGATGGAGCTGCGCCCGCGTCAATGGGCCGCGTTGCTGAGGCTGACGGTCGCCTTCTCGCTGGCGACGGCGGTCGGAACGATCTACGTCTACACCGCCCAGATCTTGACCAGCCTCGTGGCGAGCCCCCACCAGAGTGGCCTGTTCGCGGCGTCGTTTCGGGTGTTCATCGTCACCGCCGGCGTCCCCGGTCTGCTCGTCGGCGGCGCGCTGCCGCTCCTGGCGCGCGCCGAGCGAGACGATCGCGAACGGCTCACGTACGCCCTCGCGCGGATCTTCGAGGTCTCTCTGATTCTCGGCGTAGGGGCCGCGGTGGGGCTGCTCGCGGGTGCGCAGTTCGTGATCTCGGTGATCGCAGGACCGAAATACGCGGGTGCGACCGACGTGCTGCGCATCCAGGGTCTGGCGATGATCGCCTCCTTCCCACTCGCCGGGTGGGGCTTCGCCCTGATCACGCTCAGGCGCTACGGGGGTCTGCTCGCGGCGAACGCTGCCGCGCTCGTCGTCAGCTGCGGCCTGACGCTCACGCTAGCCGCAACGGATGGGGCGCGTGGGGCCGCGGTGGCGACGGTGTGCGGCGAGGCGACTCTCGCTCTTGGCAGCTTGATAGCGCTCGTCCGCGGCCACCCCGAGCGCCGCCCGCAGCTTGGGGTGCTCGTGAAGGTGGCGATCGCGGCGGCGCCGGCGGCGGCGCTGGCGCTTGCTGTCGATCTGCCCTCGCTCGTGCGGGCGCTGCTTGCTCTGGTGCTCTACGCGCTGTTGATTGCGGCCACCGGAGCCGTGCCTCGGGAGATCACCGAGCTGATCCCGCGCTTCGGCGGCGGCGCGAGCAGCTGACGCCGGGCCCAGATAGCCTCCTGCGCGAGTGAGCGTTCCCTCGGCACAGTTTGGCCACCGCCCCCTTTCGCGCGTCCTGCCGCGTCCGTTGCGCTCGCTGCTGGGTCATCCACGCGTGGAGCTGTGGGTAGCGGCCGTGCTGCGTAGCACCGCAGTGAGCGAGTCCGCGAGGTTCGCCGTGCGCGAGCTGTCCGGACGACGCTCCACGCATCTTTACCGCATTCGTCGAACCCGTCTGCGTGCTGAGATCGAGCACGGGACACCAGACGTGCATGCGCTCGACCAGGCCTTCTACCAGCATGCGCACGAGCCTCCTTCAAGCGTCGCTGCTGCCCTGGATGGTCTCGGACGACCGCTACGTGCGCTGGACCTCGGCGCGCACGTCGGGATGTGGGGACTGTGGCTAAACGAACGGTTTCGGGTCGAGCGGATCGTCGCGCTGGAGCCCGATCCGCGGAACGTCGCTCGCCACCGGCGGCAAATTGAGGTCAACGGCCTGGGGAGCTCCTGGGAGGTGATTCAGGCCGCGGCCGTGACCGCCGACGGTCCGGTCTCCTTCACGGTCGGCAGGGGCACGAACGGCCAGGTCACCGACGCTCTGCAGGACGGCGCCGCGAGCGTCGCCGGGCGCGATGCCTTTGCCCTGCTAGATGGGCTCGACCTGCTGAAGATCGACATCGAGGGAGGCGAGTGGGCGATCCTCGCGGATCCCCGCGCGGTTGCCTTGCAGGTCCCGGTCGTGATGCTCGAGTATCACGCCCAGGCTGCGCCCTCAGCCGATCCCGCCGCCGACGCGAAAAGCGCCCTCGAGCGTGCCGGCTACACCACCGAGAGCGCCGGCGAGACGCGGCCA
>DATBZG010000029.1:0-6989 GCA_036513335.1 Solirubrobacteraceae bacterium | reverse complement strand
CGTCCGCGGCGCCCCGCACGCCCCCACATCTGGCGCAGCGAGGCGACGGTGCCGGGGAAGGTGACGACGACGGCGGCGTCGAGCTCGCCGATGTCGATGCCGAGCTCGAGCGCGTCGGTGGTGATCACCGTGCGCAGCTCGCCGCGCATGAGGCGCTGCTCGAGCTCGCGCCGCTGCTGGGGGGTGTAGCCGGCTCGGTAAGGCTCGACCTGCTCGGCCAGCTCGGGATGGCTGTCCTGCAGATCCTGCTTGACGAGACGCGCGAGCACCTCGACGCCCTTGCGCGACTTCATGAAGCAGATCGTGCGTGCGCCGTCGCGGACCAGGCGGGCGAGGATCTCAGCCGCCTCTCCCAGTGAGGAGCGGCGCGTGCCGAGTGCCTCGTCGGTGAGCGGCGGGTTCCACACCGCGATCTGCCGCCGCGGTGTGGGGGAGGCGTCGGTGTCGATCAGCTGCACGTCCTCGAGACCGGTGAGGCGCTCGGCGAGCTCCACGGGGTTGGCGATCGTGGCGGAGGTGAGCATGAAGATCGGCTGGGTGCCGTAGGCGGCGGCGATCCGCCGCAGCCTTCTGAGCACGTTGCCGACGTGCGAGCCGAAGACGCCGCGGTAGACGTGCGCCTCGTCGATGACGACGACGGCGAGGTTGGAGAACAGCTCCGCCCAGGCGTTGTGGTTGGGCAGGATCCCCAGGTGCAGCATGTCGGGGTTGGTGAGCACGACGTTGGCGCTCTTGCGGATCTCCCGGCGCGTCTCGCGCGGGGTGTCGCCGTCGTAGATCGCGGGGCGCACGCGCTTGGTCAGCCCGAACGCGCTGAGCGCGCGCGCCTGGTCCTGGGCGAGCGCCTTCGTCGGGTACAGGTACAGTGCCCGCGCTGGCCCCTGCTCGCAGAGGATGTGCAGGGTGGGCAGGTTGAAGCACATGGACTTGCCGGAGGCGGTCCCGGTTGTGACGATCGTGGGGCCCTGCGTGGCTGCGTGCAGGGCCTCGGCCTGGTGGGCGTAGAGGCTGTCGATGCCCATGCGCTCCAGCGCGGCCAGCACTTCGGGGTGCAGCTCGCTGGGCAGCTCGACGAGCTTCGCGCGCCCGGGGCCTTCGCTCGCCTCGCGCACGAGACGCCCGTCCTCGCGTCCCGCATCAAGCAGCGCGCTCCACGGCTCGGTTATGCGGTCGATGGCCAAGGACTTGAGATAGTAGAGGCGATGTCCGAGACGGCTGCCGAGCGCTGGGCGAAAGCCCGCTCCTTCCACCATTCGCTGTATCCAGCGCAGCGGATCGCGGCCGAGCGCCGCCAGTCGGTCTCGGTGTGCCTGCCCGCGCGCGAGTGCGCGGCGACGATCGCGGAGATCGTGGGCACGCTGGTGGGACTGCGCGAGGCGGGCGCGATCGACGAGGTGGTGGTCGTGGACGCCGGTTCGGCCGACGGCACGGCGGCGCTGGCGCGCGATGCGGGCGCGAGCGTGCACCAGGAGGCCGAGCTGCTCCCATCGCACGGTCCTGTACTGGGCAAGGGCGATGCGATGTGGCGCGCGCTTACGGTGCTGGACGGCGAGCTGGTGTGCTTCGTGGACGCCGACACAGAGGACTTCTCGGCGCACTTCGTGACAGGCCTTTTGGGCCCGCTGGTATGCGAGGACGGGGTGTCGTTCGTAAAGGGCTTCTACCGCCGCCCGCTGGCGGGCGAGGGCGCGAGCGACGGCGAGGGGGGCGGTCGCGTGAACCACTTGATGGCGCGTCCGGCGCTCTCGCTGTTCTACCCCGAGCTCGAGGGCGTGCGCCAGCCGCTTGCGGGTGAGGTGGCGGCGCGGCGGGATCTGCTCCAGACGCTCCCGTTCGTGACGGGCTATGGCGTGGAGATCGCGATGCTGATCGACGCGTGGCGCAGGCTCGGCCTGGAGGGCCTGGCGCAGGTTGACCTGGACGAGCACCGTAACCCGCACCAGCCGCTTTCGGCGCTGGCGCCGATGGCGCGCACGGTGCTGGCGACGGTGGCGCGTCGTCTCGAGCAGGAGGGCAGGCTGGGAGCAGTTGGCGGCGTGCCCGTCGAACGCCCGCCGCTGGGCAGCCTGGCGGTCCTCTGATGATGCGCTGCCTGTACCTGGACCTCGACGGCACGCTGCTGGGTCAGGGCGCATCGATGCTGCACGACGGCGAGGGAAAGGTGACGATCGACGGCGTGCGCGCGATGCAGGCGTGCCTGCGCGCGGACGTGGAGATCGTGCTGATGTCGGGCCGCCGTCGCACGCAGCTGGCGGAGGATGCGCGGCTGCTGGGTCAGGGCTCTTACATATTTGAGGCTGGGGCGTGCGTGGTGTTGAACGGAGAGGAGCATTGGCTCACGGGCGATCTGCTTCCGGGGGAGCTGACGATCGCGCAGCAGATCGAGCGCTCGGGGGCACCGGCGCTCCTGCTGGAGCGCTACGAGGGGCGCCTGGAGTACCACGAGCCGTGGCACCTGGACCGCGAGGTCTCACACCTCTTCCGTGGGCTGGTGGACGCGGAGGAGGTGGACCGGCTGCTGTCGGAGTCCGGCCACGGGAACCTGCGGCTGGTGGACAACGGCGTCGTGCATCGCCGTTCGCCTGCGCTGGCGGCATTGCCGCACGTGCGCGGCTATCACCTGGTGCCGGCGATCGCGTCGAAGGCGAGCGCGGTGGCGTTCCATCGCCGCGTGAGTGGCTACGCCCGGGAGGAGACCTTCGCGGTGGGCGACTCGCGCGAGGACCTGGCGTGTGCAAGCGAGGTGGGGGTCATGTGGCTGGTGGCCAACGCGCTCGAGAGCGATCCTTCGATGCGTGAGGCGATAGCACCCCACAGCAACGTGCGCGTCGCCGACGCGGGTCACGGCCCGGGTGTGTACGAGGCGGTGATCAGCGCGCTGATGGACACGTGATCTCGGACGTCGGGTAGGCAAGCGAGGCCAGGACGCAGAGAGCGTGGCGTGCTGGGCGCTGGTGCCATACATTATGTATGGTACTTTTAGCCATGGTCAAGACGACGATCTACCTCCCGGAAGAGCTTCATCACGAGGTCAAGCAGGCCGCAAAGGAACGCGGTACCAGCGAGGCAGAGCTAATCCGCACGGCTGTTCGACACGAGCTGCTCGGCGTGCCCGCGGATCAGCAGGGGCGCGCCCAGCGGCGCGCTCGCCTACTGGCAGCGATGGGCACACTCGACAGCTCCGCTTACCCGGCCGGTTACCTCGATGACCTCCGCGCCCAGTGGCGCGACTGATCGTTCTCGATGCGAGCGTTGTGATCGCCGCGCTCGCGGTGGATGACGTGCACCATGACGCGGTGGTGGAGGCCCTCGCCGACGCGAGTGATGACGAGCTTGTGCTCGCCGCCACGACGAGGGCAGAGATCCTTGTTGGGCCTGCTCGCGTCGGCAGCAAGGCGCTGACGGCCGCTCGAGACTTCGTAGCCGGCTGCGAGACCGTGCCCGTCAGCGAAACCGTTGCTGACAACGCTGCAACGCTGAAGGCCCGGCACCGCGGGCTCAGCCTGCCTGACGCGATTGCGCTGGAGGTCGCCGAGCTGATCGAGGCTGATGTCGTGTGGACGTTCGACCGACGCTGGCGCGACGTTCATCAGCGGGTCGCGGTCCTGTAGGGCCACCCCAGGATCACCTCAACCCATGCGCAACAAGGTGACTCCGGGTGAGCGCGTGCCGGGCGAAGTCCTTCACCAACCGCTGCCGCGCCCGCTTGGGTGTCGAGTGCACGAGGTCACCGGCCATCTTGGCGCGCGCGGGAAGACCGACCAGATGCGCAGCAGTCAGGCGCTTTAACGGGAACGGCACGACCCTGGCGAAGCCGACGGACTCGAGCATGCCAAGGACGGCCGCGCGGCTGGGACCCCACCAACTACGCGTCTCGCGGCGGCTCTCGGATCGATAGAAGGCCGCAGCGGGAGAGCGGAGAAAGGTCATGTCCACGAGCGTCTCCACGACGAGCAGCTCCCCGGTGACGTCGGCCACCCGTTCGAGCGCCGGCAGCGGGTCTCGCATATGAAAGAGCCGGCCCAGGAACAGCACGACATCGAACCGGCCAACCGTCTCCGGAGATATATCGAGGACGTCGACTTCCAGATCCTCCACATGGGAGGCCAGAGCCTTCCGTAAGCGCTCGAAGCTCCGCTTCCCGCCTGGCCTGCTCCAGTTGCCGCTGTCGATCGCCAGCACCCGCGATGCGCCGAAGCGCTCGGCTGCGAAGGAGAAGTAACCATCGCGGGCACCCACGTCGAGCACCGTCTTACCGGTGAGGTCGGGCAGGTTCAGCGCGAGCAGTTGCTCGAAGTGATGCCACCATTGCATCGGCTCCGATGACCCCGAGAAATCCAACTGTACAGTGGCCATCTGGCCATCGTAAGGCGGGCGATTCTCGATGGCAAGGAGTGGGAGACGGCGCGGCCGATCACGCTCGCTGAGCGCCGGCGAGACGCCGCCACGCGCGCCGCCAGAAGCCCGGTTTCGGGCGCCTGCGCCAGAGCGCGGGCGGCGGCACCGTCGCGCGCACCAGCGCCACCCAATCGTGCAGCGGCAGCTCTCCTGAGATCAGGCGGGCAAGCGCGGTGGTGACGGGGGCGGCGACGTCGGCCGCCTCAAGCGCGCGCGCGAGCAGTGGCACGGACTCGAGCGCCTCCACCGCTTGGCCGATACGCGCGGGGATCTCAGCGGCGGGCACACCGGCGGCCAGCAGCTCGCCTGCGCGGCGGTTGCGACTCTCACGCGCCAGCGCCGTCGCGAGCAGGTCTCCCGCGCCGGCGAGGCCGATCATCGACTCGGGCCTCGCGCCCAGGCCCTCGGCGTAGCGCCAGACCTCGGCGAAGATGTGCCCCGCGGCCGCGCCGGCGGCGTTCAGGCCCTGCGCCTCCGTTGCTCCCGCCGCGAGCGCGGCTGCGTTCTTGGCCGCGCCGGCGAGCTCCACGCCGATTGGGTCGTTGGACAGCTCGCACACGACGCCCGCGCGCGTGAACACCTGTGCGATCGCGCGCGCCAGCTCCTCCTCGGCGCACGCCGCCACGAGACCTGCACCGGCGTGCACCATCTCCTGCGCGTGCGCGGGGCCGCCCAGGCACGCAACGCGGTCGGCGCCGAAGCGCTCCGTGAGCAGGATCGTCGGTGGGGTCCCGTGCGGCGGCACAAGACCCTTCGCGGCGGACACGATCGCGGTGCGCTTGCCCAGGCCGGAGGCGGTGAGGTTCTCGATCACCTCGCCAAGGCCGCGCGAGGGCACCGCGAGGAACACGTAATCCGCGCGTTCGACGCCCGCTGAGGCGGGCTCGATGCGCAACTGTGCGGGTAGCTCTACGCCGGGCAGATACTGGCGGTTCTCGCGTTGCTGGTCGATCAGCGTGGCTTGCTCGGCCGTGCGCGTTTGCAGCGTCGTGCGCAGCCCGCCGCGGGAGAGCAGGAGCGCGAGCGCCGTCCCGAACGATCCCGCGCCGATCACCGTCGCGCGCCGGCTCACCGGCGAGAGCGAACGCACGCGCGGCACGCGACCGCTGGGATGTGGCTCGGGCTCGGTTGCCATGCGCCGGGCGAGCCTAGCTCTCTGCGATCGTGAGCGCGTGCCCGAGGGCGACACGATCCACTACGCCGCCGCGCGTATTCGCGCCGTCCTCCAGGGGCATGTGCCCGAGGAGATCCTCACGCCCCATCCGCGTCATCAGCTCGACCGCTGGCCGCAGCGGCTCACCGGCAAAGCCGTGCGCGCGGTCGACGCCCACGGCAAGCACCTGTTCCTGCGCTTCGACGGGGGCCTGACGCTCCACTCGCACCTGCGCATGACGGGCTCCTGGGGCGTCTACCGCGAGGGTGAGCGCTGGCGCCGCGCCCGCCAGCGCGCCTGGCTCGTGCTGCGCCACGAGGGCGTGGAGGTGGTCGAGTTCGATGGGCCCGTGCTGGAGCTGATGAGCGACGCGCGCACACGCTCGGATCCGCGTCTGACGGCGCTCGGCCAGGACGTCATCGGCGAGCACTTCGACGAGGCCTCCTTCCTGGCGAGGCTCCGCCGCGACGACCAGACGCGCCCGATCGGCGACGCGCTTCTCAACCAGAACACCCTGTCCGGCATCGGCAACGTGTGGAAGGCGGAGTGCTGCTTCGCCGTCGGCATCGACCCGTGGCGGGCGCTTGCGGCTGTCAGTGACCAAGAGGCGCTCGCGCTCGTATCCTTCGCCCGCGAGCGCATGCCCATCTCCGCGCGCGAGGGCTTCGCCGCGCGCCCACGGGCCGTGTACGGCCGCGCCCGGCGGCCGTGCGAGCGCTGTGGCACGCTGATCCTCCAACATGGGCAGGGCGAGAACAACCGCGTCACCTATTGGTGTCCGGGCTGCCAGCGTTGACGCGCGACCCATTGGTGCCAGGGCTGCCAGCGTTGACGAGGTGAGGCTCAGGCCAGTCGCGCGAGCTCGCGCCCCGCGGCCACTAGCTTCTGGCGGCTGCGCGCCACCAGGATCAGCTGCAGGTCGAGGATGCGCGCGTCGAACGCGCCGAGCGTGTTCTCAGCGGCGATCGCGTAGGCGGGCACGCCGCCCTGGCGCGCTCTGGTGGCGATCTCGAACGCGACGCTGCCCGCAAGCGTCTCCTCGCGCAGACGCGCCGCGGCGACTACGACCGCGCGGGAGCTGCGCATACGCGCATCGAAGTCGAGATCGTCAAGCAGCCGGCGCGTGTCGAGGCCGGGCTCAGGCTCAGGCATGAGGACGCAGACGTCCGGCTCGGGCATGCCCGCGTCCTGGACGCCGCGGGAGATCGCTTCCGCCACGGCGGTGCCGGGCAGGCGCGGACCGAACGCCTCGCAGGCGAGCAGCAGCCTGTGCGGTATGCCGACTGTGAGCGTGTGTGACGGCACGATCGGGCATCCTTCCAGCAATGGCCGCCAAGAGTGGGGAGCACGTCGTCGTCGAGGTCGCCGGGCGCGAGCTGCGCGTGAGCAACCCCGGCAAGCCGTTCTTCCCGGACGTCGGGCTCACGAAGATCGACCT
>DATBZG010000028.1:0-6842 GCA_036513335.1 Solirubrobacteraceae bacterium | reverse complement strand
CAAGCCCGGCCGGCCGGCCGTGGGCCTCGAGCTGATCCGCTACGCCGCCGCGAACGCAACAGTGCCGTTCTTCGCAATCGGTGGCCTCGACGCGGGAAATCTCACCGAGGCGCTCTACGCCGGTGCGAGCAGGGTATGCGTGCTGCGCGCGATCGCCGCCGCCGAGGACCCCGAGCGGGCAGCGCGCGAGCTCAGGAGCGCACTGGACGCACGGGCGCCGGAGGAAACAGGTTGACACCTGAGCCCGAGAGTCGCGCGGGAGCACCCGCGAGCGGCAGCGGCGAGCTGGGCGGTCGACGGGAGCGACCCGCGCCTGCGCCACTAGAGCCACTCGGCGAGGGAGAACGACCACCTGCGCTCTTCGTCGCGATCGGCGTCAGCGTGGTGCTCGCCGTCGCCGTGCTCGTCGGTGGGCTGACCGTGCACGACCTCTCTCGCCACGGCGGCTCTCTCCCCGGCGCGATCTTCATCGCCGCGATTCTCGTCCTGCTCGCGCTCGGCATGTACCGGCGCCGTTACATGGCCGTGCTCGGATTCGAGGCGCTGCTCACGTTCCAGATCATCGCCACCTCGCTCGCGCTGCTGCTCGCCTCCTCGATCGTCACAGCCGTGATCTCCCTCCTCGCAATCGTGCTTGGCGGATGGCTCTTCTGGAAGCTGATCCGGATTATGGGACGCATCCAGGCCGGCGAACGCCAGGGTGGTCGATAGCCTTTCGATAGGCTCACCCAATGCCTGAGAAAAGCTATGACTGCATCGTGATCGGCTCCGGTCCGGGGGGATATGTGGCCGCGATCCGCGCCGCCCAGCTCGGGTTGAAAACGGCCGTCGTCGAGCGTGACAAGCTCGGCGGGCGCTGTCTGAACTACGCGTGCATCCCCGCCAAGGCGGTGCTGCGCTCCGCCGACCTGCTGTCGGAGATCCGCGAGGCGGAGGAGTTCGGGTTGAAGGTCGCGGGCGTGGAGGTCGACTACGCCGCCGTGCAGGCGCGCCGCGAGAAGGTCGTCAACACGCTCACATCCGGCGTCGGCGGACTTTTCAAGAAAGACGGGGTCGAGGTGATCGCCGGCAACGCCAAGCTGACCGCCGACGGTGATGTCCGCGTGGATGTCTTCGACGCCGAGCCGCTGACGATCGGCGCCGGCAGCGTGATCCTCGCCACCGGCTCGGTGCCGCGTGCGATCCCCGGCGTCCAGTTCGGCGGCCGTGTGATCGGCACCGAGGAGGCCTGGGCGCTGCCCGAGGTTCCCGCCCGCCTCGCCGTCGTGGGCGCCGGCGCCTCCGGGGCTGAGATCGCCTCCGCGTTCGCGCGACTCGGCAGCGAGGTGCTGCTGCTGGAGGCACTCGACCGCGTGCTGCCCACCGAGGATGCCGACATCTCACGCCTGGTCGAGCGCGGCCTGAAGCGCCAGGGCATCGCCGTCCACACCGGCACCCCCGTCGCCGACGTCAGCAGCGATGAGACGAGCGTCAGCTTCTCCTACGGCAGTGAGTCCACGCAGGTCGACTACATGGTGATCGCCGCCGGTCGCGGCGCCGACGTCGAGGGGCTCGGGCTGGTCGAGGCCGGCGTCGAGCTCGGCGAGCGCGGCCTGATCGCAGTCGACGGGGCACTGCGCACCTCGCGTGCCGGCGTGTATGCGATCGGCGACCTCGTCCCCGGGCCCGCGCTCGCGCACAAGGCATCCGATGAGGGCATCATCGCCGCCGAGACGATCGACGGACGCCAGACACACCCGATCGCCTACCAGGACATCCCCCGCGCCACCTTCTGCACGCCCAACGTCGGCTCCTTCGGCCTGACCGAGGAGCAGGCGCGCGAGCAGGGCTACGACGTCGTCGTCGGCAAGGTGCCCTACGGGGCCGTCGGCGGCGGCACCGTCTACGGCGACCGCACGGGCCTCGTGAAGGTCGTCGGCGAGAGCAAGTACGGCGAGCTGCTCGGCGGGCACATCGTCGGTTCGCGCGCCACCGAGCTGATCCAGGAGCTCGTCAACGTACGCGCGCTCGAGGGCGGAGTCCCGGAGCTCGCTCGCATCATCCATGGGCACCCCACGCTGTCGGAGGCCGTGATGGAAGCTGGACGCGCCGCCGACGGCTGGCTGATCCACGGCTGAGGGCTTGGACGCCGGCAGACCGACGCACCCCACGCTGCCCGAGCACGTGCCCACTCCCACGCCTCCCACCGCCGCTTTCTACTTCGACCTCGCCAGCCCGCTCGCCTACCTGGCCGCCGAGCGCATGCTGCACGTCTTCGCCGACGCACCCGAACCCGTCGAGTGGCGTCCGGCGCTCGCTCGCGAGCTCCGTGGAGCGACCGTCGACGCCGACGCGCCGGCACCCGAAGAGATCGAGCGCCGCGCTCAGGAGCTCGGGCTGCAACCGCTGCGCTGGCCGGACCCCTACCCGTTCGACAGCTCGTTCGCGATGCGCGCCGCCACCTACGCCGCTTCCATCGGTCGCACCGTCCCGTTCGCCCAGGCCGCCTTCCGCCAGTCATTCGCCGGCGGGCACTCGCTCCAGGACCCCGACTTCGTGCTGATCGCCGCCGCCGCGTGCGAGATGCACCCCGCGGCCGTGCTCGCCGGCGCCGAGCTGCGCTCCACCGTGCAGCGCCTCGCGGACGCCACCGTCACCGCCGCGCTCGCCGGAGCCACCGACGTCCCCGCGATCGTCCTCGGCGAGAGCGTGTTCGTGGGCGAGGACGCACCAGAGCGCGCAGCCGAGCACATGCGCCGCGAGCGCGGAGGGCGAGACGCGGTGTCACACACGCGATGAAGGCCAGCCACGCCTACCGGCTGATCGTCACCCGCGGCGGCCTCACGCCCGCGCTCTTCGCCGACCCCACGCGCGTGGACCACATCGAGGTGGTCGAGATCGAAAGCGGCGAAGTCGTCCTCTTCTGGGACCGCCCGCCCCAGCCCGCGTCAAAGCTCGCACGAGCCCTGCGAACCGATCTGACGCAGCTAGAGGACGATGACTTCATCGCCCGCTGGAGTAGCGTGGAGCATTGATGGACGGCCCAGGCGAACCCACGGTCGAGGGCGGCGCCGGCGCCAAGGGGGCGAGCACCGACATCGAGCTCACGCGCGCCCAGCAGACAACCGCACGACGGACGGCCGAGTCCAAGGCCACGATCCCTCACCTCACGCTGCAAATCGAGGTGCACATGGACGCGTGTCTTGCTCTGCAATCAGAGCTGCAGACGGTCACGCACAGCGACATGATCGTCAAGGCGTGCGCGCTGGCGCTGCGCGAGCATCCCACCGCCAACTCCAGCTACCGCGACGGGCGTCGGCAGCTGCACTCCCGCGTGAACCTCGGCGTCACCGTCGCCACCGCCGACTCGCTCGTCGTACCCACCATTTTCGACGCCGACCGAAAGTCTCTGCAGGAGATCGCAAGCGAGACACGCGAGCTCGCCGAGCGCGTGCGTACCGGCGTCATCTCGCCGCCTGAGCTCAGCGGTGCCACGTTCACCGTTTCTGACCTTGGCGATTACGGCGTGCGCAGCTTTGCCGCGATCATCAACCCGCCGCAGGCGGCGATCCTGTCCGTCGGTGCGGTCGAGCCGCGGGCCGTTGGCGCAACTGCAGGCGGGAGCGACGCGCCGGCGGAAGTGGTCGTGCGCCGCGTGCTCACGCTCACTCTCTCCTGCGACCACCGGATTCTCTACGGCGCCGCGGCTGCGCAGTTCCTCGCGCGGATCAAGGAGCTGCTCCAGGCGCCCGGAACACTCACAGTGTGACGACGCCCTTGCGCGCCGTCACACCTTCCGGTGTCCGCAAGCCCTAGCGAGCGGCTATCAGCTTCACTCCTTCCAGGAGCTCCTTACGGCCTTTCTTCACCGCCAGCTCCGCCTTCTGCGCATCTTCCACAGCCGCTTCGGGGCTCGCCGTCTTCGCTTCAAACGCGGCCTTCAGCTGGCCATACGCAACGACCACGGCCTTCAGGCCCTTCACGATCTTCGCCTTGCCCTCTTTCACGCGCGGCGCCCCCGCGGCCTGGCGGGAGATCTTCACCTCCAGCGAGTGAACTACCGCCGTCGAGTGAGATAGCGCTTCCTCAACCGGCGTGGCATTGTGGCTTGTCTTGTATTCGCCCAGCGCCGTCGCCAGATGCCCTTCGGCGATGAGGATCTTGGAGTTGTAGCTTTTGAACAGCGCCTTGATGCCCGCATCGCTCGCAGATGCCCCGGACGCCGCGACCGCCATTGTCACACCAACCACCGCAAGGCACGCGAACACGCGTGCCGACCTGGCCTTTCTCATAGGACTTCGCCTCCATCGCCGTATTGGGACCTCGCGAGCACCTGTGCAAATGCCCGCCGGTCGTCTGGTTCTTCGCGACTACTTGTCCGATCGCTCAAACTCCCAAACGGGCGATCCGGCCGGATCGGTCGGTCACCTCCACCTGGATGGCACCGATTGTTAGGAGATTCCCAGCAGAGCTTTACGTCCTGATCAGGAGCAGGGCGCAGTCTCAAAGGACCCCAAACCTCAACCCCTGAACCTGGAGACCACCCGTGCCCCCCTTCTCGACCCAAACAGACAAGCCCCTCAAACCCCCCTCGCGCGGCCCGATTACCCAGCGCATGCGAAACGCATCGTCGCGCCCACGCATGCTCCGCTCGCGACCTGCACGCCCCAGTTCCGAGGCGCACACGGAGCGCCTCCTCGACCGGTTGGTGGCCGAGCATGCGAGATCGTTCCACCGGGGCGCCGGTGGCGCCCCGTGAGAGCGCGGCGGCCGGCAGCCAGGCGGTATTTGAACGCATTTGTTTTGTAACCGGCCCGGTGGGTATTACCCGTAGCGAAAGGAGGACCCAATGCTCGTAGCACTCATAGTAGTCCTGTTGATTATTGCGCTGGCCGGGGGTATTGCGGTGAACCCGCTGCTGTTCCTCATCGCCCTGCTGGCGCTGGTCGTCTTCCTCGGCGGCGGTCGCCGGGGCAGCACGATCTGACGCGGCGTCCGCCGCCACCCGCCGCATTACGCACGCGGCGGGTGGCGAGCTCTCGCCGCTGCGCATGCCACGCGGGCGCGGCTGAACCCGGAGACGGCGCTACGCTGGGAACGACACATGTCTCCCCCGGCCCGATCGCGACACGAGCTCTGGGTATGCCACCTGGGCACGGTCGGCTACCGCGAGGCGCTCTGTATCCAGGAGCATGTGCGGTCTCTGCGCCAGGCCGAGGAGCTGCCCGACACGCTGCTGATGCTCGAGCACCCGCCCGTCTACACGCGCGGGCGACGCTCGCGAGCGCAGGACCTGCCCTTCGGTGAGGACTTCTACCGCGCCAAAGGGATCGGCGTACAGAGCACCGACCGCGGCGGGCAGCTCACCTATCACGGCCCCGGCCAGCTCGTCGGCTATCCGATCATGCACACCAAAGACGTGCACAGCTACCTGCGCACGATGGAAGACGCCATCATCGCCGCGCTCGCACAGGAGGAAGTGCACGCGCGCTCACGGCGCGCAGAGGGAATCGACTACACCGGCGTATGGGTACAGGAGCGCAAGATCGCATCCATCGGCGTGCACGTCGCGCGCGGCGTCACAACGCACGGCTTCGCCGTCAACGTCCACAACGACCTGGAGCCCTTCTCCTGGGTCGTCGCTTGCGGCCTGCCCGACGTGACCATGACCTCGCTCGCCCGGGAGATGAGTGGCGGGCACTCCCAGGCCGGGGTCGCCGGCAACGCCGGCGCGACGGCGTGCGAGCCACTGCTCGCGTGCTTTCGCAAGCGCATGGCGCACAGCTTCGCCCAGGCGCACGGCCTGCGCCAGCGCCTTGTCTCGCCGCAGCGGCTCGGTATCGACACGACGAACCCATCCAGGCGAGCAGAGCGAGCCCCCCTCAACACAAGCCCACCCGGCATGGCCGAAGCGGTGCCCGCGTGAGCGCTACGAGATCGCGTGCCAACCCCGGCGGCATGGACGTGCTCACCGTGCTCGGCCCCGACGTGCGACCGCTGCGCGAGCGCAAGCCGCCCTGGTTCAAGGTGCCCCCGCCCGGTGGGCAGCGCTACCGCGAGCTCACGCAGCTGATTCGCGACGAGAACCTGCACACCGTCTGCCAGGAGGCCGCCTGCCCCAACGTCGGCGAGTGCTGGGAGCGCGGCACCGCCACGTTCATGATCCTCGGCGACACCTGCACCCGGCGCTGCGGCTTCTGCAACGTAAAGACCGGCAAACCCACCTGGAACGACCCGCTCGAGCCCGCCCGCGTTGCACGCTCGATCGCGCGCATGGGCCTGCGCCACGCAGTCATCACCTCCGTCGACCGCGACGACCTGCCCGACAAGGGCGCCTCCGCGTTCGTCGGCGTCATCCGCCAGGTCCGCCAGCAGGCGCCAGGCTGTCAGATCGAGGTGCTCACGCCCGACTTCCAGGGCCAGGAGATGCCGCTCGCCAAGGTCATCGTCGAGCGCCCCGACGTCTTCAACCACAACGTCGAGGTCGTGCCGCGGCTGTACTCCATCGCCCGGCGCGGCTCGCAGTTCCAGCGCTCCTGCCGCGTGCTTCAGCTTGCTGGTGAAATGGGCGAAGGCGAGGTCGTCACCAAGTCCGGGCTGATGGTCGGACTCGGCGAGACCCACGAGGAGATGGTCGACACCTTCGGCGCGCTGCGCCAGCACGGCGTGCAGGTGCTCACCGTCGGGCAGTACCTGCGTCCCTCCGAGCGCCATCTGCCCGTCGTGCGTTACTGGCACCCCGACGAGTTCGCTGCCCTGGAGACCGCCGCCTACGAGCTCGGCTTCCAGCACGTGGCCGCCGGCCCGCTCGTGCGCTCCTCCTACCACGCTGACCAGCATGTCCCGCAGGGCCGCCCCGGTGT
>DATBZG010000027.1:0-2403 GCA_036513335.1 Solirubrobacteraceae bacterium | reverse complement strand
AGCTCTGGGCCGAGCTGAGCGATCCCGCGTCACTCGCCCGCCACCTCGGCGAGTTCGGGGAGATCCGCACCACCCACATCGAGCCCGAGACGGCCGTCGAGTGGGAGGCCGAGGACGTGCGCGGCGTCGTCCAGCTGAAAGCCTCGGGCTGGGGCACGAAGGTCACGCTCACGGCGGTGCGCGAGATCGTTGAGGAAGAGACGCCGGCCGGGGAGCTCGAGCCCAGCGAGCTCGCACCAGCACCGCCGCCCGGCGCCGAACTGGAAGCCGAGGCCGACGAGCGGGCGCTCCCAGAGCCAGTGGCCGAGCCCGCGCCGGAGCTCTCTACAGTCGCGGAAGCGATGCCGGTCGACGAGCCGGAGCCAGAGCCCACCGCTGAATCGGAGCCCGAGTCCTTTGCTGAACCAGAGCCCGAGCGACGTCGAGGTCTCTTCGCCCGGCTCTTCCGACGCCGGCACAAAGCGCAGCCGACCCCCGAGCTGGAAGTCCTTGACACGGACGAGCACGCACCCTTCGTCGCAGAGGAGCTAGCCGCCGGCGAGGAGCCGACCCTGATCGATGCGCTCGCGCCCATCGTCGTAGGCGAGCTCGTGCCTGCGGAGGAGCTCGTGGCTGCTGCGGAGCCCGCAGCTGCGGAAGAGCCCGCGCTCATCGAGACACCCGAGCCGGAGCCCACACCAGCTGACCGGCCCGACCTGGCAGTGGAGCTCGCGCAGGTCGAGCAGGCGATGGTCGAGCAGGACGCGGCGCTGCTAACCGCGGTCTTGGACCGCTTGGGAGCAGCGCATCACCGCCCATTCTCGCGCGGTTGAGCACGGCGCGAACGCGCCGGCGCACCACGACACGTGAAGTTTTCTTGGCTGTGAGGCACCCGGGGACGCGCCTGAGGATGCGGGCCGCAGATAAGATCACGCGCCCCAGATGACGCGCGCAAAGGCACCAGAGACCTACGAGGAAAAGCTGGCCCAGCTAGAGGAGCTGCGCACGGCGGCGCTGCACTCCGCGCCGGAGGCGGAGGAGAAGCAGCACGCGCGCGGCAAGTACACGGCGCGCGAGCGCGTGGAGAAGCTGCTCGACCCCGGTTCCTTCCAGGAGCTCGACACGTTCGTGCGCCACCGCACCTACGACTTCGACATGCAGAAGAACCGGCCGTGGGGCGATGCGGTGGTCACGGGCCACGGCACGATCGAAGGGCGCCGGGTGTGCGTGTTCAGCCAGGACTTCACGGTCTTCGGCGGCTCGCTGGGTGAGGTGATGGGCGAGAAGATGTGCAAGATCATGGATCTGGCGGCGAAGATCGGCTGCCCGATGATCGGCATCAACGACTCCGGCGGCGCACGCATCCAGGAGGGCGTGGTTTCCCTGGGCTCCTACGGGGACGTGTTCCTGCGCAACGTGCGCTGCTCGGGCGTGATCCCACAGATCAGCCTCGTGATGGGTCCGTGCGCAGGGGGGGCGGTCTATTCGCCGGCGATCACGGACTTCATCTTCATGGTCAACGAGACCTCGCACATGTTCATCACGGGCCCCGACGTGATCAAGACGGTGACCGGCGAGGAGGTCGGCTTCGAGGAGCTGGGCGGCGCGATGACCCACAACACGAAGTCCGGCGTGGCGCACTTCGCGGCGGCCGACGAGGACGCGTGCCTGGAGGACTGCCGCTACCTCATGAGCTTCCTCCCGTCGAACAACCTGCAGAGCGCGCCGCGCGTGCAGCCAACCGACGATCCACTGCGGATGGACGCGGAGCTCGACCACGTGGTTCCCGACAACCCGAACAAGCCCTACGACATGCGCGACGTGGTGCGGCTGATCGTCGACGACGGCGAGTTCTTCGAGATCCACGAGCACTACGCGAAGAACATCATCTGCGGCTTCGTGCGCATGGATGGGTACACGGTCGGCGTCGTCGGCAACCAACCGAGCCAGCTCGCGGGGGTGCTCGACATCGACGCCTCCGCGAAGGCCGCGCGTTTCGTGCGGACGTGCGACGCGTTCAACATTCCGATCCTGACCTTCTGCGACGTGCCGGGCTTCCTGCCGGGCACCGCGCAGGAGTGGGGCGGAATCATCCGCCACGGCGCGAAGCTGCTCTATGCCTTCGCCGAGGCGACGGTGCCGAAGGTGACGATCATCACGCGCAAGGCGTACGGGGGCGCCTATGACGTGATGTCCTCCAAGCACCTCGGCGCGGACTTCAACTTCGCGTGGCCGACCTCGGAGGTCGCGGTGATGGGCCCGGAGGGCGCGGTCAACATCATCTACCGGCGCGACATCGCGGGCAGCCCGACACCCCAGGAGCGCCGCCAAACGCTGATGGACGACTACAAGGCGCGCTTCGCGAATCCCTATACAGCCGCCGAACGCGGGTATATCGACGACGTGATCATCCCGCACGAGACG
>DATBZG010000026.1:0-4560 GCA_036513335.1 Solirubrobacteraceae bacterium | reverse complement strand
ACGAACACCACCGGCAGGAACACCGCGTTCACGTAGGCGGCAGTGGACTCGAAGTTGGGGATCACGTGCGCGAAGGCCACCCCGAGGGCTGCGAGGCTGACGACGCCGACGATCACGAACACGATCAGCTCGTCCCAGTGCACGGGCCAGCCGATGTTGAAGAACACGCGTCCCGCGACGATGATGATCCCGATCTGAAGCGCGGTGTTGGTGACCGCGTTGGCGGCGACGCCGCCGAAGTAGGAGATCGTCGGCAGCGGTGTGCCGCGAATACGCTTGAGCACGCCACGCTCGCGCAGGAACACGATGTTGTAGGCGAGCGCGGTGAATGTGGTGGACATCACGCTCATACCGGCGATGGACGGGACGAGCTTGTTGAGGTCGTGCTGGTTGCCGCTGAGGATCGCGCCGCCCGCGGCGAGGAACAGCAGCGGCAGCACGAAGTTGAAGAAGGCGGCGCTGGGATTGCGCCAGAACATCTTGCGCTCGAGTCTGTACTGGCGCCAGGCGAGCACGGCGGGGTTCACGCCACCAGGCGCCTGCGTGGAGGACGCCGCCTGCTGACGGTCCTCCACGAGCGTCTCAGGCATCCCGGTCCCCGGAGGATGCGGCGGTCAGCTCCAGGTAAACGTCCTCGAGCGTGGGCCGCGCCACGGACAGCTCCTCCAGGCGCGTGCCCTCGGCCAGGGCCTCGCCGGTGAGCTCGTGCAGCAGTGCGGTCGGGTCATCGGTCTCGCGCTCGACGAGCTCGCCGGAAGCGTCGCGGTAGCTGACGCGGTAGTGCGATGCGCCCACGCCCAGCTCGCGCGGCGGGCCGATCGCGAGTACGCGGCCATCCTGGACGATCGCCACGCGGTCGGCCAGCGCCTGCGCCTCCTCCAGGTAGTGCGTCGTCAGCAGGATCGTCTTGCCGAGGTCGCGCAGCGAGCGCACCGTCTCCCAGGCCGCGCGGCGTGCCTCGGGATCGAAGCCGGTGGTGGGCTCGTCGAGGAAGATCAGCTCCGGATCGCCGACGAGCGCCAGTGCGAAGTCCAGCCGGCGCAGCTGGCCGCCGGAGAGCTTGCGGCTGCGCTCATCCGCCTTCTCCTGCAGACCGGCAAGCTCCAGCACCTCCTCGACGGCGCGGGGGTGGGGGTAGAAGCTCGCCCAGTGCGTGAGCGCCTCGCGCGGGGTGATGTGGCTGTAGATACCGCCGGACTGCAACACGATCCCGATGCGCCGACGGAGCTCGATCGAGCGCTCAGCGGGGTCGTGGCCGAGGACGGAGACCTCGCCGCTGGTGCGGGCGCGGTAGCCCTCGAGGATCTCAACGGTGGTCGTCTTGCCGGCGCCGTTGGGCCCGAGCAGCCCGAACACCTCGCCGCGCTCGACGGAGATGTCGATGCCACGCACGGCTTCGTAGCCGCCGTAGCTCTTGCGCAGGGCGTTGACCTCGATCGCTGCTGTTGCGCTCACGCCCTGATCATGTCAAGACGGCGTCCGCCGGTACCTCGCTCGCGGCGAGCCACGCTGCCGGACTGCTTACCAGTGCACGCCGCGCGTGAGCGTCGCCATCGCGATCTGCTCGAACGAGACGTGTTCCTCGACTTCAGCGTGGCCCTTGGACGCTGCGGAGTCGGGGAACACGCGGTAGGCCAGGTGCAGCAGCCGGTCGACGGCGCTCGGGGAGAGCGTGTAGGCGACCTCGCCGAACTTGCCCATCCAGGTCCCCATCTCCTTGGGCCGCGCACGCAATGCCTCACAGATCATGTCCGCGGCCTCTTCGGGGGAGAGCGTGGGGAAGGCATCGTACATTTTCGTCGGCGCGATCATCGGCGTGCGTACGAGCGGCATGTGGATCGTCGTGAAGGTGACGCCGTCGCCGATCACCTCAGAGGCGACGACCCGTGAGAAGGCGTCCAGCGCGGCCTTGGAGGCGACGTAGGCGGAGAACCGCGGCGGGTTCGCCTGCACGCCGATCGAGGAGACGTTGACGATGTGCCCGGAGCCGCGCTCGCGCATGTGCGGCAGCAGGCCGATGATCAGCTTCACGGCGCCGAAGTAGTTGAGCTGCATCGTGCGTTCGAAGTCGTGGAAGCGGTCGTAGCTGAGTGCGATCGAGCGACGGATCGAGCGTCCGGCGTTGTTCACGAGCATGTCCACGTTGCGATGATCTGCGAGGACCCGCTCCAGCAGTCGTTCGATTGAGTCCATGTCGGAGATGTCCGCCGCGTACACGTAGGCGGTGCCGCCAGCGGCGACGATCTCCGCGCGCACCTCCTCGAGCTTGTCGACGTTGCGCGCCACGAGCAGGGGCACGCCGCCGGCTGCGGCGATCTTCACGGCAGCCGAGCGCCCGATCCCGGAGGAGGCTCCGGTGATCATCACGTGCTTGCCGTCGAGGGCCTCCTTCAGCGAGCCGCCCTGACGCAGGCCCGGGTCCATCTCACGATCCCAGTAGTCCCACAGGAGAGGGAGATAGGACCGCATCGCCGGTGGCTGCTCCAGCGGCGAGCCGGCGAGCGCGCGGGCTGTCTCGTGGGTGTCGAAGCGGGGAACGAGCTCCATGTGCGAGAGCACCTCCGACGGGATGCCGAGATCGCGCAGCGCGAGGTTGCGCGCCTGGCGCAGCGGCGGCAGCGCGAGTGCGAGCTTCAGCGGCCACTTCGGCAGCGGGTCGGTGAGCCGTTTGTCGATGGTCACGGCGAAGCGCGGCGCGTGTGCGACGGCGGCGAGCTCGTTGATCACGTCTTCGACGCGCTGCGGGCGCGGGTCGGTGAGGTGGAAGGCGCGGCCGTCGAGGTCGGGCTCGTGGGCGATCTGCTCGAGCGCGCCCGCAACCCAGTCGACGGGGACGATGTTCGTGTAGCCGAGGTCGAGTCCGACGAGCGGCACCCACTCGGGCAGCAATTGGCGCAGACGCTGGATCGCTTTGAAGAAGTAGTAGGGGCCATCGATCTTGTCCATCTCGCCCGTGATCGAGTCGCCGACCACGATCCCGGGTCGATATACGCGCCAGGGCACGTATGGCTGCTCTCGCACGATCCGCTCGGACTCGAACTTCGTGCGGTGATAGGGGGAGGGCAGGCGCTGGCCCTCTTCGAACATGTCCTCTGCGAACACGCCCTTGTAGGTCCCGGCGACGGCGATCGAGGAGACGTGGTGCAGAGACTTGGCATCGACTGCGCGCGCCAGTTCGACGGCGTGGGTGGTGCCGCCGACGTTGACCGCGGTGTTGCGCTCGGCCGGCGCCGTCATGTCGTAGACGGCGGCGAGGTGGAAGAAGTGGTCGATCTTCCCGCGGAGCTCGGCCACCTGCTCCTTCTCGACGCCGAGCAACGGGCGGCGCAGATCGCCGATCACAGGATGCACGCGCTCGGCGGCGGACGCCCCGACGACCATGCTCCAGCGCTCGACGAGATCCTCGAGCCTGCCGGTGGAGTTCTGGCGGACGAGCACGTACACGTCGCCCTGGCGGTTCGCGAGCAGCTGCTCGACCAGGCGCTTGCCGATGAAGCCGGTTGCTCCTGTGACGAAGTACGACATTGCCTAAGCGAGCATACCCTGCGGCGGGGGCTCGTGGCCAGGCGTTTCCGTCGCCGCGCGGGTCTCTGAGAGAGTCGTCGAGATGCTGCACACAAGTGTGCCCAAACTGTGACGACTTTGTGCACACATCGATACAATTTTCGTATGGCTATTGATCTTCAAGCGTATGTACGAGAGGGTGACAATGGTGAGAAGAACGACCATCAACCTGGACACGGAGCTCGTCTCTGAGGCACGCGAGGTGCTCAAGAGCAAGAACACGACCGACACGGTGCACGACGCGCTGCGGGACGTGGTTCGCCGTGAGCGCTTGAAACGGCTTGGCGAATGGGAGCTGGAGGGACTCACGTTGGAGAGCATCAAGGAGATGCGCCGCTCGCGCGTTGAAACTAAGCCGTGGGGACGACTCGCACAAGACGATGCGACAACTGGCTGACACGACCGCATGGCACTTGTCGCGTCGCGTGCCCGAGCTGCGCGGGCCGTTCGACCTGAAGACGGTCAGTGGGGAGATCGGCACTTGCCCGATAGTCACGCTGGAGCTGTTGCAGAGCGCTCGCAACGGCCGCGAGTTCGACGAGCGCAGATTGGAGATGGGCGAGCTCCCGCAATTTCCGATCGCTGCGCTGGAGTGGGCACGCGCAATCGACGTCTACCGCGAGCTGGCCCACCAGGGCGGTGCCCACCAACGCAGCGTTGGGCATGCCGACCTGCTGATCGCAGCAGCCGCCGAGTCCGCCGGGGTGGAGCTTCTGCATTACGACGATGACTTCGACCGCATCGCTGCGATCACGGGTCAGTCCACATGCTGGATCGTGCCGCGCGGCAGCATCTGAGCCACAGCGCCCGTCAGGGCGCGGTCAGGCCTCACGAGCAGGGCCGGAATCACGCCCCGGCGCCCGCTCCTCCGCGTCCCTCGCCCGCTGCGAAGCGTTCGGCGCCGCGCGCCCCGTCCTCGAATACCTCCGGGCCGGCCTTCGCCTCGAGCGCGAGTGCGTCGGCGAGCGGCATGCCGAAACCCTCGATCGCGGCCTG
>DATBZG010000025.1:0-8867 GCA_036513335.1 Solirubrobacteraceae bacterium | reverse complement strand
GATCCCGCCGTAGATCCCGAACAGCAACGCGTAGATGTCGAACAAGCCAGTGACGACCATCAACGCCAGAAAGCGCGGGACGACGAGGTTCTTGACCGGGTCCACACCCAACACCTGCAGCGCGTCGAGCTCCTCACGCACCTTGCGCGCACCCAGATCGGCAGTGATCGCGGTACCCGCGACGCCGGCGACGACGATCGCCGTGATGAACGGCCCGATTTCCCGGATCGCCTCGATCACGAAAAACCCACCCAAACGATCCAACGCACCGAGCAACCTCAAGAAGCCGGCGGCTTGCAGACCGGGCGCGCCGTAGTCGATCGCGATGGTAGAGACGAGTAGCGGGAACCAGACGAGGCGCAGCGTGAACAGGAACTGCGAGACGAGCTCACCCCCGTAGGGGTACGGCGGACGCAGGGCAGACCAGATCGTCCTCCCAGTGAGGATCATCATGTCCCCGAATTCCTCGAGCACATGCCTCAGCGGGACGGACACCCGCTCGGCGGCGCTGCGAACCATCTGCCCGGCCCCTCCTCCGATCGCGATCAGTGCTCGGGCAACTCTACGCGATGAACCCCGCGTACGCCAACAGCCGGCCGTCCACGACGCCCGTTCAGACGGTGACGGAGCGCCACCCCCGCTGGTATCGTGGCCGGATCGTGAGGGGGATGCGCATTGGGTTTGGTGGTGTCTCGCGTCGCGCTCGCGGCCGCGCGCTGATGCTGCCCGCCGCAGCGGTCGCGCTGCTCGTCGCGGGGTGCGGCGGCGGCAGCAAGGCAACCGCGGGAGAACCCACGGGCACGTTCACGATGAAGGTCGTGCATGCGAGCTTCCCGACGAAGCAGTCGATCGCGCGTCCCACGAGCTTCGAGTTGGCTGTCGAGAACACGGGCACGCACACGGTGCCCAGCGTGGCCGTCACGGTCGACTCCTTCGACTACGACTCCGACTACGCGGAACTGGCCGCCGGCAGGCGTCCCATCTGGGTGGTCGAACGCGGCCCCGGCGCGATCGCCAAGGCGCCGGTGGAAAGCCAGGAAGTCAGCCTTCCGGGAGGTGGCCAGACGGCCTATGTGAACACCTGGGCGCTGGGCGCGCTGGCGCCCGGCAAGACGCGCGACTTCAACTGGGAGGTGACGCCGGTGAAGGCGGGGTCCTACACCGTCCACTACTCGGTCGCCGCAGGGCTCGCGGGCAACGCCAAGGCGCGCCTGGCTTCGGGCGCCCCGGTGCAGGGGCAGTTCGCCGTGGAGATCAAATCGGCGCCGGCGCTCAACCACGTGAACCCCAGCACCGGGCGCGTGGAAACCGGCGCCTTCCCCGCCAGCCCGTAGTCGCGTCCGCGCCCCGCGCGCGTTTGGCCCGCTGTCGAAAGCTCCCGCCTTCGGTTTCGCCATTAGGTGATCACGTTACGCGGCCTTGGCACTACGATTGCCTTCGGCTTTGCGCTCTTCGGAGCTAGTGCACCCCGCCCCTTTCTCCAGGAGGATTCGACCCTACTCATGCCCAGGACCCGTCAGCAAAACGTCACCGCCGCGCAGTGGAGCGCCAACGGCTCCGCCCTCGGGTCATCCGACCTGACCCTCCAGAGCAACCAGGTGTTCGGGGCCAACGTCTTCTCGGCCTCCGTTCAGCGCCACCGCCTGTCTAAGCAGGTCTACAAGGCGCTGCAGCGGACGTTCGTGCGCGGTGAGGCGCTCGACGCCACGATCGCCGACCAGGTCGCCCAGGCGATGAAGGAATGGGCGATGGAGAAAGGCGCCACGCACTACACGCACTGGTTCCAGCCGCTGACCGGCTCGACGGCAGAGAAGCATGACTCCTTCTACGGCCCCGACGGCGAGGGCAACGCGATCGCCGAGTTCTCCGGCAAGGAGCTGATCCAGGGCGAGCCCGACGCCTCCTCCTTCCCCAGCGGCGGAATCCGCGCGACGTTCGAGGCCCGCGGCTACACCGCGTGGGATCCGACCTCCCCCGCTTTCGTCCTGGAGAACCCGAACGGGACGCTGCTGTGTATCCCGACGGCGTTCACATCCTGGACCGGCGAGGCACTCGACAACAAGATCCCGCTGCTGCGCTCGATGGACGCGCTTTCAGGCGCCGCGGTAAACGCACTCGATCTGCTGGACATCCATGACGCCAAGCACGTGTTCACGACGACCGGCTGCGAGCAGGAGTACTTCCTGATCGACGAGCAGTACTTCTTCGAACGTCCCGACCTGCTCACGACGGGGCGCACGCTGTTTGGCGCCAAACCGCCCAAGGGCCACGAGCTCGACGACCACTACTTCGGGTCGATCCCCGAGCGTGTGCTCGCATACATGCTCGAGGTAGAGCTGGAGCTGGCAAAGCTCGGCGTGCCGATCAAGACGCGCCACAACGAGGTTGCTCCCAACCAGTTCGAGGTCGCGCCGATCTTCGAGAACTCCAACGTCGGCTCCGACCACCAGATGATCACGATGCAGATCCTGCAGAACACGGCCCGCCGCTACGGCCTCGTCTGCCTGCTGCACGAGAAGCCGTTCGCCGGCGTGAACGGCTCGGGCAAGCACAACAACTGGTCAATGGGCACCGACACCGGCGCCAACCTGCTCGAGCCGGGCGACACGCCGTCGGAGAACCTCTCGTTCCTGTTCTTCTGCACGGCCGTGATCCAGGCGGTGAACACTCACCAGGAGTTGCTTAGGGCCTCGATCGCCAGCGCCGGCCAGGATCACCGTCTCGGGGCGAACGAGGCTCCGCCGGCGATCATCTCGATCTTCCTGGGCACCGACCTCGAAAAGGTGTTCACGGCGATCGAGGCGGGCAAAGTACAGCCGTCGAAACCAGGCTCGTTCCTGGGCCTGGGCACACCGGTGCTACCGCCGCTGCCGCTCCACGGCGCAGACCGCAACCGCACGAGCCCGTTCGCCTTCACCGGGAACAAGTTCGAGTTCCGGGCGCTCGGCTCAACCGCCGCTCCCGCGTTCCCCAACACGGTGCTGAACACGATCGTCGCCGAGGCGGTCGATGACCTGGCCGAGAAGCTGAAGGCCCGCCTGAAGGGCTCTACCACGCTGGAGAAGGCGATCACGGCGATCGTCAAAGAGTCCTGGGCGGAGAACAAGCGGGTCGTTTTCGGCGGCGACGGCTACTCGGATGAGTGGCACAAAGAAGCCGAGAAGCGCGGACTGGCGAACCTCAAAACGACGCCCGACGCGCTGCCGTGGATCGTCGACAAATCGACGGTTGCCACGTTCAAGAAATACAAAATCCTCTCCAAGCGCGAGCTCGAGGCACGGTACGACGTGTACACCGAGCAGTACGTGATGAACCTCAACATCGAGGCCGAGACCGCGGCGTCGATCTCGCGCACGATGCTGATGCCGGCGGCGATCAGGTACCTCAACGAACTGAAAGCCACCGGCCTGGACGACCTCGTGGGCGAGGTTGAGCCGCTCGTCAAGGAGCTGCACTTCGCGATCCTCAAGCTGGAGGACGCGAACCTCGACGAAAACCACCCGTCGGACTCCGCACAGAAGGAGGCCCTCTACATGCGCGACACGGTGATCGTTGCGATGGACGACGTGCGCGACGTCGCCGACCGCCTCGAGAAGCTCGTCGCCGATGACCTCTGGCCGCTGCCGAAGTATTCGGAGATGCTCTTCATCAAGTGAGCTCTCGCCCGCTCGACCCACGACCGCCAGGCGGCCGTGGGTCGATATGCGGCGGCTTTCGTCTCGCCGATCTAGAAGCTCCCGCCCTGAGAGGGTGTTCGCCTCACAAGAGGAAGTGGCGGCGGCCTGCGCGCTCGCGGTAGGTGCAGTCGAGCACCTGCGGGCAGCGTGAGAGCCAGCCGTAGTCGTAGCCGGGCTGCAGGCCGACGACGATCGCCAGCTCGTAGTCTTCGGGACCGAAGCCGGACGCGTCGCGGCGCGGGTCCGGGTCGACTCCGTAGATCTCCTCGCCATCGACCTGCAACACGTTCACGAGCGGGTCGTGGAAGTCGACGTGGACTCCCTCGTCGAGCAGCCGCGAGATGATCTCGACGCTCGGTGCGTTCGTGCAGTCGGCGACGCCGGGCTTATACGCGGCGCCCACGACCAGCACGCGCAGTTCGCGCAGCTGGCGACCGGAGCGCAGCAGCAGCTCGTGCGCGCGCGTGGCCACGCGGTGGGGACGGTCAGCAAGAATGCGCGTTGCGTTCTCAGCCAGGGTCACCTGCAAGCCGCGCTCGCGCAGCGGAGCGGTGAGGTGATGTGGATCAACTCCGACACCCCGCCCGCCAACGCCTGCAGAGGGGTAGTGCGCCATGAAGCCAAACGGCTTGCTGGCCGCCGCTTCGGTGACCTCGATCGGGTCGAGCGCCCCAGCGCGGCAGGCGTCGGCCATCTCGAAGGCGAGCGCGATGTTGACCGCTCGGAACGTGCTCTCGTAGAGCCGCACCATCTCCGCCGCCGCCGGCGAGGACACACGATGCAGGTCCTGGCAGATCGGGCGCAGAAGCACCGACGCGTGCCTGAAACACGTCTCCGTCACACCGCCCACCACGCGCGTGGTGCTCAGCGGCTCGTGGTCTGAGGCTCCCGGATCGACGCGCTCGGGGGAGAACGCGACGAACACGTCCTCCCCCACGCACAGTCCGCGCTCGCCCAGCGGTTGCACGAGCAGCTCGCGGGTGCTGCCGACGTAGGTGGTCGAGGTGAGCACGAACGTCTGCCCCACGCGGGCGTTGCGGACAACTGCCGCGCAGGCGCGCCTCAGCGCTTCTGCGTTAGGGCGCCCCTGTGCGTCGACGTCGCTCGGCACGCAGATCAGCACCATGTCCGCCGCGCCGGCCCCAGCGAGCTCGTCGGTGATCACGAAGTCCGTGTCCTCGAGGTGCGGCTGCAGGTCGTGGCGGGCCACTCCCAGGCGCTCAGCGCGACCGCTGCGGATCTCGCTCAGCCGGCTGGAGGACGTGTCGATGGCGAGCACCTTGAAGCCCGCGCGTCGCAGCGCGAGCGCGCTCGGCAGGCCTGTCGAGCCGAGCCCGACGACGGCGACCAGCGCCTGCCCGGAACCGGCGCCGCGCGTCACCCTCAGCTCAGTGCTGGGCGCATCCCACGGCGGCTCCAAGAGGACCTGCCTGCTTGGCTCGACTCGGTCTGCAACGGCCGTCTCGACGAACTGAAGTGTCATCGTGCAACCCCCTGTAGCTTGGCGTCGCCGCGCAGTGTGGACCCTCTCGAATCGCCGCAAACAGAAGTTGGACGCTTGATCTAGGAGCTCGCACCATCGTGGCTACACGATGCCGGTCGAGAAGGGCAACGGGGCTGCCCGAAGGGTGCCGTATCGGCGTTCGCCTGAGCCGTGGAGCGGCCAGGCCCGAGCGAGAATCGGAGGTGGTGGTCACAAACCAGATCGCTGAATCGTTAATGCCTTTAGTGACTGGACCGGTGGAGGCGAGCAGCGACGGAGAGCTGCTCCAACGCACGATCGCCGGCGAGCGCGAGGCGTTCGGGGCGCTCTACGAGCGCCGCTACGAGCTCGTGCTCGCGTTCCTGCTCAAGCGCACTCGAGACCCGGAGGTGGCGATGGACCTGACGGCCGAGACATTCGCCGCAGCGCTCCTTGCGCTCGCCAGTAGCCCGCCGGAGCTCGAGGGCACGGCCGCGCCATGGCTGCTGACGATCGCACGCAACACCCTGATCGACAGCTACCGTCGCGGCCACGTCGAGAGCGCCGCGCGTGAACGGCTGGCGCTCGAGCCGATCCAGATCGACGACGACGACATCGAGCACGTCCTGAGTCTGGCCGCCGAGACCGACCTGCTTTTGCGTCTGGCCGACGAGCTGCCGTCGGATCAGTTCGACGCGCTGCGCGCGCGCGTGCTCGACGAACGCGGCTATGCGGACATCGCGATGCAACTGCAGTGCTCGCCCGCCGTCATCCGCAAGCGTGTCAGCCGAGCGATCGCGACCCTCCGACAGGCGAGACAAGCGAGCGCATGAGCGACTTCCGCAACGACTGCAAGCACCAGCTCGTCGCCGCAGCCGGCGGGCTGTTCGACGCGCCGCCCACCCGTCGAATGCACCAGGTCGGACGTGTACGTCGTGGCCCGCTGCTGGTGGCAATCGCCCTCGGGACCCTAGTGCTCGCCACCGCGGCGCTCGCCGCAACTGGGGTGATCGGCTTCGGTGCTCCTGTGCGCGCGTCCCACCCGCCAGGTCGCGAACGCCCGTCCAAGACGACCGGCATCGGTATTCCCGTGGCGGCGGCCGATGGGCTGCCCATTTCGGCGCAGCCACTCGCAATCGCCGTGCGCGACCCGGGCGGTGGCCTGCCGTGGGGGATGCGGGTAGTGCGCACCAGCCGCCACCTGCTCTGCATGCAGATCGGGCGACTGCTCGACGGGCGCCTAGGGGTGCTCGGGCAGGACGGCCAGTTCCACGACGACGGTCTCTTTCACGAAATCCCCGCGACGGCTCTCGACCCCGACGCGTGCATCGCACCGAGCGTCTGGACGATCATGAGCGAGGACGGGCTGCCGGCAGCTGGGGCGCTCCAGAGCCAGGCCAGCTCATGTGTGCCCCCCTGGCTTGGCACGCGGGCCTCCGACCACAGACCCTGCCCGGCCGGCGATGAGCGGCTGATCGGGTTCGGGGTACTCGGCCCCCATGCCGTCAGTGTCTCCTACATGACTGACGGCAGGCTGCACACCGTCCCTACCGTCGGGCGCCTCGGGGCCTACCTGGTCGTGCTTCGCGTACCACCCAAGCTCCAGCAAAACGCCCCCGCGCTCGGAGGCAAAAGCGGCCTGCTCGGCGGCTTCCCGATCGGGGCGGGGCGCGGAGAAGTGGTCTCGCGGCTCCTCTTCCGCTATGGCGGTCACCTCTGCCAGACGGGCTTTGACCGCCAGCCACATGGACCGCCGCATTGCACGAGCCACATCTCCCGCACGCGCGCTCTGCTCCCCAAGGTTCCACGCGGGCTGCACACGTCGGTCGCGCTGAGGGAGCGCAAGGTCCCCGGCGGATACGAGCTTCGCGTCACGTTCCCCGCCCCGATCGCCGTCACGAACGCAAGCACGGCGTATGGCATCCAGGTCACCAGGCCGAGTTCCTCGGCCTGCGGGCGCGGCGGCGTGTGGGGGCAGTCGATCGAACGGGATGTCTCCCGCAGCCAGGTCCTGCACTTCAGCGAATTCGTCCCGCAGCCGCTTCGCTGCCGCGGGGTCGTTCGCGGCGAGGTGCTCTACGGCGGCCAGCCCTTCGGCGGCTTCCTTGGGTCCCGCGGGCTCGAGACGATCGGGCGTTTCTCCTTCGCTCTGCCCTAGTCGCCTTCCACCGGCGCGCAAGGACCACGGCGACGCAAGGATCGCGGTCCGGCCTTTGCGCCGCCGATCTCTAGCATTCCCTGGATGAGCGAGCGCAATTACCTGAAAGCGATCTCCGAGCACGTCGTCGTCTACGACGGCGGCATGGGCGCCACGCTCGAGCAGTTCGACCTTACGAGCGAGGACTATGGCGGCCTGCAGGGCAAGTGCCACGAGGCGCTCGTGCTCAACCGCCCGGACGTGATCGAGGGCGTGCACGCCTCAATGATCGAGGCCGGCGCGGAAGTGCTGGAGACGGATACGTTCCAGGGCTCGCGCATCAAGCTCGGCGAGTGGGGCCTCGCCGACTACACAGTCGAGATCAACACCAAGGCCGCTGAAATCGCGCGCAAAGCCGCCGGCGAGCATCGCTATGTCGCCGGCTCGATCGGGCCCACCGGCTACCTGCCGGCCTCCGAGGACCCCTCGCTCGGGCAGATCCGCTTCGGTGAGCTCGTCGAGGTCTTCACCGAGCAGGCCGAGGGGCTGATCGATGGCGGCGCCGACCTGATCATCATCGAGACCGCGCAGGACATCCTCGAGGTCAAGGCCGCTGTCTTCGGCGCGCGCGCCGCCTTCAACAGCACCGGGCGTACGCTGCCGATCCACACCTCCGTCTCGCTGCTGCCCAACGGCGGCAAGATGCTGCTCGGCACCGACATCTCCGCCGTGCTCACCACCCTGGAGGCGCTGAGGGTGGACGTGATCGGCCTGAACTGCTCCACCGGCCCCGAGGACATGCGCGACGCGATCCGCTTCCTCGGCGAGTTCTGCCCCGTGCCCGTCGCGTGCATCCCCAACGCCGGCTTGCCGCTGCAGGGGCCCGACGGCGAGACGATCTTCCCCGAGAAGCCCGAGCCGCTCGCCGAGGCGCTGAAGGAGTTCGTCGAGCGCTACAGCGTCGGCGTCGTCGGCGGCTGCTGCGGCACCACGCCCGAGCACATCCGCGCAATTGCCGAGCGCGTCGCAGGACGACGGGTCGCCCCCCGTCCCGCACCGCGCACGCCGCACCTCTCATCCATGATCGCCGCCACGCCGCTCGCGCAGGAGCCCGCGCCGACGATGGTCGGGGAGCGCGTCAACTCGCAGGGCTCGCGCAAGGCCAAGGAGCTGCTGCTGGCCGACGACTACGACGGCCTCGTGCAGATCGCCGAGGACCAGGTGACCGGCGGCGCGCACGTGCTCGACCTGTGCGTGGCTTTGACCGAGCGCACCGACGAGGACGAACAGATGCGCCTCGTCGCCAAGAAGGTCTCGCTCACGCAGCCCGCGCCGATTCAGATCGACTCCACCGAGCCGGAGGTGATCGAACGCGCGCTCGAGCAGATCCCCGGACGCGCGATCGTGAACTCCGTGAACCTCGAGGCGGGGCGCGCCAAGCTCGACCGCATCGTGCCCGTCGCGCTCGCCCACGGCGCCGCGCTGATCGCGCTCACGATCGACGAGGTCGGGATGGCAAAGACAGCCGAGCGCAAGGTCGAGATCGCCAAGCGCATCCGCGATCTCTGCTGCGATGAGCACGGTCTCGACC